>JAPLEH010000046.1 GCA_026391455.1 Bacteroidota bacterium
TTGGGGATTCCCCATGGAGATGAATATGAATAATTTTACCGATAGAGTTAAAAAGGTTCTTCAATACGCCCGTGAAGAATCTTCCCGCCTCGGTCACGATTATATAGGAACGGAACATCTTCTTCTGGGACTTGTGAAAGAGGGGCAGGGAGTTGCCATTGCAGTACTCTCAAATCTCGGGATTCAGCTCGATGCGTTGAAAAAATCGATTGAGGATGCTGTCCAGTCAACTTCAGGGGCAATGGTTCTTTCCGAGGTTCCCTACACGCCGATGGCGAAGCAGGTCATCGAGATGGCTGTTCAGGAAGCCCGCGAAATGGGCAACAATTATGTTGGAACCGAGCACCTGCTTCTGGCTCTTACAAAGAATAAGAACGGTATTGCGGCTCAGATTCTCAGCGTTTTCGGCACTGATTACAAATCGGTCAAAGAAGAGGTAATGAGTATCCTCTCCGGCGGAAGAAACGCATCCGCACAGTCCGAGCAGGATAAGGGCAATTTGCCTTTTGTAGAGCATTACGGACGCGACCTGACTAAACTCGCAGCCGAAGGCAAGCTCGACCCCATAGTGGGACGCGACAACCTGCGTGTTCTGGAGGGGTCCGTCAAACTGTAATATCCATACAGATTGAACCGGCGGTTTGCCTTATCGGTTTGCGGGTAATGCACATTCCATTCGGAACGGATCTGTTCCATGATCCCTGTCAGGCTACCAGTTTCATAACTGTTCAATTGCTGATAATTATTCAACACAAACATGATGCGGTAAGGAAATATCGTGTAAATTCCCTTAAAGCCGATCCGTTCAGCAGGCCCGCTCATCAAACCGGTTACCATGATGGTGTCCTGTTCCATTTTTAAAGCAGACAGTTCATTTTTTTGTATCATATAGTGGTTTGCCGGTGGTGGATATACCCGGGTACGAATTTTAATAGTACCAGCGGGATCGATATGAATATCGATTCGCCGGCTGGCCAATTCGTTGGGAGCCAGTGAATCGTTGATCATCGTAATCGAACGGTTCACCAGTTGTATGATCGAATCGATATTCATCAGCTTCAGAAAATGCTCCCGGTTATATACCAGTATTTCCATGCGATTCCCTTTATCCAGTTCCACAATAAAGCGATGCCGCAGTTCCGTAGGGTTTACCACATTAAATAGCTGGTCCGATTTTGTCTGGCCGGGTGTATAGTTCCAAATCGTGTTTTGAGCAAACAAAAGCAATCCTGTACATGCAGCGATGCATGTAAGCCATAATTTTTTCATATTCATTATTCTTTGGGTTTAGCGTTTTTATTGAAGGGCAACCATCGGTTGCGGGGAAAGTCAGGTGAATGATCAGGGGCTTCCGCTTTTTGCACGGTTGTCGTATTGTCTTTCTTTATACCAGGAATTGTCAAAGACACACCGGTACCCGAACCGGAAACTTCATCCGGATTTTCACTTCTGGCAATTTCATTGAAATACACCACCCCGAGTTTCTTTTTTGCGGGTGCTGCTGTTGTATGAACGGCATCTGGTGATATACCGGTTGCAGTATCCTGCCCAATAGGAACAGGCTTTCCCACCAATTGATTCGAAGCCAGGACAGCCGTGTCGTGAATAATATAACTATCCAACACTTTCTTATAGGATGGCGCAGTAGATTTATCTGCCACAGCAGGTGAATGTATACTAACCAGCGTAGCAGATGGTTGCGGGCTTTTCATATCCGGAATAAAAATAGCCGGGCTGAATGCAAATGACTGACCGGATCTTTTGTTGGTACTAAAAATAGCATACAAAGCGAGCATCAGCGTCAGCATAGCAGCAATGCTCCACCATGTCCGTTGCATGGATGGCTTCGCTTTAGGGGTATGCAGCCGGGCATGCAATTTGTCCCAGGCCTGCTGCCTGTTGAATCCGGAGTCGGCCGGAAGGGAGAGCTCATCCATTCGAGTAGAGCTGGTATGATCAGTTGATCTTCCGGTGTGCATAGTCGTTATTGTTTTGCGTCAGCATTTTTTGTAATAATTGTTTGGCCTTGCTCAATTGCGATTTGGAAGTGCCTTCTGAAATCTGAAGCAGGGCGCCAATCTCTTTATGGGTCATGCCTTCTATTTCGTACAAATTAAAAACCGTTCGGTATCCCACGGGCAACAGCAGGATCATCCGGAAAATTTCGTCGGCCTGCAGTTTTTGTAAAACATCATTCGGTACGGCGGGTTCGTCCTTATTGGTATCCGCACACAGCACAAATACATTTTTTTTCCGCAGCTGCATCAGGCATTCGTTGATCATGATCCTTTTTAGCCAGGCAAAGAGGGCGGCCTCTCCCTTGTAATGAAATTGTTCCACTGAGCGGAAGAATTTATAAAAGCCATCCAGCATTGCTTCTTCGGCATCGGCTTCATTCTTCATATAGCGGCAACAGATCACCATCATTTTATTGGCAAAATGATCGAACAGGCATTTTTGTGCTGCGGCACTGCCCCTTTTACATTCTTTGATCAATTGTTCCTGATCCATCGGTGCATACTCATGGAGAGTAAATGCAAGTTGGGGAAAGATGGTTGCCCGGGGAAAATTTTTTTATTGGTGGGGGACTTTTTTATAAAGGAAGGGGTTTCTTTACGGAGAACCTTCTCGTTTTAAAGGTTCAAGAGGCGTGCCCGCCGTGGCGGGTTCCATATGTTTAAGAGGCGTGCCCGCCGTGGCGGGTTCCATAAGTTGAATACAGTTAGCAGCCTGCCTGTTGCGGCTGGTATTAAAGGTTTGTAATACAATTCTCCGTCGCGGTGTAGTTATTTATTCCAGCCTGCCGGTAGGCAGGCAATTTGTATTATTTGTGTAATTAGCGCCATTGGTGGCTCAACCGCTGCGAAGCAGCATCTGTATTCAATATCTGAGATAATTTGTGTGTATCTGTGGCCACCGCCATCGCGAAGCGACCTGTATTTTCGTGTCATTAGCGCCATTGGTGGCTCTACCGCTGCGAAGCAGCATCTGTATTTCTCATCTGTGCCCATCTGTGTTCATCTGTGGCTTAAAAACAAAAAAGCCCAACCATAGGGTACGTTGAGCTTTTTGTTTCATCCATCCTTGTTATGTGTCCAATCAGCCGTTTAATATTTTTGATCGTTGCAAATAGTCCTTTGAGGGATGATAAATAAACAGGCAACTGCCATTCTTTATTTTTTGAATGATGCGCGAAGATTCATTTTGCGGAAGTGCAGGGCATCCGAAGCTGCGACCCATGAACATACCATACTTTGCCCGCGCTGCATCCACATAGGCGGCGCCATGTATCACGATGCTTCTCGCAAATGCATTATCATTAAAACCGGGCTCCAATCCATTCACACGTAAGGAGAGGCCATGCTCGCCCTGGTAAGTTTGTTGTGTAACATAAAAACCGAGACTGCTTTGTAATGATTCCGGTGTGTTAGAAAATTTATTGGCATATTCCCCGCCAGAATTTTTGCCATGTGCCACATAGGTGTTGGTAAGCAGCGCGCCTTTATTCATATCAATGATATAAAAACGTTTTTGACCAGAAGACTGACTAAAATCGCAGATCGTTAATAAATCAGTACGGGTAATCTTATTCTGTTGCAGCAGGTACTGATATCCCTTCCAGGCATATTCAAATGCAGTACGGGATAAACCTGCTTGTTCGAGGTCCGCATTACAATAAAGTGTAGCGGCAGCAGTATTGTCTGTTGGATTGTTTGCATGTACATTGGAAACTTCCGGCACAGTTGCAGGGCTGTTTGCGGGAGGTACTACAGTAAACGAAGTACAAACTACACCCATTAGGATGGGTAGAATGAGTTTTTTCATTGAGGGTATGGATTTTACCGGGCCGGCCTTCTTATCGTGCCGCACGGCATACATCTAAAACGTAAGCCGATGCTAAAATATTATGCAACTGTTAATTTTTCTAATAATAAAGAGTTGTTTGTTAGCCCTTTGCGAAGATTTACGCAAAAGCATGCTGAAAATCAACGGGGTTTTACGTAAGAATGTCCGGGTGTTGCTATAAACGTATTAATATATATATAACGACACTAATTTTCCATGATTTTGTTGATATCCCGTTGCTTGGTGATGAATTCGTTGGAATAAATTTTCAACAGCAGCATAAACAAGGAGATCAGCAGGGGGCCGAAAATGAGCCCGATGAAACCAAAAAGGTTCAGTCCGATGATGACGCCAAAAACAGTGGTCAGGGGATGTACGTTTCCTAACTTCTTTAATAACGTAAAGCGTAATACATTATCCACGGTACCGATGATACCAAATCCGAAGATCAGCATACCGATTCCCTGTCCGGTTTTATCGTTGGCAAAAAAGATAATGGCCAGCGGCACATAAGCCAGTGCAGCCCCTACTACCGGAAGCATGGCGGCTATACAGGTTACACCAAACCAGAAGAACGGCTCATCCACACCTAAAATCAGATATCCCACCAGGCCTATCAATCCCTGTACAAAGGCGATGAGGGGAATACCGATAGCATTTGACATAACCATCATATGAATCTCTTTCCCGAGGCGCTCTACGTTTTTATCTTTTAGTGGCACGTGTTCATATAATGCATTTTCCATGTACCGGCCATTGACCAGCATAAAGTAAAGAATGAAGTACATGAAGAAAATAGTGGTAAGTGTATTAAATGTAGCGCCGAGTATTCCGGGCAGGCTTTTCGCAATGGTGCTACCCAATTGATTCAGATTTTCATCACTCGCAAGCGTAATACCAAACTGGCTTTCAATATTGCCAACCACTTTTTTCAGGGATTGTATCAGCTCTTCCGAATGTTGAACGGCATAGCTCACTTTGGAAGACAGCATATTGATGAGCAGCCCAACGGGGAGCAGGATCACAATAAAGGAAAAAAGCATGAGCAGAAAAGCAGTCAATCCTTTATTCCATTTTTTCTTTTCATTGAGAAAAAACATCCATCTATGCAACAGAATATAAATGGTGATGGCACCAAGCAGCGCAGGCAGAAAAGTTTGCAGTTCGATAAATAACAATATTCCCAACACCAGCAGTATCAGGATGAAAAATATCTGCCGTACCCGGTTCTGATCAATTACATTACTCATAAAACTGAATGATATAGTAAAAATAAGTAAAGCCTCCGAGATATATGCAGTAAGATGATAGTTAAAAGTTGATAACTGACAGTTGGCAATTCAATGATCAACTGTCAGTTATTAGTTATTATTTATTATCTATACCTTCACATCCTTCCACTTTCCTTTCTTAAAATAATACCAGGCGATCACCACCAGCAGGGTTTCTGCAGCGGGTATACCAATGAATGCACCGGTGGGTCCCATGTTCATTCCTTCCGCAAGAAAATAAGACAGGGGTACCTGAAAAAGCCAGAACACAAACAGGTTGATCAGGGTTGGTGTACGGGTATCACCGGCGCCATTCAGCGATTGTACCAATACCATTCCGATACCATAAAAGATATAGCCGGACCCGATGATCTGCAGGGCCAGTGTACCATACCGGTGTACTTCCGGTTCATTGGAATAAATGCTGATGATGGGAGAGGCAAAAAACACAAAGAGCACCGTTACCCCGGCCATAAAGATGGCATTGTATCGAGCAGCCAATACCACACTCTGGGCCGCACGCTCGGGTTGTTTGGCACCCAGGTTTTGCCCTACCAATGTAGCAGCCGCATTGCTCAGCCCCCAGGCAGGCAGTATAAAGAATACCACATTGCGGATAGCCACCTGATAACCCGCACTGGCATCGGTGCTTCCCGTAGTGGAAACCAACCAGGCCAGGATAATCCAGCTACCGCTCTGGATAAAAAATTGCAGCGTGGCAGGCCAGGCTACTTCAATGAGCGTTTTCACCACCGGAAAATCCCATTTGAAATGCGGCCAGGTAAGCTTTATGCTTCGCTTGCCGCTGAAGAGATGATAACATTGATAGATCACACCTACTCCCCTGCCGATAGTGGTGGCAATGGCCGCCCCTTTCAAACCCAATTCGGGGAATGGCCCTACACCGTAGATCAGCAACGGGCATAAAATGATATTGATACCACTCGCGATCCACAAACTATACATCGCAATAGTTGCATCACCAGCGCCCCGAAAAATACCATTGATCAGGAATAACAGAATTATAACCACACTACCCCCCAGCATAATGCGGGTAAACATCGTGCCTTCCTGTATCACTTCGGGTTTGGCACCCATGATCCGCAGAACATCCGGCGCAAAAATTACTCCTGCAATACCGATGCCGATGGATACGACCAATGAAATAAGAATGGCCATTGCACCAGTATGTGAGGCAGCCTGTGGATTCTTTTCGCCAATACGGCGTGCCACCACGGCTGTGGCGGCCGTACTCAGCCCTATTGCCATCGTATACACCAGGGCCACTACCGATTCGGTAAGCCCCACCGTAGCCATGGCGTTTTTACTGTTGGGCATATGACTTACAAAATACATATCCACCACAGCAAATACTGATTCGAGCGCCAGCTCCAGAATCATGGGAATGGCGAGCAATACGATCGCTTTGCGGATATTGCCCTGTGTATAGTCGTATGCATCGCCCCGCAACATTTGTTTGACGATAGACAATAATGAAGTTTTTTTATTTGAATGTGTCGTTTGCGACATGTCTGAAAAATTTTATCGTTTATTACTGCGCATGAAAATACGCGCAGTAGTATTATAATATTTATAGGGAGTCAACACCCCAAAACGGGGAGTATAGTATTGTAATATGACAGGCTCTACCGGTTTGCGCCGGATATACAATGGGATCGAGCCTTAGCAGATTTTCATATTCCTGTAATTGTGGAGAGGCGAAGATAGGGTAAAATAATAAATCCCTCCATCAGCAATACCTGTCAACTGGTACTTTCAATGGATAAACAATCTTAAAAGAGAGATAATTGCTTTTCGTTGCGCACAGACCGCGCCTTTGTTGCCGGTGAAAGACCGATCTTATTCCCTTCTATAAAATATACCGGCGATGGCTCATAGCGGCTGGCCACCACGATCTCGGTATTACCTGCATGGGGCCGGAATAGTTCTTCCACCAGTTCGGGCTTGTTATTATTTTTAGACAAGTGTGACAGGATCAGCAGTTTCAATGATGCAGAGCGGTATTGCTGAAATAATTCCAGTGCCTGTGCATTGGATAAATGTCCTTCATCGCCGCTGATGCGTTTTTTTAAATGATAAGGGTAATTCCCGTTTTGCAACATATTATCGCAATAGTTCGATTCAAGAAAAACAGCCTGGCAGTTGCCGAAATGTTTGATCACCTGCTTGCAGGCATAACCGATATCAGTAATCACACCCACCTGCGCGCCATAATAGGAAATGGTGAAACTATGCGGATCCACTCCATCATGGTGTTTGCGAAATGGTAATACCGATAAGGAGCCGATCCGTACTGTTTTGTTGTGTGTAAAGGAAAACACCCGTTCTGCATCAAGTGGAATATTACTGTGTTGCAATGTGGTGGGCGTAATATAAACGGGTAATTGGTATTTTTTTGAAAGCCCAGCCACACCGGTGATATGATCGGCATGTTCGTGTGAAATAAAGATGGCTCTCACTTTTTCCATTTCCAGTCCCACTTTCAGCATCCGTCGTTCTGTTTCGCGGCAACTTAATCCCGCATCAATCAGCACCGCATCGGTATGATTGCCTACATAATAACAGTTGGCATTGCTGCCCGAATTCAGCGATGAGATATATAATGACATGAACGACAAAAATACGGATAGCAGCCCGTATATCTGTATACAGAGAAAGCCCCCTCCTAACAACTTACTTCCCGACTTTCGGTCTTTCTGTCTCTCGGACTTTCCGACTTCCGGTCTCACGGACTTTCGGACTTTCCGTCTTCCCCTTATGCAATCATCTTTCTTTCTGCATCCTACCCTTACCTATCCCCAACCGGCGCCAAAACCACAACAGATGAAGAGACTACTGCTTTTATGCGCGGGTTGGCCATTCTTTGCAGATGCACAAGAAGTTAAGCCCATTCTTTCGCCGGAGTATCAGGCATTGATCCGCAGGGATACGGGGACTTCCGTAAAGACCATTCTTTTCGACAGCACCAATGATATGCGTAAAGCAAATCTGCGGCATACGGGTTATTATTTCAATGAAGGAACATCCATACGTAAAATTGTTGTGAACAAACAAAATGAACTGAAATTCATTCCGGTTCGCTACCGTACTATTCGCTTCAGTGGCAATGCATCAATCATGGCCGGCGTACAGCAACCCGGACGCGGCCCCTCCCTGCAACAGGAATATGTGCAGGGTCGTTCCGCTGGCGGAAGTCTTCAATGGAGAGGCGCAGAAACCGGGGAACTTTTCAGTTACGGACCCGCTATTTCCACACTCCTGTATGATGGCAGTTCTTATCCCTATGATATGTATGGACGACTGGTGCCATTATCCGGAGGAAACGATGGTACGGCCCGGAAAGCCATTCCCTATGATAACAGTATTCTGCGCACCGGAGCTTTTTTATCAAATGCCGTGGCCCTGTTTGGTACATATGAACCGCGCTATACCCGTTCCCTCTCGGTAGCCTTACGTGCTTCCAGCGGAAAAGAACAAACCATCATCCGTGGCAATACGAAGAAGATCGCCGCTTTCTCAACCAGTATGGATGGCCGGTTCGAAAAAATGAATCTGTCCCTGCAATATTCATTTCGCCAGGAAAAAAGCGATCATTCCAATCGAAACGGATTTCTAAACCGGGTATATCAGAACAGTCTGATTACACCCATTAGTTTTTCCAATAAACAAGGCACTTACCTCAATGGTGTACAACGAAGTTTCAGTACCGGTTCAGATAATCCGTTATTCTTACTGGCAGACAAGGGACATGGCTTTTTACAACAGCAACAAGGATTCGCTTTTTCAGCCGAACAGCGCATCAACACTTTACGTTTTAAACTGGTACAATCAATGGATATCCGCCGCCAGATAAGCCGCGAAGGTTATCAGCCTTCCACAGCCTTCTTTGCCTCCGGCATCGACCTGCAGCGCCAAACCCGCTATCATAATTATACATTCAATCCCTCCGTAACCTGGGATTTCCATTACAAAAACAGTGATAAGGTAAGTGGCCAGGTCAACATGAATTATATCCATTCAAGAAACAGCTACAGCATCGACTATTCCATTGCGCATAAGGATCACCGTTATAACCGCTCGCTGCACGAAATGAGCCTGTTCTATTCCAACGACTTCAGGGATAATTATTTCAGTGCCGGTCTTCAGCTTCAAAATAAAATTTATATTTCCGGCACCAGCCGCGATGCTTTCTTTTTGCCCGGCATATCCTTGTACATACAGGATCAGGAATTACTGAAAATAAACCGGCTTTCCGGTAAACTGTTTGGCTCCTTCAACCGGCATAACCATGAAATGCCACTATCCACCTCCTATGCCGGATACAATCTGCTCCAATACAGCACCGCAAATGCATTGCAATATTTACCCGTTAATGAAGTGAATAGCTACCGGGGTTTATTACCCGTACGGAACCGGGAGTTTACCGCCGGGCTGGAACTGTCCTATTACAGCAAAGTATACCTGACAGCCACCTGGTTTTCCCGAACCACCCTTGATGATCTGATACCGGTTCCTGCAGCGGGTGGTGGATTGGAACTCATCAATATGGCTTCTTATCGCAATAAAGGAATTGAAATACAACTCTCCAATGGTCCGTGGATATTCAATAACCGCAAATTCGGTTTAGGTCATGCGATCAGCTTCAACCGCAACCGGAATAAAGTAACAGGAGTAAAAACAGGATTCAATAATACGCCTATCGCGGGATTCAGTGATGTACATAAAACCCTGGTACTGGGTCAACCATTGGGAGTAATTACCGGGAGTACATGGCTGCGCAACGCAACCGGCGATATGATCATTGGCAATGATGGCTATCCCCTGGTAAACCCCGCCCCTGCTATAATTGGTGACCCTAATCCGGACTTCACCATAAAACTGAATCAAAACTTTTCCTATCAGGGAAAATGGGAACTCCGCATCGACTGGGTGTGGAACAAAGGCGGCGACCTCTGGAATGGCACCGCTGCTATGCTGGATTACTTCGGCCGTTCGGCTACCAGTGCCATTGAAAGAAATATTACCGGTTATGTATTCCAGGGTGTAACAACCAGCGGAGGACATAACACTATACCGGTTAGCTTTTATGATCCGTCACAACCCTTAGAACAAAACCGCTGGGTACGCTATGGCCCTTCCGGTGTGGCGGCACCCTACATACAAAAAGCAGATAATATCCGCATCCAGAATCTCAGTATTTCGTATAAGCCCGTCATGCGCAAGAAGATCAAAGAACTCAGTTTTAGTCTCTATGCGTCCAACATCTTATTATGGTCAGCATACAAAGGAGCAGACCCCACTCAGTTGCTCTATGATATGCCGGCCACACAGGGGCTCGACTTTTTCAATCTTCCGGCTGTGCGCTCGTTTGGCTTTTCCTCATCTATTCAATTTTAATCGTATGCAAGTAAAAAATCTACTCCTTTCCTTTTGTCTGATCATAGCAGGTATAAGCGCATCACTCTCCGTATCTGCTCAATTTTATGCCGACAACAAAGAAAAGATCTATGTGCAAACTAATCATGTGTTTTACAAACAGGGAGAGACGCTGTTTTTTAAATTGTACATTGTAAAAGCACAGGACCAGACACCCACCCATATCAGTAATGTAGTGTATACTGAATTGATCAGTCCTGCGGGAACAGTAGTGCAAAAAGCTAATTTCCCCATCCGGGATGGCTATGCAACTGGTTCTTTCGATTTCGGGGTAGAGCAATCCGGCGGCATCTATAAATTAAGAGCCTATACTAACTGGATGCGCAATGAAAACGAATCCCAGTTCTTTGTAAAAGAAGTTACGCTGCAGAAAGTACTGGCCCCGCGCATCCTGATGAAGCTTGATTTCCCTGAAAAAGGATACGGGGCAGGTGATATGGTTTCAGCTAAATTCTCCATGCGCAACCTGAATGATGAACCCATTAAAAATCATACGGGAAAAATAGTAGTATCCCTGGGAGGGCAAACAGTACAAACTGCGTCGTTTAAAACGGATGCCACGGGTAAAGCCCTTATCACCTTCCAGTTGCCCACACCTTTAAACACCAATGACGGACTGCTCAATGTGCAGGTAGATTACGATTCCTTTACCGAGTCCATCTCCCGCAGCATACCAATCGTACTCAATAAGATCGATCTGCAATTCATGCCCGAAGGGGGAACCCTGGTCAATGGCTATCCGGCCACCATTGCATTCAAAGCCCTCAATGAATTTGGAAAAGCAGCCGATGTAAAAGGCGTGATCAAAGATGGCGCAGGCAATATCGTGGCCAGTTTCGACAGTTATCATTTTGGAATGGGCCGTTTTACACTCACCCCACAAACAGGATCCTGTTACAAAGCCTTTATCACGTCACCCGCTAATATCAGCCAGGTATATGACCTGCCCGCTGCCTCTGCAGATGGTGTAATGATGCAACTGAACAAAGAACGAAAGAATATCTCACTGACAGTATACAGCAGCATAGCAAGGGATATTAAACTGAAAGTAAGCTCCCGGAATACCAACTATCATCTCCAGCATTTGTCGCTCAAGCAGGGATACAATCACGTAGTCCTTGCTGAAAATATTTTCCCTCCGGGTATTTGCCAGTTCACCTTGTTTACAGAAAATGATCTGCCCTTATCAGAAAGGCTGGCTTTCCTGAATGAAGATGTACAGTTGCAGGTAAAGATTACTCAGGGAAAAAAACAATACGGCCCAAGGGAAAAAGTGACCCTGAATATTAAAACAATGGATGAAAACGGAAAACCAGTTCCTTCGAATTTCTCCTTATCTGTAGTGGATGATAAGCTCTGGACCTTTGCAGACGACAAACAAGATCATATACTTTCCTGGTTGCTGATGAGCAGTGAGTTGAAAGGAAAGATTGAAGAGCCGGTTTTCTATTTCAAAAAAGAAGAACCCAAATCCATTCCCGCACTCGACCTGCTGATGCTGACACAGGGTTACCGTTATTTTGACTATACCGAATATGTGGTAAAGAACAGCAGCCTGCAATATTTACCTGACCAGGACCAGATTCTAAGCGGCGTGATCGTAGATGCCAATAAACAACCAGTTGCCGGAAGGGTATTTCTTGTCAATACGCTCAACAATGGAAAAAGCATGGAAATTGAAACAGGAGTAGACGGACAATTCTTTTTTACCAATATGATACCACAAACCACGTATTATCTGTTTGCGAGACCATTGGAAGGAAACCAGCCAATAAAAATCGAAGTGGTGCAAAATGGTCTGGGCTTCAACCCTGCGAAAGCCACTGCATTAAAACAGGCATTTGCTAAGCCAGCAGATATACAATTTGCTACTATGCTGACGAAATCCGCAATAAAACCAGCAGACAAAAAAACACCGGCAACCATTTTTCCGGAGGAAACAGATCGAAAAACTGCTACGTTGAATGAAGTAGTGGTGGTGACCGCTTTCGGTACTACAGCACGATCCAAACAACTGGGTTATTCCACTACTTTTATCAGGGCCAATGATATAGCACCCGGACTGAAGCTGCAAACCGGACTCGAAGGAAGAGTGGCCGGATTACAGGTAGTTACCGCCAATACAGGCGTGTTGGCCGATACAAGAATTAATTTGCGGGGCATACGGTCATTAACTGCCAACAACGAACCATTATATGTGGTAAACGGTCTTCCAATGGAAAACCTGAATCTTGATCAGCTCAGTGTGGCAGATATCAATTCCATCACCGTACTGAAAGACGGAGCTGCCACCGCCATTTATGGGAGTGTGGCGGCAAACGGAGCGATCGTTATCGAAACAAAAAGATCGTACCGGGGAAAGATCGCATTCAATATCACAGATAAACACCGGTATGCTTCGCAATTGGTGATCACACAGAAAAATAATTTCAGCCCGGCAAAGAGTTTTTATGTTCCTGCCTACAAAACGCCGCTTACCGAAGAGCGAACTGATTTCCGGGAAACAATTTACTGGAACCCCGTAGTACAAACAGATAAAGAGGGGAAAGCAGCCATTGAATTTTACAATTCGGATGCCAGTACCACGTTCAGGGCGATTGCAGAAGGCATTGGATACAATGGGAAATTAGGCAGAACAGAAGCCACGTATAGCGTGACCGCTCCCATTCAGGCAGATGTAAAAATACCTCCCTATCTTACCGTGGGCGATAAAGCCCTGTTGCCGCTGGTGATTCGCAACAACAGCGAAGATGAACAGGAAATTACCGTTGTAGTGAATGCGCCGGAGCAGATCAAGATCGGTAGCTACGCACAAACAATGCTGGTAAAAGCCGGAGCATCCGAAAAATGGTTGATTCCTGTTGAAGCTCTTGGAGCTGTAAAAGGTGATATGGGCTTTACCATCAGCAGTGATATATCCAAAGAAACGGTACATCTTCCAATAGAAGCAGCGGATAAAGGATTCCCTGTAAGGTTAAATTACTCCGGCAATACAAACGCTGAGCATGCGTTTGAAATACGGGATTGTGTACCCGGTACTATAAAAGCCCAATTGAAACTCTTCAACAATCCCGAAGGTAGTTTGCTCGATGGCATAGCGTCTATGTTGCGCGAACCCTACGGTTGTTTTGAACAAACTTCCTCCAGCACTTACCCCAATATTATGATCCTGAAATACCTGAAGGAGTCGGGCAAATCAAATCCGGAAATTGAAAAAAAGGCACTGGACCTGATCCAGCGCGGGTATAACCGGCTCATCGGTTTTGAGACCCAGGTGAACGGATTTGAATGGTTTGGCAATACACCCCCGCACGAGGCATTAACCGCATACGGGTTGCTGGAGTTTACCGATATGCAGGAATTCATCGATGTGGATGCCAAAATGCTGGAACGTACAAAGAAATTCTTATTAAAACGCCGCACTGGTTCGGGTACATTTGAAATGGTAAATCGCGGCTATGATCAATTCGCATCTGTGCCCAATAAAATTGCCAACATCTATATTGTGTACGCCATGGTAAGGGCTGGCTTTGGAAAAGAGATAAAGCTGGAATATGAAACGGCCGTTAAATCAGCACTGGCCTCCAATGATGGCTATCAATTGGCCATGATGGCCAATGCTGCACATTTGCAAAAAGACATGCAAGCGTATCAGCAATTGTTGTCGTCACTTGCCGCCCTTGAATCTAAATCCGCTTTAAATGCAGAAACCAGCGTGGTAAATTCAAGAGCGGCTTCACTCCGGGTAGAAACTTATGCGCTGTATGCGATGGCACTCTTGAAGGCAGATAAACCCGACCTGATGAAAGTATCTTCCTTCATAAATAAGATATTGAATGAAAAATCATACTACGGATACGGATCAACTCAAAGCACCGTAATGGCACTTCAGGCAATCGTGGATTTTGCCAGATTCACCGGTAACCCGGGAGAAGCTTCGCCCGTTACATTTACTGTAAATAAAAAGCAGGTGTTGGAGTATTCACAGGTAAAAGAATTGATTGCTCCGGGTGCAAACACCATTCAGGTATCGTATGACGGCAACCGGCATGCTGTACCCTATGGCATTGAATTGTCTTACAACACCTTTACACCCCCTTCTGATCCGGGAGCAGAACTAAAACTGAAAACCACACTCGGCAGCACCACCGTAAATACCGGCGAAACAGTTCGCATGACCATCACCGTTAGTAATTCTATGGAGATAATGCAGCCAATGGCTATCGCGAAGATCGGCATACCGGCAGGCCTCTCTGCCCAACCCTGGCAATTGAAAGAAATAATGGAAAAGAAAAAAGCAGCCTATTATGAAATTTTCGACAATTACCTGGTGTTTTACTGGATGGGCTTTGCGCCATTTGAAGTAAAAACCATTGAACTGGATCTGAAAGCCGAAGTGCCGGGCACCTACCGCGCCAAAGCCAGCAATGTGTACCTGTATTACACGCCGGAATACAAACATTGGAATGAAGGTGAAGAAATAGAAGTAAATAACTAAGCAGTCTGCTTTCTTAAAAAAACTCCCTTTGCAGGGAGTTTTTTTATGCCGTATGATAAAGAAAAAATATTCTTAATTGAATTGCATGATCAATAAAATTTTTAATTTGCAGTTCCTTATTTACAACCATAAACGCGGAACAATTTTTTTTATCCGTATAAAACAAGTTTATGGTACCCGAAGAAAAAAACTATCTCCACACCCTTTCCGAGCTGAAAGAAAAGATCCGGCGCTCTCAACACCAGACCCTGCTTACTGTTAACCGCGAACTCCTTAGGGTGTATTGGGAAATAGGCAAGGCTATTTTATCGCATCAGCATGCGAAAGGCTGGGGCGCAAATGTAATTGAAAGGCTTGCTGATGATTTGAAAGCAGAGTTTCCCTCGATCAAAGGAATTTCTGTTAGAAATTTACGGTATATGAAAAGTTTTGCCCTCGCCTGGCCAGATTTTGTAATTCTGCAACCAGTGGTTGCAGAATTACAAAATATTGATAAACAGCCGATTGGAAAAAATTTATCTTTACTGGAACAAATACCCTGGGCGCATCATATTATCATACTTAGTAAAGTCAAGACAATGGCAGAACGGATCTTTTATATCCGGGAAACCATTAAAAACGAGTGGAGCAAATCCATCCTATCGCTCCAGATCGACAACCAGTTGTACCAGCGGCAGGGCCAGGCGATCACCAATTTTGAAATTACCCTGCCAGCTACTCAATCGGATCTGGCAAAGGAAACGTTGAAGAATCCTTACCTGTTCGACTTTCTCGGAATAGAAAAAGAAATGCATGAACAGGGATTGGAGCGTGCATTGATCAGTCATATCAAAAAATTTATGCTGGAGTTGGGACGGGGCTTTGCCTATGTGGGCAACCAGTTTAACCTGGTGGTGGAGGATGATGAATTTTTTCTCGATCTTTTATTTTATAATTATCACCTGCACTGTTTTGTAGTGTTTGAACTGAAAGCCGGGGATTTCAAACCCGAGTATACCGGCAAGCTCAATTTTTATATCAATGCCGTAGATGAAAAAATGAAAGGAGAAAAAGATGCGCCTACCATTGGTGTATTACTTTGCAAAACGCCTAATGAAACAGTGATAAAATATGCCTTACAGGGCATACATACCCCTATGGGAATTGCCGGATATGAATTTACCAATGCACTCCCCGGTACATTGAAATCAGAAATGCCCACAGTGGAAGAACTGGAAGCCGAACTCGAGAAAGAGACGAGAGAATTTGAAGTTAGAAAAAAGCAGGAGTAAATAAAATGCACCGGGTCTTTCAGCAAACAACGCTTAGCTGAAAGACCCGGTGTAATTACCGACGTTCATATATTTTAATTGGTCGCCGAATCCGGTATTCCTCTGCATAATTATATATCTTTAAAGAAAACCATTATGCCTCCTGTATTAATACCCGAAGATCCCCGGCTGATCTCCTTCAATACACTTCGTAAATCCGTGGGCTGGCTGGGTATCTCATTGCCTGCAGCCATGCTTACCGGCAACCTGCTTTGGGGAAATTGTTATTTTATTCAGGACTCCAACAGCCATTATTATTATACGATTACAGGCAACCTGTTTGTAGGAATTCTGTGTGCAGTAGCCATGTTTCTCATTTCGTACAAAGGTTATCCGGATGATAAATCAGATAATATTCTCACCACTCTGGCAGGGATCTGCGCCATAGGAATTGCATTCTTTCCTACCAACAACAACAGTGCAGATGCATGCAGTATTATCGATCTTCCGCTTAGCAAAGCCAGAAACCTGACCCATTATGGATTTGCCGCTTCTTTTTTTATTCTGCTTGCGATTATCTCCTATTTTAAATTTACCCGCAGTAAAGGTATCATGACTCATAGTAAACATATGCGGAATAAAGTGTACCGGTACTGTGGTGTGCTGATCATCTTTTTTATTGCATTGATAGCGATTTATGGCATTTTCAACAAACAGCTTTCGGCGATTGATAAATTCAAACCGGTATTCTGGCTCGAATGGTTTGCATTGATCGCATTCGGATTTTCATGGCTCGTTAAGGGCGAACTGATTATGGATGATACACCCGAGGAAAAGGCCATGTTGATCCGGGAAGGCTTAGCCTCCGGCGGGCCCCACCACCACTAAATCGATCACCGGGTGTATTTCCCAAGCCGATTTAGGGCGGGCTGCCTCAGGGCCCACACCTCCTCCCGCATGTTGTGCATCCCAGAACAGGCTGCCCCTGATATTCTTTAATTCGATAGGCGTGCGCAACAGTTTTACGGGCGATGGCATACAGGGTATATTTTGTAAATAAGGTACCGACTCGATGATTTGCCGTACCCGCTTGAATTTCTTTTTTACTTCCGCACTGGCTCTTCTGGGCAATCCCGATATTTCAATATTCATCAATACAGCCGTTTGCAGGCTGGCCGTACTGCCAATGATCATGTGAAAATCATTGTCGTCTTCTTTATAAATGGCAAACAGGAATGCTTTCTCCACCACCACATTCTCGTTTTCCGCCACATCCCTCGCACCTGTTTCCAGGGAAGAGATACCCCTCGCCTTCATCGAAGCCACATTGGGCAATACGCTCAGCAGTTCAGCCACCGTACGGTAATGGGTGGCTCTTTTGGTAAGCATCGTCGTTTTTACATTCCCGCGATTGCATCCCTGAAAAATATCTGAATTACATTTCAATTCCGGATTCACTGAGGGGCAACGGGGCCCGGCCAGTTCAAGCTTCTTTTCATCATCATACAGGATATCTTTATCATTATACACCAGTATGTATTTACCCGGCGAAGTTTCCAGCCAGGCACTGTCGCCGGCAAACGGCTGGTATAAATACTTTATAGTATCAATAGCCGGTTGGGCATAAACCGAATTAAAAACGAATCCCAGCAATAAGATGAATATGATTCGCATGGTAACTTTTTTATTACCTAAACTACTAAGAAGATCCGGTATATAAGCCGTGTTTTAACGGTTTTACGGAGTCTATGAATAAAATACACGGATATGATTACAACGCCCTGGTTAAAGATAGCCCCTTCCCGCACAGAGAAAAGAAGACACATGGAATAAAGAGGCATTGCCGATTATCGCTCATCCGGTTTGAATAGCCTAATTTAGGGAGGCGAGCAACGCAATTAAAAAATAATACTTTCGTTTTACGATATATGACAAGCGCCTCCCCACCCATAAAAATATTAGGCTGGATTATATTTTTATTTTTCATGGCCCTGCTCACCCGTAATATCCTCTTCAAAAAAAATCTCTCCTATTATAAAAATTATTTCCGCCATGAATACAAACAGTATAAAGTAAGTGAAGGCTGGAAACTGGCCAATACTAAACCCTTTCATACGATCAAGCTCTTTTATAACAGTCACAATCTTTCCAACGAATACAAAGCGAATAATCTCCTGGGCAATATCATCGGCTTTATCCCTTTTGGCATTTTATTACCCTTTCTCCTCCCCTGGTTCCGGCACTTTTTCAAGACATTGTTCGCCGGGTTGCTCCTGAGCCTGGGTTATGAATTGGTACAACTGAAATTCGGTCTTGGTGTGTTCGATGTAGATGATCTCATTCTCAATACTGCCGGATGCTTCGTGGGTTATGTTCTTTTCAGAATCGGTTGGTGGCTTTTTACCGACAACAAACAGCAAACAAATATTGTCACTGATTTGTAAACAGTTTAGGTGGATGTTGTTTAGTTCCTGTACGAAATGTTAAATACCTGTTTGTACTGGATACTTTCTCTTCATAATGATAACTACAATGGTATTGGCCTGTGTCCGGCCGCGTTAGTTTTTGTATTTTCGCAGGAATGAATCGCAGTTTTTCATACCTGTTAGTTTTATTCCTGCTCCTGTCGTCTTCCTTCGGACATTCAGGTTTTGCTGCCAACGTGCGTACAACATTACCCAGTGTATGTAAAAAGAACATCAAATCACCACATAGTGAATGTAAGCTGGCCCACGGGTTGTTACAGCTTGCTTCCTTACAACAGGTACAAAAATCCGGTAATCCCGGCTTGCCGGCGGCATTACTTACTCAATGTGATAAGTTGCTTTTCACTTTCTTTTTTAAAAGCGCATATTCATTCCCGCTAGTTAAGAAATACCTCCTGTTTATTTATCCCTCCCACCATTTCTGGTGACATCCTTCTTCGTGTAAAGGAATCGATCATTTTTTCATTTAAACACAGAATATGGACCCGGCATTAACTACGGTGCTAGTGGTGGTTGGAGTATTGTTCCTCGTCATATGGTTTCTCGTTTTTATCAACGACAGGGACAGGCGGAGAGACGCCCGAAAAAAATCACCACACTAAACCAACCGGTGGGTATTTCGAACCGTGCAAAAAAAAGGCTATGCAATTTTCAGCAGATAATATCATTCTCGCTGGCTCGCTGTTATTACTGGCAGGTATTGTAGCCGGTAAAACTTCGGCACGATTTGGTGTACCCACCCTTCTTTTATTTTTACTTATTGGTATCCTTGCTGGCTCCGAAGGTATCGGTGGTATCCATTTTGATGATCCTTCAGTGGCCCAACTGATCGGTATCGTTGCCCTTAACTTTATTCTTTTCTCGGGCGGACTTGATACCAACTGGAAAAAAATAAAACCGATCGTATGGCAGGGCATCTCGCTTTCCACTATCGGCGTTATTACCACGGCATTCGCCGTAGGCATTTTCGTTCATTATTTTTTTAATTTCACACTGGTGGAAGGATTACTCCTGGGCGCTATCGTGTCTGCTACGGATGCAGCAGCCGTATTTTCTATCTTGCGAAACAGAGGTATTCGGTTAAAGCCCAAAGCCGGCATGCTGCTTGAACTTGAAAGTGGCAGCAATGATCCCATGGCTTACTTTCTTACCATCACCCTTACGGGCGTGGTGGCCAGCGGTCAGTTCGATGGTGCTTCGTTTTTTCTTCTGTTCATTAAAGGTTTTTTTATTGGTGGTGTCATGGGATATGCAATGGGCAAAATGGCGCTCTGGACGATCAATCATATCCGTCTCAGTACAGACGGGCTGTACCCGGTATTGCTGCTTTGCGTAGCCATGTTCACCTATTCCGCCACCCATTTACTGGGAGGTAATGGATTTTTAGCCGTATACATTTGCGCGATCATTCTGGGCAGCAGTGATTTTATCCATAAAAAAAGCATGCTGAAGTTTTATGACGGACAGGCCTGGCTCATGCAGATCATTTTATTCATTACATTGGGTTTGCTGGTTTTCCCTTCACAGGTGATACCGGTAATGGGCTCCGGTATACTGATGGCCTTATTCCTCATACTGGTGGCAAGACCATTGGGGGTATTCACCGCGCTCTCTTTATCCGGCATGAATACCCGTACCAAATTATTTATTTCATGGGTGGGCTTACGTGGCAGTGTGCCGATCGTATTTGCCACCTATCCGCTGCTGGCAGGAATTGAAAAAGCGGGCATGATCTTTAACCTGGTCTTTTTCATCTCTGTTACATCGGTACTCTTACAGGGTACCACACTTGCAAAAGCAGCCCGTTGGTTGAAAATTGCGGAAAAAGACCCAGTTGTAAAGCCGGAGAGTGTTGCACCGGTTGCAGTAGCCAACGAAATAATTGAAATCCTTCTACCCGCAGGTGCCCGGTCTGCAGGTAAAAAAATTGTTGACCTGCATATTCCCGAATCCGTACAACTTTTATCATTGAAAAGAAATGGCGAATACCGGCAACCGACCGGTGCTGATAAACTGGAAGCAGGAGATCAGCTTCTGCTGATTGTCAACAATGAAGCCGACAAAAAAAATGTTCATACTATACTTGTGAAATAAATAATGCCGCAGTTACATTTTAGTATCGGCCACCTTCACCGCATGTATCAGAACATTGGAACAGATGCGGGATTATTTACTGCTCTACTGGTCATCCTCTCCGGCAAACAGGGATTCTTCCAATTGTTCTTTCGTTACCGACAACCAGGGCACCCATTGCCCTGTTCGTGAAATAAATACTTCCGCTGATTCTTTTCCGGGAAATAATTTATAATCGAACTTGGTAATACCGGTGCTGATATAGCCGGGATAATAATATTGCTTCTCCTGCTGCAAGGCATAATTTATTTTCAGCAGCATAAGGAATTTTCCGGGGCTCATTTGTTTATAGTCCGGATGGTAAATATTCAGGATGCCTGCGAGGCTGCTTGCCCCTTCATCAAAATAACCACAAGCCACCAGTTTTTTCCCATCCCTCACTTCATAGCAGTGTGTATGATAAATGCTTTCCGGCGATTCTCCCACCAGGTAATCCCGGATACTTTCAGATACGTCAAAATCAACAGCGGCTTTATACAAAGCATATAACGCCTCCGCTTCATCCGTAATCCGGCCACTTTTTAGTTTTACTGAAAACCCCTGATTCAGTTCCATGATCTTGCGGCTTTTCTTTGCTTCCTGGTATTTTTTCAATACCAGCCGCAACCAAAATACAGGAATGATATGGTCATTCTTGATGATGATATCCGTAGTAAAGATGGTTTGCTGCATACGGTACCAACCCTTACTCAAATATTCATCGAGCAACGGACCGGGCATTGTCACGGGGTAATGTATATTATAATAGGTCATGCAATGGATTGGCAATATAATTGGATTTTAGCTAATTGAAAAGCAAATACAGGTACCTCCCAATCAGGTAATTGTAATTATCTTTCGTTTAAATACATACTGTAATGAATACGCATCAGCAATTGATAACACAATACCAGCTGGAGCCTCATCCTGAAGGAGGCTGGTACCGTCAAACCTATAAAAGCAGCGAAATAGTAGCAGGCAATGCATTACCGGAACGGTTTGGTGGGGGCCGGCCATTTTCCACAGCCATTTATTTTTTGCTGGAGCAGGGAAATTTCTCTGCTTTTCACCGGATCAAAAGTGATGAATGCTGGCATTTTTATGCCGGGGATGCGCTCGAAGTTTTTGTACTCTTACCGGATAGTACGCTTCAAATCATTACGCTGGGTAATGATGCCGCAAAGGGGCAACTGTTTCAGTATATTGTTCCGGCCAAATGCTGGTTTGCCAGCAGGCCTGCCAACGGAAGTCAATATTGCTTTGTAGGATGTACCGTGTCCCCGGGGTTTGATTTTGCTGACTTTGAACTGGCTGCGGCAGACGAATTAGCTGCGGCATATCCGCAACATGAAGCGCTGATCCGTTCTCTTACCAGGCCGGCCTGAAAAAGTGAGTGATTCTTTTATTCCCTCTGATACGGCACCCTTTCGTTGTAAATCGATAACCTTTACAATCCAGCCTCTGCAATAAATTCTTATATTTAATGCCATATACACCTAACCAACTACTGTTATGACACTCCGCTTCACACTTCCCCTGTTCGTAGTATGTATTACGACCAGCGCACTTGCACAAAAACCGAATACACCCACCGTTGCAGAAATAAGATTGCCCGCAGAAAACGATGCCTGGCATATGGAAGGCCCCCTGCGTGTATTGGACCGTACTGGCAAACCCGCCGCCCTCTATCAACAATCTTACCGGCCGGTGGCAGTCACACCGGAAGCCATGGCCAGAGAATACCTTACCGTAAGCAGGAATATTTTGGGTCTTTCTCCGGCAGATATACAGGGCCTGCGGCTGCATTCTACCCGTACCGATGATGCGGGTACCGTAGTGCGTCTCCGCCAAACATGGAAGGGATTGCCCGTGAATAAGAACGCAGAGATCACCATTCATATCAGTCCGGACAGAAGGATCGATTTTGTAATGAATGGTTTTCAATATGGCATTACGCTCAATGATGTACAGCCGGTTATTTCCGCTGCGGCAGCAAAGCAACACCTGATGACCTACCTGCATGCAGCAGGGAATATTGACCATCAATCTGAAGAGCTGATGGTGCTGCGCAATAACAATACCGATTACCTCGTATACCGGGTAGTGATCATTACTGATAATCCGGTGGGTGAATGGGAAGCGTATGTAGACGCCAAAACAGGTACGCTCTTACAATCAACCGATATATCCAACTATCATCATGGCAAGCCTTCTCCGCAGAAACCACAGCCGCAAGCAAGACCATTCCGGGTGAACGTTGCAGGCACGGGCAATGTATTTGATCCCGATCCGCTCACCACCGCCACTGCAGTATATGGCGGCTCCTATGTGGATGGTACCGATGCCAATGCTGCTGTACTGACCGCACAATTAAAAAGTGTTACGCTGAATGATATTACACTAACAGCCGGCACCTACTCACTCGTTGGTCCTTATGCGGAGATCCGCGACTTCGAAGCTCCGGCCAAAGGGTTGTTCAGCCAGGCCAGTTCCACCTTTGCATTCGACCGCAGTGCGGATGGCTTTGAAGCTGTGAACACCTATTACCATATTGATGCTATGATGCGATACCTCAATGTTACGCTGGGGCTGAATATTCATCCCTACCAGTATACGGGTGGTGTACGTTTCGATCCTTCGGGCCTTAGCGGAGCAGACAATTCACATTACCTGTCGGGCTCTGGTCAGTTAGCATTTGGCGAAGGCGGTGTAGATGATGCAGAGGATGCCGATGTGATCATTCATGAATTGGGACATGGCCTGCACGACTGGGTAACGGTGGGTGGCCTTTCCCAGGTAAATGGATTGAGCGAAGGAATCGGTGATTACATCGCAGGATCGTACAGCAGGTTCAAAGGATTTTGGCCTACCGCCAATGCTGCATACAACTGGACATTCAATTGGGATGGACACAATCCATTCTGGGGTGGCCGTGTGCTCAACTATGGAGCTGTATACCCCGGTGGATTAACCAGTGCAATTCATACCGACGGACAGATATGGGCCACCGCCAATATGAAAATTTGGGATGATATTGGTCGCCAAAAAGCAGATAAAGCTTTCTGGGCAGGTTTGGCATTAACCAACAGCAGCACCAATCAAAGTGATGCGGCCAACGCCGTATACCAGGCCGCCACCAATATGGGATATACGAATACAGAAAGACAGGCCATCCGCAACAGGTATATTGCGGCAGGTTATACCATGCCAGCTTTCTTACCCCTGCCGGTAAAACTGCTGGCTTTCAACGCCACCAAAGCGGGTGTACAAATAAATGTGAGCTGGAAAACCTCCATGGAAGAAAACAGCAGCTCATTTGTCATTGAGCGGTCTGCCGATGGAAGCAACTTCCAGGCGATCGGCACCCTGGCCGCCGCCGGCAATTCGACCAGTGAAAGGAATTATGTGTTTGCAGATATACTGCCGCTCAGTGGCAATAACTATTACCGGCTCCGCTCCGTAAGCATGGATGGAACTGCCGACTACTCCCTTGTTGTATTAGTAGTAATGGGTAAATCACAATCACTGCAATTATTCCCCAATCCGGTAAAGGATCTGCTCACCATCAAACAATCTTTCAACAACGGTACGGTTTATATCTATGATGCAAATGGCAAACAGGTATTCACGCGGCAGGTAACCGGATTCAACAGCAATAATACCAGTATACGTATCGGTAATTTAGCTCCCGGAATCTATGTGGTAAAACTACATGCAGATGGAATGGTGTATGAAAACAAGATCATGAAGAATTAACGGGGTCCATTTCCAGCAGGAAGTAAATTTTTTCGCATATACATGACCGTTATATTTTTCCCAATAAAAAAGGCGCCAATGGCGCCTTTTTGCATAAATGCTATTATCTTATTTCAGATGTTTAGCGAGGTGTTTTGCCATGTCGAACATAGACACCTGAGCTTTACCACCAAATACAGGCTTCAGTTTAGCATCGGCATTGATCATGCGTTTGTTCTTAGAATCCTGAAGTTTGTTTGCTTTGATATACACCCAGATTTTTTTCACCACTTCTGTGCGGGGAACTGCTTTGCTTCCCACTACAGCAGCCAGTTCAGCGCTGGGAGTAAGCGCTTTCATGAAAGCTGCATTAGGTTTACGTGCTGATTTTTTCTTGGGGGCTTTTTTAGCGGCTTTTTTAGGAGCGGCTTTTTTAGCAGCTTTTTTAGGAGCGGCTTTTTTTACAGCTTTCTTAGCTGCTTTTTTCTTTGTTGCCATGTTGTTTAATTTAGAATGTTAACAGGTTTTCAGTTGTAACCAGTGTCAAATATAGAGTATTTTGTCACTGGTAAAAATTCTGTACTGACAAATTCTTCACAATCGTATTTCTTTTTTTTATCCCGAAACGGGCGTTTTCCCCTCTGAAACTGCTTCTCCCGGCTTTTTTACTTCATTGCTCCACCGGAAATCATCCTGCCGGATCTTCCATATAAACCCGTCGAGAATATAGTGTGTGATCTGTGGTAATGCCAGTAATGGCACTATGAACGTGAGCGCCCCATCGGGTATCTCCCAACCCTGTTTTCCCAATGAGGGAAAGAGATTTCCATGCTCCTTCCATACGGCAAAATCCCACAATCCCTCTTCGGCAAAAGCCAGTATAAACAATATTCCCAGGAAGAGAATGAGCCCGTACCGGCTGAAAATGAGAGCGAGAAAGCGGTTTTTCCCTATGGAACGGGTATAGTGTTTCTTCCCGTACAGCCATACCAGCGCCATATAGGGTACCCCATGGCTCACCACATTTAGCAGGGTAAATGCCATATCTCCATTGAAATATACAATGCCCGCATACCACGAGAGTACCGTACCGGAGATGATCAGCCACTTGGGAATATTGATCCTGCGGGTGGATATATAACCATGCAACTCCTTGGTCAGCCATCCTGCTATGATCACATAATAACTCACCGTGAAAAAAGAGAGCAGTTGGTCCGACCTGAAATAGAAGAGATCCCGGTCGATGAACCAGTTGAAATTACGTGGCCCGTTCAGGTGCCAGAACAGCACCGGGTATATAGTGGCTGCATAAATAATCAGCATATCTGCGAGCCGGTACCATTGCGGGTGCTTTTCCTGCCGGCTGTACACCCGCATAAATCCGTACTGCTGTCGGATAAAATGAAAGATGGCCACATAGGCCAGCACTCTCCAGAAGAGCAGGCTGCTTACGGAGTACAACATCACTCCCGCAACAAATCCAATAAATGGAATGGACAACAGAATGGTTTGCTGCTTACGGAATGCCTGCCGGTCAAAATAGGTGCGGTACAAAGTGCTGTACACATGTGCTACATCCACCAGCAATATCAGCACCACCCAGGCCGCATCGGGAATGCCTTTTGTATTCTGAAAAAGAGAAGGAAAAAGGATGATCACACCCAAACAGAGAAAGGGTGGCAAGAGGATAAATAAAATATCCGTCAGTGGTTTTCCGATCCAGGGTTGTCGAACCATTGTGATAATTTAAGCCGGTATTTGTTTCAGTACTCGCTTGGCAGCATTCAGGCCCTGATAAAAAGCCTCTTCAAAAATACTAACCCCTGCGAGGTCGCTGTGTGCAAAATGTATCTTCCCTTCGAGTGAGCGCGCCATTTCCTGACGAACGCTGCCGGTTATAAATCCGGGTAATGGTTGTGCCATGGCATGCCCCCACAGCATGATGTTCACTTCTGCGATAGATTCCCGGAAGGAAGGGTGTATCCGCTCCAGGTCGTTGATGATAAGGTTCGTCCACTCATCAGCACTTCTTTGCTGAGCTTTTTTCCGTTCATCCGCCGGACTACCTCCGGTCAATGGATAATAGTACGTGAGGTTTTTGCGTGTGGCCTGTTGCTGCAGCAATTGATGCGTAGCTTCCACATAGCCGAGTGAAGGGCCATCAAAGATCACATTGTCCCAACTTACGGCAGCTCCCTCGCGTTCTTTCAACGGGCCTTTGGTGGTAATATTGGCCACCATCCAGGGTGCATAGTGAAAATGTTGTTTCACGAGTGCTTTCCTTTCTTCCTGCTTCAGTAGCCTGGCCGCCACCAATTGTGGTACTGCCAGAATACATTCACGTGCATCCACTGCATAATAGTTGCCCGTTTTCAGATCGGCCACATCCACCCGTACCCCTTCTGCAGTGGCATCCACACCCGTTACCAGCGAGGATGTATGGCAATAGGATGGTATGGATTGTTGCAATGCATTTACCAGAAAGCCATTCCCCTCAGGCCAGGTAAGCACATCTCCATGTTCCGCATTGGTACCCTTTCCTTTACGGGCTGCAAAATAATGGATACCCGCCCAGGCACTGATGGTATCATACGCAGTACCAAAATCATCGCGGCAGCAATAGTTTACATATCCATGCAGGTAATGACTGGTATACTCATTCTCCTTCAACCATTGCTGCATGGTCATTTTGTCGAGGCGTACATAGGTTTCATCGGTACTGGATGCATTGATGGGTATGGCAAATGCGTCTTTTCCATCACTTCCTTTTGCATACCGGTATTCGTTCATTTGCAACAGGAAACGTTCGATTTGCTTACGTTCGGGGGTGGGTACACCAAACTGTGGAATAAGCCCCTCCTGCCATCGCCCATTGATAAAAAGCCGCTCCTGCGGATCAAAACAAAGATGTTCTTCATTGTATGCAGGCAGTCCTTCAGAATTGCGTTGCACTACCACGCCGGCAGATTGCAAAAAATCAATGTACTCCGTGAGGTCATTGTTGGGAATGGGCACATAGTGCGCACCCCAGGGATAAGCCGATATATCATTCACTCCATGAGCTGCATTGCCTCCGGTATGTGCTTCCAGATCGAGTAATAAAAAATCGGTGAACCCCTGTTTCTGTAAATACCAGGCTGCACTCAATCCGCTCACTCCCCCACCGGCAATCACGAGTTGTTTCTTCAGGAATGTAGTGGGTGTACCTGTTTTCCCATCGCGGAGCAAATGGCCCGCAGCCGCATTGGCCCCCACGATACGGCTTCTGATCATGTTGCGTGATGTACAACCTTGCCAGGCAGTACCCAGCAAGGCCAGGCCGGATGTAAGCTGAATGAATTGTTTGCGGTTCATATTACTCGAGGTATTTACCCCATTCGGCCTCAAAATAATTGACCAGGGCCTGGTTGTTTAATTTATTGGCATGTACAGCTATTCCCGCCTTCATATCATTGGGGAAAATAAACAACGGCTCCAGTACAGATAGGTTCAGGTATTTTAATGTGGCAGGCAAATGAGCAAACCAGTTCTTCTCACCCTGTGGCGATGCAATGATATAGCCCCATTCACCAAAGGAAGGCACATAGTTGTGATAAGGCCTGGTATAAAATCCCGCCTCCCGCAAAGTGGTATCCACACACCAAAAACTGCGGGGGGCTACATACGGTGAGGTACTTTGAATAACAGCTATACCCTCGGGCCGCATACTATTTTTGAGAATACGATAAAAGATCGTACTGTATAATTTACCAATGGAAAAAGAAGAAGGATCGGGAAAATCAATGATCACCGCATCAAATAATTCTTTGTTTTGCCGCAGCCAACTGAAGGCATCGGCATTGATTACGGTTACTTTTTTATTCAGCAGAGAAGACTGATTGATGCGCAACAGCATTTCCTGGGATGAAAAAAGCCGGGTCACCGCTTTATCCAGATCCACCAGCACGATTTTCTTTACAGAAGGATATTTTAATATTTCGCGTACGGCCAATCCGTCACCACCACCTAATACCAGCACTTTCTCCGGGGCAGTTACGGAAGAGAGGGCCGGGTGTACCAATGCTTCATGATAGCGGTACTCATCTGCTGAACTGAATTGGAGGTTGCCATTGAGGAACAGCCTTAGTTCCCGTTTGTTACGGGTGATCACGATACGCTGGTAAGGAGAAGACTGGGCAAATACCACATTGTCGTTATACGTCATCGTTTCACTATAGCGCATGATGTTTTCGGAAAACACAAAGGCGGTTAATTCTGCCAGTAATAAAAAGATAGCGGTGATCTTGAGAATACCGGACTGTTTTATTTCCCTTACAAAATACCAGGCCAGGTACCAGCCCACGCCAATATTGAGAATGCCAAAAAATAAAGAAGTGCGGATAAGCCCCAGATGTGGCACAAGCAACAGGGGAAAGACCAGAGAGGCGAGGAGGGCACCGATATAATCGAAGGTAAACACCCGGCTTACCATTTCTTTGAATTCCACTTTATCCTTCAGTATGCGCATCAGCAGGGGGATCTCCAACCCTACCAATATGCCGGTAAGTCCAACCAGCGCATATAAGATGATACGGAATGAAAATACAAGGGGAAATACAAGGAAAAGAATCGCTGCGCTGAATCCACCGATCAGGCCTACCAGTAGTTCGATGCGTATGAACCATTGCAGCAGGTTATCATTGAAATAGCGAGAGAGATAGGAGCCAATGCCCATGGAAAACAAATACACGCCAATGATCGTACTGAACTGCGTTACGCTGTCACCGAGCAGGTAACTGGCCAGTGTACCCGCCACCAGTTCATAAATGAGCCCACAGGTAGCAATCACAAATACTGCCACCAGCAGCAGCCATTGGGAGCCGTTCTCTTTTTTCATCAGATCAGTGAATGGCAGAAGCGATGATAATGGCGACCGACAACATAAAAAATCCTGCCAGCAGGGCCAATGCCATATTCTTATTCTCGAGGATCTCTTTACGAAGGTTATGTTTAGGCGTCAACACTTCCACCAGAATGAAAGCCACCAGTAAAATGGCAATGCCCAGAAAAGAATAGATGACCGAATTGACAATTGCATGTTCCATGTGCTGATATTTAATTTGTTTATTTATGATACCCCGGTCCGCCGCTGCTCCACTGCTGCTGACCTCCCGACGTAAACATCCTTCCGCCATTGAGATCGTGCCATAGCATGAACAAAATGACCGCAGCCGTCGATACAATAAACCAACGATAGGGAAACAGGGGCGAGTTGAAATTAAAAATATTAATCTTGTTCATATACTTTATTATGCTGACTGGCCTACGGGCTGTGCTGCCAGCGATGCGTTTCTTTATACCGGATCAGGAAAAACGTGATCACCGGCCAAAGCAGGAATAAAATGATGCTGATGTACAGATTCCGGTACGATGGCACATCATAAGTGATCTTCACCATATATGTATTAGGCCTACCGGGACCCCTATCGCGCAGCGCCTGCAATTCCAAAAAATATGTTCCCGCCGGTATCCGTTTAAAATAGGTTACATCACGGGTGCTTCCTTCCGTCCATGACTCCCCATCGGAATAACCATAATAATATTCCACCCCTTTTTCCAGTGTATATTCTTTACCGGTATTCACATTGGTGAGCGTAACACCAAGTTCCATCCAGCTATTGCTTACATCGGCATAGATATCAAACCGGATATTCGATCTGCGTTTTTCCAATTCATACCGGGGGGTTACATAGGTTTGTGAATTCACAGAATCAGCAAATACAAACTGTTCATCCATCAATACACGCTCTGCTTTTCCTGCATTGAAAAGATAGTTGATCGCAAACAGGGACAACAAACCGACAAGCGTGGCAACGATTAGTTGTTGCAGGGTGAGTCCGCCCGGTTGTACCGCACCTACCCCAACGCGGGCTGGTAAGTCCGGCGCCTGAAATGCAGACGCTACATCCCGGTTGGAAATATGCACTCCGTTGAACCAACGGTAACCCTCATAAGGATCTTTTTCCTGTATCCAGATATAGGGAGGGCAGATATACTCAAAACACTCGGTATTTTTATTATCAAAGCTGTTATAAGTAAACGCTCCCCTGGCATTGATGATGTTATAGGTATAGGAGTTGAAGAGGAGAAATTTCTTTTTATCAAATTCGAATTCGAGCTCTTTGTTATAAAATAAAACCGGGGCATCCGTTTGTTCACGCAGGTAGATCCAGTGCCCGTCAAACTCACTCAGGAAAGCATATCCTTCTTCTGCATTGTACAACGTATACTCCCGCCATTGCGATTTATAAATATTTCGTTCCTGTTTTTGCGTATACCCCAGCACTTCATATGCAATACCATGGATAGTACCAGTTGAACCCAATGGAATAGCCGGCATAATTCCTGTGCTGGCCTTACCCTCTTTTTTTACCTCACCGGATGTCTGGAGTATATAAAATTGTCCGCAATTGGGGCAGGCACAACTTTGCGCATAGGGAAAGGTTTTCACCTGGAAGGTGGTCTTACAGTCTTCACAGATAATGTCCCTGGGTACAGGACTGGCATTTCTGGTATTGGATAGCTTCAGTTCTTTCCGGTTCACGATCCGCAGGTCATAAGTAAACACCCGGTCCTGATCAAAATCGAAGAAGCTGATGCGATTCCCGTCTTTCGCTGCCAGATCATATACCGTAAATTTTTTATGCTGCACAGGAAGGAAAAATTCACCTTCCGCATCGATATCCAATACAGCCTGTTTCTTTTCCAGTAAAAAATCCTGACGGGGCAACAGATCGAGCAGGCTGCCATGTTTCATTTTCTGCAGGGTGGCCGAAGTTTCTGCCTGTGGCAACTGCATAGATTTCAGGATGGCAAACATGCCATAGCCTTCTGCAAGAAAAGACAATTTTTTATCCGCCCATTCAATGCTCCAGTAGTTATATACCACTTCTTCAAAAAACAATCGTACACGACCCAATACGGTGAATGTATTCCCTTCGTAGCTGCCGGTAGTTCCCGGCTGTATGTGTTCTGTTTGCGGTATGCCCGCATTCATGGGCAATTCCTCCAATGTATGTCCATCTTTTCGCCAGAGCGCGGTATGGCATACATGGCATACAATACCGTTGGATTTATCCGACCGGAATGTAAGAAGGGTCTTACAGAAAGGACAATCTGATATGGTGACTGGTGAAAAATTCATCAGCGGACCAGTATTTGTTTTTGGTGAACGGATGCGTGGAAGAATTCCACCAGTTGGGTAAATAGTTGCTCCACGGTGCCATCATTATTTCGCTGAAAATTGCTGAGATAAATATCCAGGTTCACCATATCGTGTTCCGGCCAGGTATGCAGCGAGATATGGCTTTCGCTCAGGCAGATCACGGCCGTATAGCCACCCGTAGGAAAATCATGATAAACCTCTCCCAACTTTTGCAATGAAAATTGGGCAACGAGTGCATTCAAACAATGCTGCACAGGACCGTAATGACTGAGTAAGGGCTGGTTGGCAGAATGTAAGGTGGCAATGATATGTGTTCCCGGCTTGTACTTCATGGATTCAGCATTGAAAATACATTTATTTTGAAAATGCTGTACCCAAATTTTTTTTTCTCATTGTAAAAATAAAGAGGGCGCCTTGCGGGCGCCCTCTGCAGGAATCGGAAACTGATTAGCTGATCACAATCTCTTTCTTCGAGCTCTCCTTCCCGGCTATGACAGGAAGGCTGACCTGCAGCACACCATCTGCATATTTAGCAGTAATGTGCTGGGTGTCGATGCTTTCGTCGAGGGTGAACACGCGTTTAAATCCACCACGGCTGTACTCCCGCAGCACCCAATCGGGGCGGGGAAATCCTTCCGGAGGAGTGTAAGAAACGGTGAGTTCATTACCGTTTACATCCAGGTGAAAATGTTCTTTGATGCGTCCGGGTGCGAAGACCAGCATTTCAAAACTGTTTTCCGTTTTGTAAATGTTGACGGCAGCCCGTTGCATAGAGCGGATAAATCCCCCTCTCGCGGAATTTCCGTACACATTGCCTTTTGCGGCATCCTGCGCTGCAGCAGCACGCTGGCGCATACATGACTGATTGTAGTACATGTTTAAAATTTAAAAATGAAAAATAGCGTTCGCTTTCTTGTCAGAAAACGCAACACAATAACAAGCGGTATGGCATAAAAATGATGCCGGGTATTTTTTATGCAATTCTGTCAGCCTCCGGCGTTTAGCTCTGCACGCGTGCTATCGTTGTCCATTCAATTTATGTGAGAAAATAACATCAGCAAATTGTTGTATTACTGTGTTGAAATGAATCCACAAAAAACACAGATGCAACTATGATGAAAAAATATATTTAAAATTTCTTGCGCAAAATTTGGAGCAATCAAAAAAATAAATTCATCTTTGCAGCGTCAAAATAAAAAAATGCAAATAAATCTGTTACATATTGAATCAGTGAATTGGTTTAGTCCTAAAGGGGATTACGCCGGCTCAGGGCAGCGATTACTGCGGAATTAGTGTAACAACGATTTCAATGAAATACAGGCCCTGACAGCATCGTCAGGGTTTTTTATTGCCCGTACCGATGCGGATACAGGCCAACTTATATCCCTTCCTGTTCTTTTATGTAAAGAAATAAAAGTACCGGAGTTATGTAAAAAACAAAAAACGGAATCTATTCATCACGAAAAAATATACATGGCGCAAACGCTCAAACATAAACGATTTATTCAACTGAATACGACCAGATCGATACCTGATACCTGTTGGTATCTGTATGCGACAGCGAGTAGTGTGCCCGGAGGTATGGAGAATATTCATGGATATAAACGACCGGAAGGAGTCTGTACGTAACTGTAATATCATACAGTAACGAAAGCCCCGACGGTATTGTCGGGGCTTTTTTTATGCACAAAAATGAAAACAATGAACCTCATAGAATGGATGCACGCACTCAAGCTTTTGCTTGCTATTGTGGCGCTATGCAGCAGTGGTATGGAAAAAAAGAGGAGGTAACTATGAAATTTTTATTTATCGTATTAACGATTCGGATGATCGCTAAAAAAATTTTTGGTGATCGCCAAAAAGAAATAATCAATACAGAAGCAGACATGCAAACCGGGGCACGTCACCCCGCAGAATACCTGCTTCGCTAAGCTGATTTGCAGAGGAGGAACACAGCAGTGCCCCGGAGTTGCTACGGGGCCTGCTTTTCGCTAACAATTAAAACAACAGTATGGAAACAGGAAGATATTGGGTAATCATGCGATCGGGAAGAAAATTTCTGGTAGAAGAATGGGGCAGCAACTATGTACAGTGGGGAGATATCGATCCGGCTACAAAGAAACTAAACAAGGTGAAAGTAAAAGACGTGGAAGTGATCAATGAGGAGAATACAATGATCCGTAAGGAAAACGGTTTCAAAAACATCTGTTTCCTATTACCGGGCACTTCACCAATGGGGTACCTGGATTTGATTGACAGCAGTGGTTTGGAACGTATAGAAAATGAATTGGTCGTATATGATAACAGTAACCCGTAAACAGCCATGAAAACAGCAGCGGGGGTGAAAGCCCGCTGCACTTTTAACAGCATTCTCCCGATAGCTATCGGGAGTCGGATACTTCACCTGGAATGAAGAGGCTACAGGTTCGAATCCTGTCTCCTATACAAAATTGATCTGTTCGTCTAAAGGCCAGGACGCCGGATTTTCAATCCTGAAATGCGGGTTCGAGTCCCGTGCAGATTACCGCTCTTTGATGATATTGAAAATATACAGATATGCAGCATACGCATGGTGGCTGTGCGCCGGTCTGCCAAACCGGAGGGGAGTGTTCAATTCACTCATGCTGCTCACAATGCCGGGTGGTGTAAAGGCAACATATCACACTTTGACTGTGATGTTTCCGGTTCGAGCCCGGATCCGGTATCACAGAGGTAAGGCATATTGCTGAGCGAAACAGGAGCAAAGGAAGGAGCAAATGAAAAACTGGCTTATCGTTCAACGGATCAGGACACCTCACTACGAATGAGGAGATGAAAGTTCGAATCTTTCTTAGCCAACCGGAAAAGACTGGCCTGTAGCTCAATGGTAAGAGCCGTTGCCTTATACGCAACAGGTTAACAGTTCGAATCTGTTCGGGCCAACGATAAAGAGAATACGGCCGGGTGTGGTGGTAACATATTCACTTCCCTTTCTTTCTGAAAGGCAAATAGCAGGTGAATGTATTCAGTTCGAATCTGAAGGTCGTACAAGAAAGTATAGTCATAAAAGGAAGCCTGTAGCCCAACGGAAGAGGCGGTGGTTTTAGAAACCATTTAGTAACAGTTCGAATCTGTTCAGGCTTACCACATAACTAAATATTGCGGTTTGATGTAATGGCAACATACCGGTCTCATAAGCCGACCATGCATGTTCGAATCATGCAGCCGCAACGAAGATGACTTAGCTCAATGGATTAGAGCAGTACCCTGATACGGTACCGGTTATTGGTTCGAGTCCGATAGTCATCACCAATAGTCTCGTAGCTCAACTGGTAAGATGTACCCGGCTTTTAACCGGGGGGTTGTGAGTTCGAATCTCACCGGGACTACGATCGGATGAATAGCTCAATGGCAGAGCGCCCCGTTGTTAACGGGAGGGTTAAAGGTTCGAGCCCTTTTTCATCCGCAGTAAGAGATACAGGGAGAGGGTCCGGTTGGTCGAGGAAGCAGCATGTAAAACTTGTATTTCCAACTTCTTGAACCTATGGAACCTATGGAACCTATGGAACCTCTTCAACCTATGGAATTACCTGTTGGAAAAATAATTCCTTTTTTAAGAGTATAAGTTATATAAAATAATTGTTTGTGATGAGTGAATTCGATCGTGATGAAAAAGATATCAGTCAGTATTCGTTGCAAACAAATGGTGCTTTGGCAGAATGGATATATGCACCGGAGTGAAATCCCGGTAATCGTGGTTCAATTCCACGGGGCACCACTGCGGGTTTAGTGTAATGGCTCAACATATCAGCTTCCAAACCTGATGATGAGGGTTCGACTCCCTCAGCCCGTGCGTGAGAAAATAAAAAGTAAAAATTCAAACTGAAGAATTAAGAATGAAGTGTTTTTCATGTGTACCAGTTCACTTTACTGGAAGAGCTGTTGCGGAACTCAATTATGAAAAAGTAAAACAACAATAAAATGGAAACCGAACAACAGCAATGGCGCAAGCTCAACGGACAGCGGATCAGCATACCGATCGCTGAGGAAGTACGTAACACCTTAATCCGGGAAACCGATACAGGTAACGAACTGAAAGTATGTATCGGTACCGATAGCCAGGTAAAAGGGGCGATCACGGAGTTTGCCACCGTAATCGTTTTTATCCGCAAAGGAAAAGGCGGTTTCATGTACATCTGCAATGAGATCACCCGTCAGCGGATGACCATCAAAGAGCGGATGCTTGCAGAAGTAGCCAAAAGTATCAGCGTGGCGTATGAGTTGTGCAATGTTTTCAGCCGCTACGGAGTGGCCATGGAGGTACACGCAGATATCAACACCAGCCCTTCTTTCAAAAGTAATGATGCGTTGAAAGAAGCGATGGGATATATCACCGGAATGGGATTTGCCTTCCGGGCCAAACCCGATGCGTTTGCCAGTTCCAATTGTGCGAATAAAATAGTACAGTAGAAAAATTTTAATAAACAAATAAAACATAATGCAAAACCATAAAAATGATATCAACAGCCATAAGGGCATGTGTAAATTAATTCGCCACCCGTTGAGGGTGGATCAAAACAACTTATTCTTTTTTTATGAAACATATAAGCAAAGCGGAAAGAATAAAGCGCCAGGTTGATCATATACAAAATGAATCAGCAATAGACCTGGCCCTGCAGTTCTCCCGTAAGCGTTTCAAACGCTTCGACGAGATCATTGAAAAAGCTGCAGGGTTGGAAGATCTGTCCGCCTGGTATGCCGATGTTCGCATCAGTACCCTGGCAGTGATTTTCCGGCAATATGAAGCCATTGGTAAAAAAACAGAGCGTATCGTTATAAGAGATTGTTATCAATACCTGAACAGGAATTCAATCCTGCTGAAAGGACCGGAACATATACGGGCCGTTCACAAAATGATCATGTTCAGAAGGTACTGGCACAATGACCTCGAAAACTGGGAGCCAAAATCGGCAAGAAGTGATCAGCAATTAAAAGAACTGGCAACATTTCTTTTTTGCAAATATCCGGTGCCATTATTTCTGCATAAAGCGTTTCTTGAAGAAACCTCACAGGAGTACATACATTGGTTCATTCATCTGGGTAATGGAAGAAGGGCAAAAGATATTCCAAACTTCCCTGTTCAGTTTACCAATAAAATGTACCACTGGTTTTTGCTGGCGCCTGAAAAATTCGGCATCATGCAGGCTGTACGATGGGCACAAGTGAGAGGAATGGGAGGCAGTGACCAGATTGCAGAACGGATAGCCTGGTCATGGCTTTGTGCCAAATCGCTTAAACACGAAGCCTTTTGGTCCGCTTTTTAACACTCGTTTGCCGGGATGCTTTGTTTAATCCGGATAAACTGACTGAACTGATTGACTATTTACGTGCAGCAAAAAAAGATGATCCGGCGTTGGAAATGAAAGGCCGCACACTGCATTCGCTGCTCAAACGGAGTGATGAATGGCATAAACACCATTCACATGTTACGAAGATCATGGAATGGAATTCTTGCGGTATCAACGGGTTCAGATTCGAAAAAAAAGAGGAGCAGATAGTGCTGGAAGAACTTACCAGCAATATGCTGCTGGCCGATGAAGGAAAAGCAATGCGGCACTGTGTAGCCTCCTATGATTCTTATTGTAACAAAGGAAGAACCGCCGTTTTTTCGCTTCGCTCCTACTCGCTGGATATTCTGCTGAACAGGATTGCTACCATTGAAGTGGATCTGCATAACAAACGTATTGTACAGGCAAAAGGGCGACTGAACGCAAAAATTGAACCTGCAACAAAGGCCTTACTCGAAAAATGGGCCGGAACGGAAGGATTGGGCATGAGCCCGCATTTATAAAAAAACTGTTTATGGAACAACATTTATATAACCAGAAAGTGATCAATATCAACAACCTGTTTGACGACCGGTTCCTTGATAGTAAAACACTTTACATGTATTGTTTCAGCATGCTGCCCAGTGTAAACTATATCAACAGTGTGGATGGCGAAAAGTCTTTTAACGCTTTTCAGAACAAATTCGCACAACTGATCACAAGGGTACACCAGTATAGCTGGTACAAGCGCAAAACCAGAAAATTCCAGTTTGACCGCACCCTGCTCATTCTGAAAAACAACTGTATTGTAGAGTTCGATGACTACTACTGTGAGATTTTACACGATGGCACAGATAACGCATTCGTTGAATCAGTGGCGTTGCTGGTCAACCAGTATAAGGAAAAACAACGGAGGCAACCGCTTGAGATCAACCTGGTGGTACAGGCGCGAAACGGTCTCACACTGAAAGGAATGGAGATCAAACGTACAAAGCTGGATATTGATCTGTTCTACGAAGATGATTTCAAAGAAGTGGATGAACTGATACAGAGCAGGCTGAGAAAGAAAAATGACAAGGGGATTGTTTTACTGCACGGATTACCCGGTACCGGTAAGACCACTTACCTGCGTTATCTCGTCGGGAAAATCAGGAAACGTGTATTATTCCTATCTCCCTCAGTGGCAGGCAACCTGATGAATCCTGATTTTATTGAGCTATTGATAGACAACCCGAATACGGTGCTGATTATCGAAGATGCGGAAAATATAATTATGGACAGACGGCACAACAGCAGTTCATCCGTATCCAACCTGCTGAATATTTCAGACGGGTTGCTGGCCGACTTCCTGAATGTGCAGTTGATATGTACGTTCAATAATTCGGTAACGATGGTGGACAGTGCCCTGATGCGTAAAGGCAGGCTGATCGCCAAACATGAATTCGGAAAGCTGGGAGTTGAAAAAGCAAGGCGACTGTCAAATCACCTGGGCTTTGATACTGTAATCGACAAACCCATGACGATCGCCGAAATCACCAACCCGAATCAAAAGGAGGAAAAGCCATCTTCCCTGGAAGTGATCGGATTCAGAAGGCAGGAAGTGATGATGAATTAAGTTCTTAACATATTGGTTTCCTGAAAAGGAACATCAAAAGCTTGCTTCACGGCAAGATGGGTATTGATGTATTGCCGATAAACCTGGCAGGTGTTTTTCATGCACCGCAGTGCAGACGTAGTAACGATCTGTATGCTGTTATATCAATATGCAATGCCCACCTAACACTGCGGTCATGGGTTCGATTCCCATTCCCGGTACAGCCGGGATAACTCAGCGGTAGAGTACAGTACAATCTGCAGGTTCGAATCCTGCTCCCGATACAACGGGATGGCGGAATTGGTAAACGCGAAGCACTGAGGATGCTTTGATTAAATCGAAGCGCACCACTTCTATAAAAAGGTGCCGAACTGAAGATGGCTGTTGCCTTTCTGCAACTGTTTCGGGCTGCAGTATCTTAATTGAAACTGCAGCAAGTATTCGCCGGGTGGATAACCACGGGTGATTATGTGAACCGTTGCAACCGGGTACCACCCGCAGGCTGGTGCAGCAATTTAGTAAGCGTAACACTTTTCCGGTACAGCGGGTACCGGCAAACTGATACGGCCAATAAGTTGGGATCCATCCTCCGTGCGTAACTGGTGGAAGGCAGCCGCCTCTTTATTAAAACAACTATTTACCCGTTGTGTACACACAAGCATGATTTGCTTGCGATACACAAACCAAAAAACAAGAAATGAAAAATATTAAAATCAATGCCTGGCAGGCAGGCCTCGTATTTAAGAACGGTGAATACCGCAAACTTTTGCTGACCGGTTCTTACTGGTTCTGGGGCAATGAGACTGTATCTGTATATGATATCACCAAACCATTTGTGGCGCCGGTGGAATTGAATATCCTGTTGCAGGATAAAATGCTGGCCGACCTTTTGCAGGTGGTGGAAGTAACCGATAATGAGATCGTACTGCAGTATGAAAATGGTTTGCTGAAAACCGTACTGACTGCGGGCCGCTATGCTTTCTGGAAATCAGTCATTCGTTACGATTTTATCCGGGCCAATATCAGCCAGGTGAATATTGATGCGGGGATTGATCGGGCCATGCTGACCAAAGCTCCGGTGAACAACTGGGTGCGAAATACTGAAGTGCAGAGCAACGAAAAAGCTGTATTATTTATCGACGGTCAGTTCATAAAAGTATTGGACCCTGGTACTTATTACTGGTGGAAAAACGTTATCCCTATACATGTGGGTAAAGCGGATATGCGTCAGCAGCAACTGGAAGTAAATGGTCAGGAGATATTGACCCGTGATAAAGCGGCTCTGCGTATCAATGCCTGGGCACAGTTTCGGGTAGCCGATATTGAAAAAGCGCTGGTAGCGAACAAGGATTACGATAAGCAGTTGTATGTAGCCATTCAACTGGCTTTGCGGGAATATATTTCCGGTTTTGGCTTTGATGAATTGCTGGAGAAAAAAGAAGCCATCGCTCCGTTCATCCTGGAGGCCGTAAAAGAAAAGGCCGAAGTATTGGGTGTGGAAGTGACCGGGTTTGGTATCCGCGATATCATCCTGCCGGGTGATATCAAAGAGATCATGAACCAGGTATTGGTGGCGGAGAAAAAAGCACAGGCTAATACCATTATGCGCCGGGAGGAAACTGCCAGCACCCGCAGTCTGTTGAATACTGCCAAACTGATGGAAGAAAATGCTATGTTGTGGAAGCTGAAAGAAATGGAATATGTGGAAAAGATCGCAGAAAAGATTAGCAGCATCAGTGTAGGTGGCAACGGACAGTTGCTGGAGCAGTTGAAGCAGATCCTTGTGAATAAGTAATATAACATCCGGTACTTTCGGGTACCGGATGTTTTCACCAAATGAATGGAACACTGCTATTACGATCGGATTGTCGTTTCGCCTCAGTCATTATGTAATTTTTAACTATGTTTCATCCAGCAAAAGAGTGAACAACAAATACTTTTGACTTATGAGAATAGCCATATTTCTGATAGCAACTATCTTTTCCTGTTTTTCAGCCATTGCACAAAAACAGGATCTAAGGGGAAAATTGTACAAACTGGAAAAGAAAATTATAGACGGGGATATGGCAGCCTTGAAAGAACTGGGAAAATACCTTGATGATAAAACATTTGTACAGGAATTTCTTGGCTACCACAATTATCCAAATACTGCAAAGGGTGTGGCAAAAAGAATACTTGAAGAGAACTGTTTGCTTTCCGCAAATGAGTTCTGCATGGATTCCACGATCACCTCAGCGAAGTTTTCAGCGTTACTGAATAGTGGCAAGGTGCATTTTGATGAATTAACCGGCATGTTCCTAATTACAAAAATCAATGACAGAAATACGAACTATCAAATAAAGCAAATCACCGACTATGAAGCCGCACGAATTGATACTACGGTTGGGAGTACCGCTTATCCGGCATGGTACTACGATAATCAGATCGATGGATTTCTGGTAACAAAAAACCCTGAAGTCCTGATGTGGATCGCATCCGCCTGGTTTCAAAAAAGGTCACGGTTCAACCGGTATTACTTTAACGATGAGGAGTTTCTTGATATGATGAAAAAGTTGACCCGGATTGATCTGGGCGTTCCGGATGAAAACGGTTCGATCACTTTTCTATATGAAGACGATTATTATGCAAAAGCAAGGTTGAATTATCTGATTTACTGGACCACCCATTGCAATGACTATAAATGGAACGATAGTGGGAAATATTTTGAAAACATCAAAGAAAAAGCGGAAAAGAAATCCAAAGAAGCAATCTTATTTGAATTATTAAGCTCCGAAAACGACTCATTAGCGTTGGATGCGTTTAGTCAACTGGGAGAGCTAGATACAGGCAGGGTGATTGCTTTGGCAAATGATTATGAAAATAACCGTGCTGATAAGAATTTTGTACTACCCACATTTCCTTTTCGGTTTTTGAAACAAATGTGTGTACTTACCCAATTCTGCCGGGATAATGGAATCCCGTACAAATGCAGTGGATGGGTATTGGATTCGCTGGAAAAAATAAAAACTGAACTATCATACCCCGAGAGATATCGCCTCGAAAACGATATTATTGATAAGCTTTCGATTGATGAAATTACACAAGCAGAGTATTACGGGTTGGTTAATGGAGGAGATTGGAACCTGACCTATTCATTAGGAAGGATAGTAGATAAGTTCTACTCCAAAAAAATAGCAGAAATAAGCAGAGACAATCAGCAACTTCCCCTATACCTGAAAAAGGCCGTATTATTTTACCGGTTGGGTATAATCGGAATTTGTCGTAAGTATTTAAAGAAATTTGTAAACAGTGAACCATGGGTATATGTTAATATCAGGATGCTGAAAGATAATACATCGGATAAAGAGATAATGCTGTCAGCACAAGAGGTAAATAATCTGTATGCAAAAAAGGAAGGGTTAGCTGAAACAAAGAAGACAAAAAAAGAGGATATAAAGAAATATGGTGTCCTAAATTTCCCCGATAAATACCATGCAGCAGTAAAAAACTGTAAAGACGAATTTGAGTGCAGATCGAAGCTTTCTGAAGTGCTGGGGTTGATCAATTATCAGCAATTAGGAGACGTGATGAAAGTGGTGGTAAAAGACACGGTATACAGTAACGATGAACTGTTGAGTATCATTGAAGGAAACTTTGGAATCCCGGCTTCTTCCCTGGACGAATTTTTTGAAATTTATTATTCGAAGAATGAATTCGGTCTATATGAGTTTTATCTTAATAAGACTGGTATCCCATATAAAAACGAAAAAGGAGGTTTCGATTATGAAAAAATATATGGCATTTTGAAATATGACATCGTTGATGCCTTTGTCGGCGGTGGCGGTGGCAGAAGGGATGAAGGTATTTATCCTTTAATTAAACTTCTTGAACTAACATTTAAAACAACATTGGGTTTTTCTCCAAAATTATGCGACTCCGGCTATCCAAATATTATTTGCGGGCCGACTGATTTAACCAGGGCCTGGATGCGATATTTGGAAGAAAAAGGGCTTGTTTCATCCAAAAAAAATGAAGCAGTCTCTATATCAGACTAATTGAAAAAAAAGAAAATGAGTAAACTAAAACTTACAGGGAAACAAATACGTGCGATCGGGTTTCCGGAAGGACCGGTAGTAAGTGTGGCTATGCATATCATGAGTACCAAATACAAACATCACACAGAAAAAGAAGCGACCGATATATTAAAACAAATATTGAATGCGCCGGAAAATTACCTGGATGATGAAGTACTAAAACCCATCGCCGAAAAATTAATGCCCGAGCCGGAAACGGAAGGCGCTGATATATCCCTGAACAATTCAGGTATTCAGTTCAATGTATTCGGGCAGGAACATATTGAAGAAGGTGCGATGCACCAGATGTACCAGGCCGCCAAGCTGCCCGTAAGCGTGGCAGGTGCCCTGATGCCGGATGCACACAGCGGCTATGGATTGCCCATCGGTGGGGTGCTTGCGACGGATAATGCCGTGATCCCCTATGGGGTGGGTGTGGATATCGGTTGCCGGATGTGCCTGAGTCTTTATGATATTGACCCGAAAGAACTGGTATCGCGTGAATCCTTTTTTGTACGCGAACTGGGTGAAGCTACGTTGTTTGGAAGCGGAGCCCAATTCGACCGCGCGGCCAATCATGCCGTAATGGAGAACGAATTGTTCTTTGAAATGCCCCTGCTGAAAAATCTGCATGGCCGTGCATGGAAACAACTCGGAAGCTCCGGAAGCGGTAACCATTTTGCCGAATTCGGTATCGTGGAGATCGCGGAGAAAGATGCTGTACTCGGAGTGGAAGCAGGACGATATGTGGGATTTCTTACCCACTCGGGTTCGCGTGCATTGGGTGCCACGATCGCGAATCACTATACGAAGATCGCAATCAGCAAAAGGCGATTGCCGCAGGAAGCCAAAAACCTGGCCTGGTTATCCATGGATGAAGAAGCCGGTATTGAATACTGGAGTGCCATGAACCTGGCCGGTGATTATGCCAGCGCCTGCCATCATGTGATACATGATAAGATCGCAAAGCAATTGGGACGTAAACCCATGAAGCGGGTGGAAAACCATCACAACTTTGCCTGGAAAGAAATCTGGGAAGGAAAAGAAGTGATCGTACACCGCAAAGGGGCCACTCCTGCCGGTAAAGATGTTCTCGGTATCATTCCGGGTTCCATGACCGCAGATGGATTTATTGTAAAAGGAAAAGGAGAAAGTGCGGCTGTTAACTCCGCATCACATGGTGCAGGAAGAAAAATGAGCCGTACACGTGCTATTGCATCCGTAACCGATAAACAGTTTAAAGAAGAACTGAAAAAGTTTGGGGTAAAACTGTTAGGCGGCGGATTGGATGAATCACCCTTTGCATATAAAGACATCAATGTGATGATGCAATCACAAAAAGCGCTGGTGGATGTGGTGGGATCCTTTACCCCGAAGATCGTAAAGATGGATGGGGCAAAGCATCGAAGCTGGGGGCGAAAAGGGAAGGAGGATGTATTGGGAGAATGATCTATTGTTTACCCAATGTCTCTTTGATCTCATAAAATTACAGTGAAAGCTGGCAGAAATGCCGGCTTTCACTGTAAATATCCGATGCTCATTATAAACTAACCGTCAGTCCGGCGTTGAAATAAAAACGGTTCACCGCATTGTCTGGATTATATAACGTGTTGTTGATATAATTTTTATGATTGAGGGCCAGTTCAGAAATTACCCAAAATCGGGAGCGATAGGAAATAAAATAACTAAGGTTAGCAGAAAAGTTGGTGATATTGTAGAAACCTGATTCATCACCCGATTTCTGATACCCGCTTTCTGTAGTTATACCTGTCGTAACAATGGTACGGGTACCGGGATAAAACCCATGTTCATAAAAAGCAGATATCCCGGCTCTTTTAAAATCCCATGATCGTGAAATATCGGTAGTGATTATTCCGCCGGAAGTTCGCCTGCTATTAATGGGAAATTTCCTTTTGCTCAAATTTGCAGAAACACCGTAATTATTTTGGTGGGTAAGGTTTGCTGGTTTATAAAAATGGAAGCCGGCAGTAAGCAAAATTGATTTTTCCTCCGTCTTATCAAAATACTCTTCTTGCGGCAGCGTGTATACCCCTTTACTTCTATTTTGATTGTAAACTCCGGCTAACCGGATAAATCGCTCTTTGCCTGAAAGCCGGGTCGTATACGGTGCGAAAAATAAGATATCATTGAGCGTTGAAAAATAACGGATATCCTTATTATCCAGTACACCGGTTTGCTGCAGGTAAGCGTCGGTTTTCTCCAGGATATATTGAATTCGTCTGCGTGTATCAAGAACCCGCGTGTTATTCGCCTGCGTGATTGCGCGTCCCAGACCATTCAGTTCTTCGCCGGACAATTGTCGGAGCAAGCGTTTCTCTTCTGAAAGTGCTTTGCTCAACCAAAGTGCATTTTGCATATCGGTAACGTTCTCTAGCCTGCCTTTACCGATACCAGTACTCAGTTTTATTTCCGGGCGGGTTTGCCTGCTCCGGAATATGTTGCCATCATCAGAATAAGACTGTCGTGCTCCTGCAAAATTAAAGCCCAGACCTGCCCCGAGCTCTGTAAAATTTTCCCGATTGAACCATCTGCTTTGAAGACCCAGTGTCCCCCCTGCTCCACTATTATTTGCGCGGGCTGTGGCTGTACTTGATTTACTTTTTTGCTGACCGGCCGATCCGTACAGCGTACCATTGATAGAGAATATTTGCCTGTCGGTACTTTTGATGACATTGAAATTGCCGGAAAAATTCGCGCCTGTACTAGTATTCGTATTGTTTATTGATGGTTGGGCAAAACCGCTCTGCATATTAGCCGCGTCAAGTGAAAAATTGATCGCCCGGTAATGATCGATCCGGTATTTGAACTTTTGCAATAGTGAATCGGCCTGACAGAAAGCTTTTGCTGAAATAAGAGGAATAATAAGTGTAAAAATTAATTTTCTCATAGTTTTAGTTTTTGAATCACGAATCTATTCTTTGTGCTCAAAAAAGGTTGTTAACATGCTTCTAAAGAAATGTGAATTATAATTTAAGACATATATAACGGTTATGGATACACTAAAATATAAGTATTAACAACTAAGTACTTTGGGTGATTCTTCTCTGTTAGTGAATTCTCAAATCAGTTTCAGATGCACGGATAGGGAACGCGAGCATGTTAAAATAAAAACAGCGCTGAAAGAAACTTAACATTCCGGTAATATTGGGTGTTTAATTTTGCGCAAGATGAAGGATGATTTCGAAGTAAGAAAACAAAAACTACTCGCACACTACCAACAGGAATACGCCCCCAAAGAACCCACATGCAGATGGCTCCAAAGTCCGGCAACAACTTACGAATACTCCCGGGACATATATGAACGGGATACAGACCCGGCATATGAAACGGAAGAAATAACACTCAGACTTAATAAAAAAGAAGCGGCTCATTCAGCCGCTTTTTTGTTGCTCCTATTTAGCTGGATGTATGGTACTGCATACGTGAAAGGAAAGCCGGTGGATCTCGGCGGTATTTTTTTCTTCCTGGTGATACTAGTGATTTTTTGCAGGGCCTTCTATGACCGACGCCCAAGAATAATAATGGATAAAGCAGGAATATGGTCAATGAAAATCGGTGAATGGATAGGCTGGCATCAGGTAATACTGATGGTGAAAAAAACAAACACGTTGGATGATCATCCTATCGATACCCTGGTGATTCATTTGTATGTAAAAAACTACGATGAGTTTATGATTGTCGAAATTCCGCTCAATGAGCTGGATCTGCCCCCCGACCGTATCATTTGTATCGCCGAACAATTTCGGCAGGCCGACCTAAAAAAATCGTTTACGCAACAAGTTTCATTTGAATAAATTTGTATCGCATGCAACGCACATTAGATGAACGAAAAAAAATGCTGGCAGATGAATTTCTGCTGGAGTATGCGGCTAAGCCGCGGAAATGGTGGCAGGGTAGCCCGGACGATAGCTATAAGTCCACTTGGGACATTTACAAAGAACATAATTATCGGAGAGTTTTTGCAGATGAAATTGCTATCCGAAACAATAAGGAAGACTCGATTCTTAAACTGACCTTTACGTCATTATTTGGTCTTATTTTTTTCATTGTTTCTATAAGCAATGGAAACTTGGTTTTTCAGGTCATAGCTTTCATGGTACTTGCCGGCTTTGTGTTTCTGGGTGTACAGGAACTGCTCGACCGCAGTAGTAAATTACTGATTAATCAAGAAGGGCTATGGGCAGCAAAATGGGGCTTTGCCATACCCTGGACAGATATAGTGTTCAGTTGTATCCGGACTAATTCATCTGGCGAAAGCCTTTCCCATCTGCTGCGAATACATTTCTACGATCCGTTTGAAGATGATTTTAAAATGGTAGAGTGTAATGTTGATGGACTCGAAAAAGAGCCGGACACTATCGCTTGTTTCGTACAGCAATTCAGAGGAGATTTCGGGAAGCATAACAATGAGCAAACTGCCAGCCGCCCCGAAGCGATAACAGAGCCATGATTGGCAAAATCACTTGCACGGCGTTCTGGTTCACCTTTTCTTACACCATCATTTCAGCTGCTCACGGGTAAACATCAGCAGGCTGTCATTTTTGTCCAGATCCCGTAACGAATAAATATTGGGATTTCTAAAGGATGCATGACCCTCTTCATAATAGATCAGGAGGTCCGGATATTTTACAAAAAGCAGTTTTAAAAAATTAAAAAGAGACGGGTCTTCAAAATCAAAACCGATTTTTCCGATTTTTCCATATCCTTTTTTAAAATTGTCTTGCCGCCTTGTGCTTGTGAAGTCATTCATGTTGTACAAAAAAACTTCGAAATAGTGATCGCCCTGCGTACTACTTAATGTTACTTCTGCAAAATCCTTGTGCAGTTGCTTTGAAAATAATAGATTCATTTCCCCTGAAATCTCCTCCAGGTCTTTGATCATATTTTCCCATTCAATATAATTCCTGTTGATCAGATAAAAGTAATTCATATCAGAGATTTTTGAGTTGATTGAGATCGGTAATGATTTTTACGCCCATTCTTTCCAGTTTTCTGAATGTTCTGTGCAGCCTGCTGACACCATTCAGTTCTTTCACAGCCAATACAACCTGTCTGTTAAACAAATTTATATATTTGGGTGATTTTGGATCCAGGTATTTTGTGAATTGCTCAATAAAGTCTTTATCTCCCAGTGTATTCGGGGTTATGCTTGACTTACATTCGATAAGGAGATTGTCGGTAAAAACGTCCAGATCACCAGCTCCACTGATTCCTCCCTGAGGTAGTATAATCTGAAATTTATTGTCAACTCCGGCCACTTCACTATAATTTCCGAGTTCATTTGCCACTTCTGCAGTCCATTTTCTTCCTGCGTCGATTTCCTGCTTCAAGCCGACCTTTATCATCTGTTTTATATTGCCAGCCTAGCTTTTCCAACGTAACTGGGATCCGGCCTTATTGTATGCTGTCCAGTAATTCCCATTCAACTTAGGAGCCATTTCCAGCATTTTGTCAAGAGCGCTAACCAGTTTATTTGGCGATGCGATTTTAAAAACATCCTTCATAAACTCCCGTACTTTACTAGCCGTACCACTGGCTATTATCTGCTGACGGTAAATAACAAACAGTTTTTCCTCTTTGGTCATTTTAGTTGTAGTGGTTAGAAACAACACACCCGCATCCAGCAATCTTGTAGCCTGAAATTCGCCAAAGCCAATTACTTTGATAAACTTTCTTACCTCTTCGAAATTCAAGAGCTTAACTGTATTCCCCGTAAAGTTGACAATGTTGATTTCCATAATAATCCTGAAGAGGACATTCATGACATAATCCCTGGACAAGGCTACTTTTAACCCTATCAATAATTTTGCCCCGGTGGCAAGCACATATCCGCTCAACTCAAAAAAGGCCTTTGTTCCTGCTAACAGCTGCAATTGATGCCACGCCTTTAGAAATACTGGCCCGTACCTGGTATTATTGATTTCTTCTTCATAGCTTACGATAGCAGCATCAGCTGCGGCACCCACTCCTATCCAAAAAGTGATACTTCTGAGTATTGCAACGCCTGGATTTGAAAGGGCTGCAACAAGGGTAAATGCAGCAACGAACAAATCGATACCCACTTGTATATCTCTCAGCAGTTTAGCCCATTCTGAGTTTATTTTCTGTTGCTCACACAGGTCTGAGATGTCCTTGACAAAGATCGCAGGCACTAAAATTGACCTTCCGTTATCCGCATAAATAAGACGTACCATATCCAGCGGATGAAACCATACAATTTCAGGCAGAATTGATGTGTAAATTTTGGGCTTGTCTTGTTTCAATTGAAGCGCTGGTCGTAGTACTTTGTTTTGAGGAAGCTGGCTGTAATACTCATTTGAAATATCGCCCGTTAGCGGCTTGCTGAGTATGCTCAGATCGGATGGTTGCGGAACGCTTTTTTGAATCAAAAGAATTTTGCCCGGGTCATCGTCATAGCCGCTATCCAGATTACTGTCCAGTTCGTATCCTTTTCCAACATAAAAAGCGCTGCCGGTAATTTTCCCGGGATCAAGGCATGCATTGCACAACACCGTAATGAAAGAGCAAAACGCTGTTCTGTTTGAAATCTCAATGTTTTGCAGCACACTCTCTCCTTGCATCGCATCATAGATACGCTTAACCAGTTCCGGGCTGCTATACAACCTTTCGTACAGCCGGCTGTAATCGGTAAACCCTTTTAAGAGGTTTACGACAGCATTACTGCTATCCCGAAGTCCGCTAAACATACCCTTGTCATCATAATCAAGCAACTTTATCAAATGATCAAACAACATGTCTTCTCCTCCTAGTCTGGATCCAATGGCTACCGCCACAAAAACAGGCATATTCTCATATATACTATTGATCTGGCTGCTCTCATTCTGATACCTGAACAGTATTTCCTCATACCGGCTGATAATACGCCTCCCGTATTCATCAGCCAGTCTATTTTGATTTGCCTTTTTGAGAAAAGCTATCAGGTCATCTGCGTTCGGAAAACGGAGGTTAATCGCTATATACTTAAAGTAATCCGGATTATACTCTAAGTAGCCCGTTACATTAAGCTTATCCATCAATTCATTTACCCCTTCTTCAAGTTGTTCGTTGAGTTTGTACAAATAACACAAAGTAAAAATGCATCTTTCCGGAGAAACCACAGCCCCGAAGCGTGGTACAGTGTTTATGCAACATTGCACCTCATTCAATGAAGCTGCTGTGAATGTGATCCTGTTGTTGCCATCCTCATCCACGTATTGGATTTCTTCATTCGCCCCAATCACAACAGGAGATATATCAGCATATTCGATTTTTGAAGGGTCGGGTCTCAGTAATACCTGTTTATCCGTAATGTACCTTGTGTAAACAAACCTGTTCCTCGTTAATGGTCCTCCAAGTGATTGATCCGGCACAACAGATTGGTTTTCTCCGTTGAGATCTTCTGCGAGTAACCGGATATTTATACCCTGCGTTTCAGTATTCGTAAAGGGTTTATAGGCATATTCGCAGTTACCATCACAAGGATCGTTGAAAATACTCTTATTGCCCAGTGGAGATTTCCATTGAGGGAAATCCGGCGTTTTCCATTTTAGCGGGCGCTTGTCATTTTTATAAAATATACTTTGCGATAATTTCGGCTCCAAAGTACTGGAAACAACACCCAAACCACTACGCTTGTCAATAGTCCTCATAAATCCTTCATTTTTCTGATTATTTAAACCTGGTCTTTCTCCGTGGATTGAACTAAATATATCTGTTAATAACTCTGCAGATTTACTGGATCTGCATTACGTTCTTTTTTTAACTGACGGTGTAAACATACGAACACGGCAAAGGGCCATTGTCCTGTTTCTGCATAAACAGGCAGTTCAGGGAATTAATTTGCAGTATTAGTCAGTATTGAACAGACAGCAATGAAAAGATTGGCTTCCAGAATACGAGTAACGTAACACATAGGTTCAGGAAGTATCAATTGGCAGTATAGCGAAAATGAGGAAGGAAGAGTTATTTCCTTTTCTCCACCGGTTGCTGGTTAAAAATTTCCGAAAGCAGATTATACAACGCAGGGTTTTTCTGTTTGAGCAACCCAGGTCGTTCAAAAAAATACTCCGATACCACGGCGAAAAACTCCGCTTCATTCGTGGCGCCGTACGGATTGATATCAGAGCGCCCGGCGAGAATCTTTTTCATTTCTGCCCGCATCAGTTGCAGCCAGGGCATGATATATTCTTTACCGGCTACAAACTCCGGAAGGCCGTCCACACTTCCATCGGTCTTATCCACCAGGTGTACAAATTCATGAATGGCCGTATTCGTTTTACCTGTTTTATTGATAAAAGCCTGACGCAATTCATGCTGCGATAAGATCATCACATTGTTCAGGGCACCGGTTCCTACCATGCCGAGCACATTTCTTCCTTCGCCGGTTTGTTCAAATTCATGGCTAAAGGAATCCGGGTAGAGCAACACTTCATTCAGGTTGGCATATTCCCATTCGGGAAATCCGAAGATAGGAATCACCGCGCTGGCTCCCACCAACACTTTATCGAGCTCTTCCACCGTTGTGTTCACGCCGGTGATCAATGTGGTGGCGAGAAAATGCTGCACCCTTTTTTCAAATTCTCTTTTTTGCTCTTCATTGAGTTGCTGGTAAAAAACACATTGCTGCCGCAATATGTCGCGGTACTGATCCGGCATTTCACCGGCATGAGGTATGCGGGCAACCGGTTTACTCTTGAACAAAGATCCAACAAACAATACCAGCAGAGCCAGCGAAAGTAATATTCCAACAACTATTTCCATCCCGCTAATATATACACGAATAATGAATTCTATATATTGGCCTGCCTTCGAAACCCATAATACGCTTACAACTTATAGGGGTCTTATTCACCATCCCGATAGCTATGGGGACAATTTTCAACCTCTTCGATATCTATCGGGTTTGTTAAACCTTCAGCACGCACACTTTTAACTTTTCACTTTTAATTTTTAACTTTCAAAAGCCCCCTTATATCATCAATATGAAACTGTGTATGTGCCGCAAAAATATTATTGATAAACAGCAGTTCATTAATCCCCTCTGCTTTGAGCATGGCAATAAAATCTCCTTTGTATGAACGCTGGTCCACTACGATTACTTTTTCGTAGTTGTTTATCAAAAACGGTGCAAACGCATTTCCATAGGATTCTTTTACCAATACAATGCGTCTTCCGTTTTTATGCTGTGTTTCCATTTTACAAATGGGCAGGTCACCCTGCAGGAATACCGAATAGCTGTTGTCGCCACTGGCCTGCTCTGCATACATACGAGAAGGAGCCCAGTATCCAATGCTTTTACTGCCAATGAAAAAGTTGACAGAGTCTTTAAAGAGATAATACCGTACCGAATCCGGGTTGTTCTTCAATATTTGTGAGCGGGTAATACGGTGAAAAAAACCAAGAAAGCCCGGCTTTACTTTTGAAGCTACGGTATCCAATGATACGGGCGTATGTCCGGCGGCTGCACAAAATGCCTTGTAGGCATAGTAGGCGCCGAGGCTGGTCCAGTGATGATCGGTATTAAAATAAATATATTCTTTCCGGTGTTTGCGGATCTCATCCACCGGGTTCACTTTGATGATCTCGGGGTCTTCGGCTGCATAAATAGCATCAATTGCTTCTTTGGCAGGCTTGGCCAGATCCTTATACTTCTCCGTGATCTCAAATTCAAAACCATTGGGTATAACCAGGTTGTATATCTTAAGACCCTGAATTTTCAACCGGTTGTAGGAGTTGATCACTTCGGCATAGGCTTTTCCCATGCTGGCCCCGCCACTGAATACTTCAAAGCCACGATTCTTGAAAATAAAAACGGCCCCTTTCTTTACGCCTACCTGGCCATCGTCGGGCAGTATTCGGCTTTCGATCACTTCTTCCTTTTTGGGAACTTTTGTGGAAGTGCTATCATCTTCGTTTTTATTTCCGTTGCTCGATGAATTACTGCAGGCGGCCAGTACCAGCATTGCAGATACAAGGACAAGACCAATTTTCATGGGTGAATATTTTTTTTGCAAGGATGGGTGGCCAGAAGAAGATTTGGTGTGTTTCTGGCTGCATAAATATAAACGGAAATTCCAGCTTATTTCATTTTCACACCCGGTGAAAGGCGGTTTTTTGTTTTTTTTATGAAGGGATACCTCCGAAGCTACCGTAGATCAGGCCACCTGTGCAACGATATCATCCATATAGATGGAGAGATGGCTTTCATCATACACACATTCGCCATTACGGATGAGCAATACCTGGGGCGATTCGTGATACACGTGCAACAGTTCAGCGATCTTATTCGAAAGGGCGCGATAGGCCAGCAGGTCCAGAAAATGAAAGTCAATATCAGGCACAGTTGCTGCTTTCTCCAGCCGGGTTTTGGCGGTAGTGCTGATGGTACAGCGGGTGCTGTGTTTAAAAATCACCTGCGGGCGTTGATGTGATTGTTCCAGCAGGGCGGATAATTGTTCGTCGGTTTGTAAAGGAAGCCAATTCATGGGTGCAAGATAATTCATACCGGAAAAGAGGCTTTACCAATTAGGAAATTTTCATTCATCATTGGCAAAGGGGCATTAAAAAGCGGTTATTGCCACCGTTAGTCCCGGCTGGCGATAACCGCTTTATCAAAAGGCTGTTAAGACTATTTCTTATTGCTCAGTTTCAAAAAGTTCAGTTTCACAATATCACTATATACATGGCTCAGTGCACCGGGGGCCAGGCTGCCGCCACCATTATGACAGGCAAAGCAGGATCCATACAGATTATAACTGGTACCGTTTTGTGCATAGGTTTCCATAGTACTGTTGGCCAGTTGGCTGGTACCAATGGCCGTGCCGGGGCTGGAACTGCTGTTGAGGTAAGACGTGCCATCAGGTCCGTTGCCTCCACTGGTCCAGGTAGAACCTACGAGAAAATAATTTTTCCGGATATCACCTCCCACCAGTAATCCATAGATATCATTGTTGAGCGAAATCACCTGGCTGTTCGATGCGGCTGCATTAGCTACCTGTGAGTTTGGCTGATAATTAGAGTCGGCTACACCAAAAGGTTTAGTGCGCAGTGTATTGCTGGCGCTGATCGTATAGCCGGTATTGGCCAGTATATTTTCCCCGGAGTTGGACATATGCGAAATATTGGGGGAAGGATCGGCTCCGTTGTTGCTGAACAACCAACTGCTGCCACCATCCTGGTTTACCCGCTGAATAGCATTCGTAGCATCCACATAGGAGTAAGCCGCGTTGGGAGTATTGTTCACGTGTTCAAGTGTACTCCATACCATTTCCGGATGTTCATTCATTGACCCAATAATATGAATACCCACGAGCGCAAGTTTGGTAGTGCGTTCTCCTTTTACGGTCCAACTGGTATTACTACTGGTATCGTACGTAGGTATCACGGCTTCAATGGTAAAATAAGCGGATGCATCCGGCAGGCTGCTGGCTTCCACCCAGGAGGTTTTCAATTCCATAGCGAGTGCGGTTGAGTCGGGCAGTACGGCACCATTGGCGCGGGCGTAGGCACAAATACTGTCGAGCTTGGCGGCTGTTGTGGGAAATTGGTACCCGCTGTACTGATTATTTTGTACCCCGGCGAGGAACCATGCATACACATCGTTCACCATGGTAATATAATATACCAGTGATCCGTTTTGCGCACGCAATACATCACCGGTAGCCTGTCCGGCTTCTGATTCCACCACATTTCCATTGGCATCGATATATACCGGCTTACCATCTTTGATGATCTCCTGCACCACCATCGGGTTATCTTTTAGTTTACCCAACAACGCTTTTGCTTTGGCAATGGGTTTACCCGATTTGTCCATTAACTGTGGCATGGCAGCATTGGTTCTGTCCACACTGCTTACTTCCACTTGCTGTCCTTTTTCATTCAACACCATCACGGGTTTTCCTGGTATGGCTTTAACGATTTCGAAGCGTCTTCCATCCTTTGCATTCATAATGGGAAGGCGGTGCGGGCCGCTTTGTTCAATATGCCCGGTAGCACGTAAAGGCTGGCCGGGTGTGTGCGGTATCAGGTCACGATTCCCCGCACTATCCGGAGGCGTAACGGTAAAGAACAAGGGAGATTCCATAACGGATCCTTTACCCATGGGTGATGTAACCCACAGAAACATCTGTTGCGACCAGCGGTAAAAATTACAATTGCTGTCGTGAACAAACGTGAGGCTGTTGGCATGATTGACTGCTCCGTTTTCCGATGCTTTACCACTGGCAAACCAGGTATTAAAGGAATCGGGATTCATGGGGCAGGACTGCATTACATTGGCAGGAAAAAGAGTGCCGGGTGTGCTGCGAAGATTAGTGGTCTTTGTTTTTTGCTTTCCTGAATCACAGGCAAAGAAGGCTACAGTAACAACAATGGCTGTTACCACGGCAATGGTGGTGGAATGTTTCATGATGGAGGTTTGTTGGTTTTGCTGTAAGGTAGTAAAAAGGAAATGGGAAAGAAAATAATCAGGGTGATTACGGCAATTATCCCGTAATTAGGGCCAAAATAGTGATTTGCAAACACTGATTAAGTAAGCATTAGAAAGGGTTTACACTTATTCAAATTGGTGAGCCCCGTAAAATACTGTGGTCCTGAATACGATGATAGTATTGATCGAACTTTACTCTTACATCGCACTTAAAAACTCATTCACTTTATCTGCCGAAATACCGGCATGCTGTCCGTTGTTCAGCACCAGGTACCCGCCATCGCTTTTCACATACTCTTTCACCATCTGCCGGTTGATGATATAGGATTTATGACTGCGGAAAAATACCGGAATAGGTTGCAGCATTTCTTCAAAATGACGGAGGTTGCGGCTGGCAAGCATCTTTTGTCCATTAGCGAGATGGATCTCACTGTATGCCGCTTCTCCCCTGATCATAATGATCTCCGATGGCTTGAAGAAATGGATTGTTTGTCCGCTGGGTACAGCGATCCGCTTATCCTCCCAACCCATATTGCCTGCAAGATGTTCTTTCAGATTTTTCAATTGTGCCGATTTGGAGAGATCCTGCTTTTTTAAAAATCGCTGCACGGCTTCCGCAAGTTGGGTGTGCTGAATGGGTTTTAATAAATAGTCAATTGCAGAAAATCGAAATGCCTGCAACGCATATTCATTATAGGCGGTGGTGAAGATGATATGGAAATCAATCTCTTCCTCATTGAAGAAATCGAGCAACTCAAGTCCACTGTGTCCCGGCATTTCTATATCAAGGAAGATCAATGCGGGTTTCAGTTTTTTGATCGCCTTTATACCGGTGGGAAGATCTTCACACAATGCCACTACTTCCAGACCCGGGCAATACTCTTTTACGATAGACTCCAGCAATACCCTTGCTTTGGGTTCGTCATCAATGATGATACATTTTTCCATACGGTTCAATATTTTTTTCTGCTACTATTCTGTTTAATCATTTCATCTGTACTGCTCCCTGATGCGATGATACCGGTATCATCAATACGACTCTTGTACCGGCTGCATGTCCCTGCTCATCCTGCTTATCCGTGATCTGCAGCGCGATCGTATTTGCCAGGCCCTTATTCAGAATCTCCAACCGTTTCTGATTGGCCTGGGTGGAAAATGATTGGTGTTTGCGCTGGCGCAACTGGTTCAGCTCTTCGCTGCGCTTTCGCCCGATCCCATTATCTTCCACCGTTACCTGTATATACTGGCCCACCTGTTTAAAATCAAGCAACAGATCCCAGTTATCTTTTTTGTGAAGTAGTCCGTGTTTAATGGCATTTTCCACATAAGGCTGTATCAGCATGGAGTGAATACAGGTGGTTTCGGTGCTGATCGTTTCGTCTACGGTGAGCCGATACACCAGCTTTTCTTCAAACCGGAGTTGCTCCAGTTCCAGGTATAATGTCAGAGCCCGAATCTCTTCGGACAGTGGTACGATATCTTTATTACTCATATCGAGGATCATCCGCGTGAGTTCAGAAAACTTACCCAGGTATTGCGATGCATTTTCTTTGTCGTTGGTATAGATATAGGATTGAATCGTATTCAGCGCATTGAAAAGAAAATGCGGATTCATCTGGCTTTTGATAGAAGAAAGCAGGCTTTGCTGGAGTTCCTGTTCCAGTTTAGCTTTTTGCGACAGCAGTTCATTGCGTTTCTTTTCATTTTGCAGGCGCCACCTGAAATAAATATATACGATAGCCATTCCAAGCAGAATCATACCCGCGAAAAACCACCACTTTCGGTAAAAGGGCACCGCAATAGAAAAACGAATTGTTGCCGTAGTGGCAGATGGTACTCCATCTTCATTGAATCCCCGGATGGCCACGGTATAGTTGCCGGAAGAGAGTGAAGAAAGACGGATCACCCGCGAACCCGCCGGTAAGGCTTGCCAATCTTCCTTGTTGATCTTATATTCCAGCAACAGGGAGTCACTTTCTTTATACGTAAGCAGGGAGAATTGTATCTCGATATTATTATCGTTTTTTCCAAGGGAAAGTGGTTCTTGCCAGTTCACCGCAGCGCCATTTACCAACACGGAGTTAATCACCAGTTCGGGTGGCACTTTGTTTCCATCACCGGTAAACTCGTTGAGTTCTGCCATTCCATCTGTGGTCGCAATATACAGGCTGGAGTTGATGGCCACCACATCCTTTATCTCCGCGCGGGGAAGACCATCGGCCTCAGTCAATTCCACCACTTCATCGGTATCGGGATCATATCGCTGGAGCATACCATCGCCCACCATCCATAACCAGTCTTCACTTTTGAAGATCCGGTATATTGTTTTCATTAGGGGGCGGTTCTTACCGGTGATAGAGGAGGCATGCGTGCCTCCGCTAATCTGAAATAATCCATCGGAGAAAGTGGCTGCATAGAGGGTGGTTCCATCGAGCAATAATTGCGAAGCATAAATTTCTTTTCCCGCTGCAGTGATCTTGCCACTGCCCCGGGGTGAAAAATAAAAAAGTCCATTGGCAGTGGCACCATATAAAATACTGTCGCGCTCATTGTACACCACACTCCGGCCACGGCTTTGTGCTTTTTGTAAAATAAAATGATTCGTCTCCCATCGAAGCCCTTCGCGTTGCAGCCAGTCAGGCAATGGAGGCTCAGTTCCCTTTTGGTTAGCAATGACCGAAATGCCTCCGCTATATGCCATGGCGTATAAGGATGGACTCAGTGGTGCAAATGATTTTCCGGCTATGCCCAGTTCAAATAAAGCACGGCCATTCCGGTTGATCAGGATCACTTTGTCGGATGAAAAGAGCAATTGAGATGAGGCGGGATCCTCATGGATGGTGAGTACTTCGTGGTTGGCGTCGCCTTTATACAATGAGGTGAACTGGTGTTTGAAAAAATCAAAGGAGAGTATGCGATTATTACTGGTACCGGCATACAATATTTGTGCATTGGCAGAAATACGGAGTGCAGAAAATTTTTCGTTATTATAATTATACAACCGGTTATTGATATCGGGTACAAATAACACCCCATTGTCCAGTGTACCAAACCAATAACTGCCCTCACGGTCTTTAATGATGCGGGTAATGTTCTTTCCTGCAAAAAAGCAATGGCCACCGAAGGCCGGTTGCATATTCAATCCAAAACACCAGGCACCGGAGCTGGTAGATATCCAGAGCAGGTCATCAATAATGGTTACATCCTGTACAAAAATACCGGGTTGTAACAGCGGCAGTGCTTCAAACGAATTATTCTTTACTACAGATATAACCGGATAGGTATTCTTGGAAATGCCGTAATACTCGCCACCGAAATTTCGTAAAAAGAAAATATCTCCGGCCGATTTTGATAAGAGATTGGTATGGCTGGTCTTTTTACCATCAAATACCCATTGATTTTCTTCGTTCATTATCACCACCCTGTCTTTTTCAAAGGAGATGGCCGAACCCATTTCCGTATCGAATTGCTGAATGCTGTATTCACGGGTACGCACATTCAGTGTTTGAATCGATCGATACCCGGCCATTACCAACAATTCATTTTTAATCATCGAAAGATTGGTGTAATACCCGGAAGATTGCATTTTCTCCTCTTTTACAATAGAATCCTTTTTTACATAATAAACATTCCCGGTAAAGTCCTGGCACCAGATGGTATTCCTGCCTTCAATCAAATTACTCAGTGATTTTCCCTGCTGGGTATTGGAAGCGAAATGTTTAAATTGTTTGCCATCGTAGCGGCTGAGGCCTTTGTCGTGGCCCATCCAGATAAATCCCTGCTTATCCTGCAAAATATTATATACCGTATTACTCGGCAGGCCGTTTGCTTTGCTGATAAGGCGGTACACGGGGTCCTGACCGCAGGCAGTTTGGTAGCTGAAGCAGGCAGTAATAAGAGGAAACAGGATGTACAGAAGTGTATAGTTCAAATACTGCCGCATCGTACTGTAAAGAACGGAAATGAACCGCAATTACCCTAAAAGCAAAACCGCTTTTTGTAAACTTAAAAGCCATGCTGGTAAAAACCGGATCAGGAAGGCCCATGTTCCGGTCTAGTTTAGATCAAAAAAAGATGCGCAACATTTTCATTTCGTTTCTAACAGTGGTAATGCTGCCGGGCATGGCGGCGTCTCAGTCTTTCTCTTCTTTTAATGCCGGCATACCGGAATTGAAATTATACAATGATGTCATTCTGGCAAAGGAAGCAGATGCCATCCGCTACCCGATCAGTGAGAGCGACAGCAAATTTTTTTTGCTGGATACTGACGGTGAACAATATGCCCTCGGAAAAATCACTTTGTCGAGAGCGGTCATTATTCTGACATACTATAAACCGCGGGGTGTGGCCCCGCTGGGAAAAATTACCGCCACGGCCTTTTCATTGTCGGGCAAACGCATTTCATCGGAAGCGATCGGTGTATTTGCCGATTTTACCGGTATGCATTTTCGCACAACCCTTACCGTTAGTTCACAGCCAAAAGGGGCTATCGCCCTTACCAGTAAAGTGGAAGGGCTGAAAGATAATGGCGAGGTAAATCAACTGATGTCCAATACGGGTATCTATCTTTTTTCATCAAAGGGAAAGATCACCAAATTATAAATACATATCACCGGTAAGCCAAACACCCGGACTGGTCCGGGTGTTTGCTTGCTCAGGGTATATATATAAAAGGATAGCCTTTGTTGTACGGATAATTAATTACAGTGCCGGCATCAGACTGATCTGTTTCACCACAATATGTTCCAGGTATTTTTTGGCTTTAGGCATATCGGTATCAATGATCTGGTCGCCCATTATTTCATCATATTGCTGGGTGAGGTTGATACCCAGGTCGTAGCTGATATGCGGGAGGCCTTCTTTATAAGCCAGTTTGCCGCCATGAAAATCAGTGAGCAGGCCGCCAAAGTCCCATCCAAATCCGGAGAATGAAATGGAAGCTCCGTTGATCGTTACCAGCTCTGCGAGTGTGGTTCCGTAATGAACGCCGTCGCTGGTTTTGAAGGGATGATTTTCCTGCCCTGCTTCTACAGCCAGAATTTTCTGGTGAAAGCTGCTGTCATCCCATTGTATCACGATCTCATCCCGCTTGCCTTTATTGATGATGGTCTTCATCACCATTTCATCAGAATCGGGTGCCCGGTACATATTCTCATCGGTTACCCGTTCTTTTCCATAGGTACGAAGCAGGGTTTCATACGTGGCATCGAGTGGTACCAGTCCAAAAGAATGTTCCGTTACGGTATAGCGGGCATCGGGTCCTTCACCCGTTTTGCCGGGCGTGGAGGCTGTGGTGCTGTCTTTGGTGGCAGGGTCTTGCTGTCCGCTGCTCGTGCAATGCACCAATACCAGGCTCAGGAGTGCCAGACCGGTGGCAGGTAGTTTTATCATAAAAAAGGTTTTAGTGTACAAATTTAGAAGCAGGTAACAGGAAAGCGCATACGCTTTCACCAAAGCCCGGCTTCGTTTGAGGATATCCTGCTATGCTTTTATATCGGGCAGTAGAGTGTAAAGTTTAAAAACACTGATTTGCACTTCATCAAATCAAAAGCGGGTTTGGTAAAGCCTTAAGAAGCACGAAGCTGTTGAATAATATTTTTGAGAAAATAAAAATGTTATATGAAAAAATGTTTATCAGTAATGGCCCTGATGCTTATGCTTTTTGTGAATCAGGTGTCAGCCCAGAATAATGCACTGGGCGCATCCGACGAATTTATGAAGTTGCTCATCCAGATGAATGTGGAGTTGCGTGGTCCCAAAACCGTAGGCTCCTGGGAAATGCTGCAGAATCTGGATTATAAAGTGGATGATCAATTGGCCCATAAATATTTACTGGATGGCAACGAATACACCAAAGTGGAAGAATCAGAATGTTATCCCATCGGGTTTGTATTGAATAAAGAAGAGGGCATCGCCACCCTGTTCTTCTACCGGGGGCCGGGTACCAATCTTTTCTTTTTTGTAAACGTGGTGACCTATAATTATAAAAAAGGTAAACTCATCGATCAGCTTACTGCCGTAGCCGGCTTTGCCAAAGAAAACAGTGCCTGCAGCCTCTTTGTACAAAACCCCAACCTGATGGTGCTCACTACGCTGGCAGGCGCCGAACAAACCCGCATTGAACTGAAGATAAATAATAAGGGAAAAATTGACCGCAACTAATATAAAACAAAGGGCTTCAAACCATTTCAATCAAATATAAAAAATACACGCATGAAACAACTGATTCTTCTTGCCGGATTTATTCTTACTGCTGCCATCAGCCAGGCACAAACACCCCGGCTGGTAACTGCTTTCAATAAGCTGGCGGCCGAAAACCGCAATCATATTACCATCAAAAAAATGAATGGCAAGTGGATGGGCCATTCCGGTGAAACGGAACAACAACTTTCTATTAAACTCAATGCAGCCGGCACCTATCTTGAAATAAAAGATCCGGGTACAGGAGGTGGTGTTACCACGTTTCAAATGAAAATATTCAGAAACAATAGTGGCAAAGAATTCATTGCATATAATAAATCCTGGACGGATGGTGCCATGTATGAAGGCGGTATGAGCTTTATGGATATGAATGGTAACGAAGCATCCCTGCAGTACTGGCCCGATTACGAAGAAAGCCTCAACTTCAAACCCGGAGAAAGCAAAGAGGGAAACGAAGATTATTTTACCGGAGAATATGCCTATTGTAATATTCCCGAAGCTGGCAATACGATCGAAGTAATGCCAGGCTATACCGCCATCACCGGTGGCTGTATCAACGAAGATCCCAAAGCCTGCGAACTGAAAAAGAAACTCGTGAGCAAGATCGTATTGGTATGGTCGAAGGAACAGGATATGTTTATGCCCAAATGATCCATACATTTTTCGTGCATTCCTGTTATATTCGGGATAGCATACAACACAACTACCACCATGAAACAATTCATCCTATTACTTTGCACGGCGTTCAGCCTGCAAACCTCCGCACAGCAAAGCATCAGTTGGTTCAAATCCTATGCAGGTAGCATTGGCAACACCCCGTTCACATTGCTGTTGCATAAAGCCGGCAATGACTACGATGGGTTTGTATATTACTCCAAAACGGAGCAACCCTATGCTGTATCGGCCAGCAATCAGCAGGGCACCGCCATTACCCTTACCGGCGCACCGGACGGTAGTGAGCAAACCGAAAAATGGCAACTGAAGATCACCGGCACGGGTATCACCGGCAGCTTTACCATGAATAAAAAAACAACGGCACTGGTGGCGAAAGAAACCAATGCAGTACCCGGAGCATTCTATGTCTATACGTCGAAAAAAGAACGGTTGAATGCAGCGGATAAAGCATCACCTACGGCTTCCTATTTTGAGAGTGGTATCTGGTTTCAAAATAATCAGGCATTGAATAAACTGCTCTGGCCCGGAATGGGAAAAAAAACAGCAGGTCAGGTCTTTTTGGAAAACAGAAATACTTTTTTTGCGGACTACCGGGAAGAGCTTAAAGAGGTAACACCTGCAGATTACAAAGAATCCAGCTATATGTATACCCGCGAGTCGCTTTCGAAAACGCTGATCCGTTATGTTTCGGCTAACCTGCTGGTATTCTCTACAGACAATTATGGATTCTTCGGCGGGGCACACGGCATGTTCGGTACGGATTACCAGGTGATTGATAAGCGCACCAATACCACTTTAACATTGGATAACCTCATATCGGATACGGCAGCGCTGGTACCACTGTTAGAAAAAAACTTCCGTTTACAGCAGGCAGTACCCGCCAATCAAACCCTGATGGAATATGGCTTGTTTGTAAATACCATACCCGTGAATGATAATTTTTTACTCACAGAAAAATACCTGGCCTTTACTTACAATCCCTATGAAATAGCACCCTATTCGGGCGGACAAATCACCATTTACATTCCTGTCAGTGAATGTAAAGACCTGCTGACCGAACAAGCCAAAGGGCTCTTTACAAAATTGTAAACACCAATCATCTACTTAAATAAACAAAACACATGAAGAAAGTACTAATGGCCAGCGCCATACTCATCGGCTTTGCCCGCTGCAATGATAGCGGCAAATCCGGCAACGACACGCCGAAAGATACCCTTACCATCAATGACACGCTCCCTGTACCAAAAGCAGCGGATACCAGTCATGCAACTGCTGCCAGCAATGATTTCCCGGCCAACTTTACGCCTGGTAAAATATTCTCCGCCGACAAAGCTGACTTGCATGAGCAGCTTTCCATACAGCAACTGAGTGATACCAAAATTGCCTACGAACTGAAAATGGAAAGCGGTGGCTGTACTTCGTTTGGCAGAAAGGGAGTGGCCGTATTGAAAGAAGGCGATGCAGAGAGCGACAGCGATGAAAAAAACAACGGTTATTTTGTAGCAGAATATATGGATGAAAAAACCGGTGAGTGTACGGTATTCATCCGCATCGGGGCCGATCCCGGTTATACGAACCGCGCCCGCTTTGTATTGGCCGATTGTGTGAAGGCCTGCCAAAGCAAGACCGAATCAGAACCTTTATTTATGGCAAAATAAGCAGGTCAGACACACTGCCGGTACAGCAAATGCTGTATTCAATCTTCAACAGCATAGCAAACAAAAAACTGCCGCCTCTTACGGGCGGCAGTTACATTTTCAGGAGTACAGGTGAGTGGTGGTAGATATTTTATGGTGGCGGGGTCTGTATAGCCGGTTGATTATTTCACATTCGGAAGTCCGGCTTCTTTCAGTAGTTTTTTAATTTCCGGATCATTCTTGTATTTTTTCAATCCGCGTTCGATCACCGGCATACTCTTATAAGCGTTATATCCCCGTGATTCAGCATATTTAGCCGGTAAGGCAGATAAGAGCATTGCGGCAGCAAATCCTTTCATTTCTTTTTCTCCTTCTGTTTTAACGGCAGCGGCCTGTACATCTTTCAGTACGTTGGTAAAAAACTGTACAAAGGAGATCGCATCTTTTTTGGTCATTTCCGGAAGCACAGGCTTTTTGTCTTCGGCCTTATAGCCTGCTTCGGTAAACCAATCGGTAAAGGCGGCGGAATCGGGTACAAATGCTTTGGCTGCTTCAATGGTGGTGAATACTTCTGTATGCAGGCATACCGATGCTTTTTGAGCAGTAAAGTTTTTAAATACGATCACATAATAAGAAGAGTCGCCATAATCGGTAATCACGCGCTCATCAGTGGGAGTAGTGTAAAGTTCAGCGATCTTGATTTCCATGGGGCTGTTGTCGAAGTTGCCACCGCTGCCAAACTGGTCTTCGGTCATGGTGGTGTTGCTGAAAGTATTGGTCTTTACAAAATAGCCTTTGTCGCCACCGATAAAGAAGCGATGCCATTTGTGTTTCAATATTTCCTGGGCATGGGTGGTGACCAGTAAGCCGGTCAGCATTAAAAGAGTGGTGATACTGCGTTTCATTTCATAATTTGTTTAGGCTGCAAATATTCACCCGATTAAAGAGGCAATGGGCATTGTTTTTACCAAAGCCGGATATGGTTTTAGTAAAAGAAGAAAGACGACACCTGCTGATTTACCGGCACAAAAAAACCCGGCTCTGTACCGGGCTGTATGGTACAGAATGGAAAATCAATTAGCGAAGCTGGTTTTTAGTTTTTTCACCCATTCTTCTGCTGTTTTAAAATCAGCTACAGGAAAGGAGATGCCATTGTCGAGGGTTTCATCGGTTTTCTTTTCATTCATAAAAATGCGCATGCTTTTGGTGCGAACGATCTTGGTATCGGCGGTACCATTACCGGCAACAAATACCAGCGACACGGCGCCAAACTGGTTGGGCGTATAAGTGGTCAAATTATCACCGCCATCATTCATGGGGGTAAGATCCGCTTTCAATCCTTTGGCGGCAGCTTTGGGAATGGTATAGCTGGTCAAATCATATACTTCGTCGTTGGCTTTTTTGGTGATCGTTACTACCAGCTGGGTGCTGTCTTCAAACAATTGAGTGGTTCGTATACCGGTCTTTTGCACATCATCATCTTTTTCTGTATAGTTCAGTTCGGCGATCACCGTGCCGGGTGCGGCAGCAGCTTCGGCATTGAAATTAGCAGCGCCGGAATTTTTCTCTGTGGCGGGTGCGGGGTTGTTGTTGCTTTTTTTAGATTCACCGGAACCGCAACCGGCGGCCAGCAGGGCGGTGCTGCATACGATGAGTGCGAAATGTTTGGTCATGATAAATAATGATTGGGTTGATAATAAATAGTTAGAAAAAATTATGCGGGTTGTTTTTCCAGTTGCAAGGCATAGATGGATTTGCCGGCAATGGGAAAATGAATGATCAGTTTGCCATCGTCTTCTATTTTCATCAGGCAGCGAATTGTCTTACCATCGAGGTAGAGGGTTAAGAATTGTGCTGTAATGGTGAATGTACCTTTCTCGGGTGCGGCGTTGCTCTTCGTATTAGTAGTAAGGAGAAAGGATCCGGTATTGGCAAACTCCCAGGCTGATTGGGCAAAAAGATCACCGTATGCTTTTTCCAGTTCGGCCTGTTTGGGTTTTAAGGCATCTTCCACAATATTGATGGCGGTGAGTGTGGTTTTCCATTTGCCCATGATGGTGGTGATATTTTTTGTGTGCGTGGCTTTTTCTTCCGCTGTGAAGGCGCGCTGGTCCTGTGCGGAAAGGGAAACGGTGAATAACAATAAAACGAGGGTGATAAAAATGGTGGATCGCATGGTATTGATTGATGGATGAAAAAAGCGTTATTGTTTGGTGGCCACCATTACTGCACTGCAGATGGTGGATACGGGAAACAGAAAAATGAATTTTGTCGGATCTTTTTTATGCTGGTATACGGCGATCTGTATATCGAGTCCGTCGATAAGGCCCTGTGGTTTAAAGAGTGCGCCGGAAGAGGTGTAATCGATTGTTTCTGTTTTGGCGTTGGCTTTGATCTGCAGTTTACCGATCAGTCCCAGTTCGGGGCGCTCATAGGTATTGGCACCAAAGGCCCATTGGCTGCCACTGAGAAATGTGTTGAGTTCGGTTTGTATCTGCGCGGTTTGTGTATTGGCATTGGGATCACCATAAGGGCTTACGCAGATGATGTCGCCCATGGTATATGTGGCTTTGGGCAATACGGTTTCCAGTTTCAGTATGGAGTTGTACTCGTTGGTAAGGGTGGTTTGGAGTTTTTCCATGGTACCCATATTGGCTTCGAGTGTTTTTTGTGCAGGGCTTTGTGTATAGCCGGTCATTAAAGCGCTGCAGAATAACAGCAGGAGTAAAAGTTGTTTTATCATATTTCGTTGCATGAGGATACAAAAATGCGATGGGCCAATGGCGTTTTGGGTATTGCTTTTAGGAAACCGGGTTTTGAGTTTACGTTCGTTCTTTTTCGAAAAAAAAAGCCCCGCGCGGGCGGGGCTGAGGAGAAGGTTTATGGTTAGCAGTTGATCATTTATAATTTGCTGAAGAGTTGCAGTTTACCATCCAGTTCGGCGCTGGCGGTAAGCAGGATGCGACCTTTTTTTCCACCTTCATAGATATAGAGTTTATCACCTTCTTCCATTTTAATGGTGGTGACTACATTTTTCTGCAGGCGATAGGTACCGCCGCTGCCGGCATTGTAAACGGTTACTTCATCGCCGCTGTCGTTTTTAATTTTGATATCATACTTGGTGGCATACACTTGTACGTAAGAAAAATTGCCGGGTAGAGACATGGCCGGTGCCTGCTGCATGAATACGAATGCGGCCAGGGTTGCTGCGATTATTTTTTTCATGTGTTTAATTTTTATATACACGAAGTACGTGCAGCCGGAGGGTTGGATGCGGAAGGGATTGAGGAAACCGGGGTTTGGTTTGAGGAGGGGGGCCAAATTTGCAAGGGGCTGTTCGGTATAAGTACCCTGCGACCCCGGGGTTTAAATATTTTGTTCCGGATATTATTAATTCGTTGATATTAAATTTTTTGTGAAAATAATTAAAATATTTGTCATACTTAAGTCTTACATTTTTCTTTGAAATGTAAAGCCTTAGCCTTACATTTACTATTATTTTGTCATACCATAAACTTACAAAATGAATAGTAATTCGTTGCAAATACAGCAGCTCAATAGCAAACTGTTAGCCTGTGTCAGCTTGCAAAAAGTGGTGCCCCCCCCCACCGGATGGATAAGGGCCATTCGAAATGCGATAGGTATGAGTATGCAACAGTTGGGTAAACGCCTAGCCATTACCAAACAAAGTGTGGGGGATATGGAGCGGAGGGAAAAGGACGGTACAATTACGCTGAAGGCATTACGGGAAGCTGCCAAAGCGTTGGATATGCAATTGGTATATGGCTTTGTACCAATAGATGGTAGTTTAGAAGCATTGATAGAACGTAAAGCAAAAGAGCTGGCCACTCAAATAGTTTTACGTACATCACACAGTATGAAACTGGAAGAGCAGGAAAACAGTGAACAGCGTATCAAAAAAGCAATTGAAGAAAGAACGATCAGTATAAAAAACGAAATGCCAAAAAATTTATGGGATTAGACCTGGCGTATATCGAAGGACAAACACCGTTAGATGAAGATGAGAAAGAAGGTTTACTTATAGAGACTATTGCCACGCGCGGTGAATTGGATGAATTCGAACAACAGAATATAGAACAGGCCATAGCCTGGAGCATGAGCCGATCCTTCAAACCAGAAACCGTATTCACTGAAGACTTTATAAAAGTGGTGCATAAGCGGATGTATGGTAATGTATGGTCATGGGCCGGTGAATATAGACATACCAATAAAAATATCGGGGTAGATAAATGGCAAATACCAACAGCGTTAAGGTACCTGTTAGATGATGTAAAGTACTGGTACAATAATAAAACATATCTGCCTGATGAATTAGCAATCCGGTTCAAACATCGATTGGTGAGTATCCATTGTTTTCCGAACGGAAATGGCCGGCATAGCCGTCTCATGGCTGACATTGTAATAGAGAAAATCTTTAACCTGCCTTATTTTACCTGGGGCGCAGCCAATCTGGATACGGGCAAGGTCGGTTTAGAGAAATCAGCTCAAAGCTTAAGCGGGGCTGGTTACCAACGTACAACTTATCTCCAGGCTATAAAAAAAGCAGACAAAGGTGATATGCAGCCATTAATTGAATTTGCGAGAGCCTGATCCTTCTTTGAATAGTTAAATAAATAGAACTGGCTGTGAATATAATATCTAAGTATTGAGTGAGTATTCAGCTCCACTTTAGTTAACAAACTCCGCTATTCCTTAAAAAAGATGAATGAACTTTATTCACGATTAAGATAACTTTTATTGTTGAAAAAAAATCAGTTTAAGGAAGTAAAATGATGGTTCTTTGGAGGTTAAAAATTGTGATATACTTGCTGAGAAATTGTGGCCCGCTATTCGCGTTAAAATTCAATTTTCTTAAATTTTGAATCTTAACAATCAGTTCCCACATATTCACATCCGGTATGCAGGTTATTTCATAATGGAGAACCTTTTACCTTTTAAATAGGTCCCGGGAGTTTAGCCTGTTTCATACACCTCAACCACCATGTTGCCAACAATATCCGTTACTCCTTGCCTTTCGTTTACATGGAGTCCCTTTTTTAGTAATCGCCTGGCAGCGCCCAACGGAAACCGGCGTGCTGTAGCTGCGTGATTTATTTTGATCCGGAGAAATTGAATTTTTGGTGGTTACAGTATTGCTATGAATGATCGAGTCAATTGTTTTTTCAAGACGCCTGACACGTTCACGCAACTGATTTGCTTCGCCTTTTTCGCGGCCGGAACAGGAGTACAATAGTAAAGACAGACAGATGGCGATGATCAGCTTCATCCAATTTTTTGAATTTTGTAAATAAATATGGTGGTTATTCATTCATGGAATCTTTGCCCGCTGTTTCTTTCTTTGCCAGGTATTTATCATATATATGCCTCGACAATGGCCGAAGATTCCGGGTAATATCTAAAGGATGATGACCTCCCATGGTATAGTACTCTCTTATATTGTTCATACTGATATAAAAGACCACGTTTATTGATCGCTCTGTTATCGTATCCTCCATCATGATCCGTTTAAAATTCTTTATCCGTTTTGGATCTAAAGGCAAAAACAGTCTTCCTCTTTTTTCTTCATTGCATGGCACCGCCACATATTCTTCCCCTGCCCAATACATACAACCGGTGTACATCGATCCATACGGCAACTCCCCGAATTTTTCCTGTCTGCTAATCAGGTACACCACTCCCAGCATAATAGCAAGAAACAAACAAAACACAATCGCGCTTTTCAATTTGCTATAGGACTTTACCGTTTTTTCTTTTACTGTTTGCACAGTTCCGGGCGGATCAATGATAATGGAGATACTGATACTTCTTTCATTTCCCGCTATCAGCAAAGGCGCTGGTGCCGGTTTTTCCGGAGTTGTTTCATTGTTAAGTTGAGTAGCCGTATCATCCGGTTTCTCCATCGTTGAGCTTCCGGGGTTAACGGGCTCGGTTTCTTTTTCAAAAAATTTTTTGGCCTCATTAAAAGGCCTGGGCCTGAAATCGATCAGCCAGGCCACTAATTCCACATTCACCAGCGAAGGGTTTTTTATTTCCCTTTTTATAAGGCTTTGAATAGGCCTGAATTTATCTGCGTTCTCTCTCTCTATCAAAAAAGCAAACGTTTTTCCGGCAGGTGGAATGCCGAAGAAAGAACGTAATGTGTTTTCTTCTTCTCTTTCCCCCTTATTCACCCTTTCCCTGTACACATTGAGAAACTCTTGTCGAAGATTAGCCGTAGTGGGATGCATTAATAATTGCGAAAGCTGGTTGGCGTCCCGTTTCTCTTCAAAGGATTTTAATATCTGCTCCGCATAGTCTTTAAACAGGAAGTGCATGGTGTTGGTATCAACCGGGATTTTTATCAATTGGAATAACCGGAATTACTGCCGACAAAATAAGATAAAACCGTAATCGCCTATTACGGTAAACCGGAATTACGGGAATCATTGGAATTATTGGAAGCGTTTGCCAATCAGGCTTTTAGCGCAAGCTATGTTTGCTGTGAAATCAATTGATAGTTGTTAACGGCTATCGGTTGATTGCTGAGAGCAAAGATCATATCTGATTAACCAGCCTGGGAAGTTGTTAACCCCGCTGTGATCTGCGCCCTTTCTTCCCAACGTAAGAAGCGCTTCTTACCCGCCGCCTGCTCCAGTCCCGCGAACTGGAATGGCAACGCTTTTCTAACAATTTAAAAAATCAAAACAATGATTAATCTTTTAATCTGGTTTGCGGCATTCTTATGCCCCAACCCCTCCCATACACTCGATAATCACGGTAATTGTACCCTGATGCACGGCACCATTTTAACAACGGAAAACGAAACGGGTGGTGAAACCGGCGGACTTCCAAGACCGCCATTTCCTCCTCCCCCTCCCCCACCCCCTACCGGAAACTAAATCCGTAACAGAAAGGCAGAGTTTTCTCTGCCTTTCTTTATTTATATTTAGATAAATTTCTAATTCGTGAGGTTGTCGAAACATTTTCTACTCATCATCAGTTTTATACTGACATTAAACTTAGTTGGAAACTCACAACAAGCAGTCCAGGAATACACGGACTATGACCGTGGTTATTATTATCGATATTATAACAAACTGGATTCCGCTTTTCTTTATTTTAATCGTTATGTGAATAACCCAAGTGACACACTTAAGAAAGGGAAGGCCTATAACTATATGGCGGAAATGCAATGGAGTTTGGGAGACCCTTATGGAGCACAACAAAGTTTAGTGGGCACATTATCAACATTGGATTCGCTAAATCCTAATCACAGAAAAGAAGTAGCACAGGCATATAATCTGTTAGGTAATATAAATGTTGATTTAAAACTGTATGACCAATCAGTCAGTGATTATCAGCATGCAGTAGCATTATTTAATGGATCGGATTCAGTACTTGAAGCCATGAATGGTATGGCTATAGCACTTCAAAAGAAGGGAAACTATAAAGGGTCCATTCATATTTATGATTCGATTATAGCGCTAAAACCTTCGGATCCTTTGCTTCTTGCCAGAATAGTGGATAACAGAGCCAGGACCCAATGGCTTGCCGATCCTTCTTATCAACCATTAGCTGAATTTCATGCGGCATTAAAAATCCGTGTCGACAGCCAGTATGCCCCCGGATTAAACGCAAGCTATGCACATTTGTCCGACTACTATGCTGCTACCAATCCCGATTCAGCAATCTGGTATGCGAAAAAAATGCTGCAGATCGCAAAACAAAACAGAAGTCCCGAAGATATTCTCGAAGCCATTGATAAATTGATCCGGCTTAATACTTCCTCCGAAGAAAAAGTGACCTTATTCAGCGAGCACCAATATCTTAAGGATAGTTTACAGTTTTATAAGGATACAACCAATAGTCGTTTTGCACTTATACGTTATGATTATCAAAAAAGCAAAGCGGACAATCTTGTATTACAACAACATATTTCCAAACAAAGGTTATACCTATTCGGATTGGGTGTCCTGGCATTTGCTGTGATAACAGCACTCTATATCCGGTACAAGAAACGCAGGAAGCGGATAAAAGAAGAATCAGAAAAGGCCATCCGGGATTCACAATTAAAAACTTCGCAGAAAGTACACGATGTGGTGGCCAACGGGCTTTACGGTATCATGAATGAACTGGAACATACCAACACACTGGACAGGGAGCCATTGATGACCAAAATAGAGGTCCTGTATGAAAAATCCCGGAACATCTCCTACGAAGAATCATTGGGCGGCGACGCGCTGGAGTACGACCAGGAGATCCATCAGCTATTGAATTCCTACTCGAGTGATAAAACAGCGGTACTTATTGTAGGCAATCAGCCAGCTTTTTGGAATAAGGTATCGGCCTATCAAAAAAAGGAATTACAGTTGATACTCAATGAGATCATGGTGAATATGAAAAAACACAGCCGGGCCAATAAGGTGGTGATCATATTCAAGCAGGAAGCGAACAAAGGCTATATTAATTATAAAGATGATGGGATCGGCTTTGCCCCGGGCTTCGAATTTGGAAATGGATTGAAAAATACGGTTAGCCGTATAAATTCAATAAACGGAGCCGTTACTTTTGGAAACAGCGGAGAGAAAGGCGCATCCATTGCCTTCAGCTTTCCGCTGGAACCTTAAATGTATGATTGAAAAAGTAATTATAGCCGAAGACCAGGAAAGCGCTAACCTTTCCGTCCAAAAAACAGTAGAGGAATTGCACATCACAAAAATTGACTATGTCTATTATTGTGATGATGCCCTCCAAAAGATCAATGCCGCCAGGGAAAAAGGGGAACCTTATGACCTGCTGATAACCGATCTCTATTTTGAAGACGACGGCACCCATCAGAAGATCGCCGGCGGATTTGATCTGATCCGTTCGGTACGGGAAATACAGCCGGAAATAATGATCCTGATCTTCTCCGCAGAAAACCGTCCCGCCACCATCGACATGCTGTTTAAAAATTATGAAATAGACGGGTATGTTCGTAAGGCCCGGCATGATGCCCATGAACTGAAGACCGCGTTTGAAGTACTTGCCAAAGGCGGGCAATATTATCCCCGAACACTCTCCCAGCTCATAAAGAAATCGAATACGCATGAGTTTACCGAATTCGATATTAATATTATCCGCTTATTATCCCGGGGCTATCAGCAAAATGAAATTCCCACTTACCTCAAAGAGCATCATATAAAGCCCTCCAGCCTGAGCATGATCGAAAAAAGACTGAAACAAATCCGGGATGATCTGGGCTATTCTAAAAATGAACAACTGGTGCTTTTTTGTAAAGAGGCTGGGTTGCTGTAATGTATCGGACTGCGCAGGAGTAATTCCCACTTTATATGTTGTTAGTTCAAGCTTGCACCCGCCGACAAAGGATACAACGGGCGAAATATGAACTGGATCGGATTGTGATTTGGTTTGGTAATTGAGAAATACTTAAACCAAAGTCCTAAAAACAGGATCACCCTTTATAGTTTTTCCATTAGTGTTGTATGGTAGATAAATGGATTTTGTCCTATCTTGGACAAGTACAAAAAAGTAAAAAATACTGGTAGAAATTTGAAGCAGCAGGTTTAAGAGCTATTGAAGCTGAGAAGCGTAGACTCGTTTAATGAGGCGGAAGCAAAGCTGATTTTACCTGAATTAACCGATGCTGAATTACAGGATGACGAAAAAGAAATTGTATAATCATGAAAAAAGAACTGATACAGGAACTGTTTCAAAAATTTGAAGAGGCTTGCTACATCTATAAAGAAGTGGAATGCTGGAGTGCAAGAGAATTGCAAACTATTCTAGGGTATGCTAAGTGGGATAATTTTATTAATGTGATTGAAAAAGGTAAAATGGCTTGTGAAAGCAGTGGGATAGCCATTTCGGACCATTTTGCCGATGTCGGGAAAATGGTACCCATTGGCAGTGGCGTAGAACGCAAAATTGAAGATATTGCTCTTTCCCGTTACGCTTGCTATCTGGTGGCTCAAAATGGCGACCCGGGCAAGAATGAAGTAGCCTTTGCCCAAACCTATTTTGCGGTTCAAACCCGTAAACAAGAGATTATTGAGCAACGCCTTTTGGATGTGGCGAGGGTTTCGGCAAGGGAGAAACTCTCTAAAAGTGAGAAAAAACTTTCGGGAATTATTTATGAAAGAGGAGTTGACGAAAAAGGCTTTGCAATTATCCGCAGCAAAGGCGATCAAGCCTTGTTTGGTGGCTTTACCACGAACGACATGAAACGTAAATTACAAGTGCCTGGCAACCGGCCATTAGCTGATTTTCTGCCAATCCTTACAATCAAAGCAAAAGATTTTGCTACTGAATTAACCAGCCACAACACCGTAGAAAAGGATTTGAAAGGAGAAAAACAGATTACCAACGAGCATATTGAAAACAATAAAGCAGTACGAAAAATGCTGATGGAAAGAGGCGTAAAACCAGAGCAACTGCCACCGGGCGAAGATGTAAAAAAGCTACAACGAAAACTGGAAGGCGATGAAAAGAAAATAGTAAAGGAAGCAAAGCAAAAAAAGAAAAGAAAGTAAATACAGATCCGCCAGAGAACATCCCTTCGCCCATCGAAGGGATATGAGGCTTTAGCGGAGTCAATATTTCTGTTGATAGAGTGCAAGCAACAGAACCGATAGCGCGAAAGCTCTTTACTTCTTTGTACTTACGATCAGTTCCCGCATATCCACATCCAGTATGCGGGCTATTTCATGAAGAATTTCCAGGGTCGGTTGAATATCGTTGGTGCACCAGCGGGAAACGGTAGCCTCCGTTTTACCCATCTTGGCGGCCAGTACTTTATTCGCAACCCCTCTTTCAGCCAATACGGCCTTGATTCTATTGAGGATAAGCTTCTTCATGATGGGCGAATTTATTGCCTTTTGCAATACCCGTGAACGGGCTATACGTAGCTCCGCTGGAATAAATCTAGTAAATTATAACTAATAAGAAATATATTATTGTATCATTATAATTTTTTGTTTCTTTGTCAGCAAATTTTCTATCATGTCCTGCCCTAGAAAGAAGAAGAAACAGAGAAAAGTAAAGAGATTACAGCGAAAAGCCAGTGCCTGGGCCCTGCGGGAATACCTGAAGCTGCCTTATGCCAGGCTTCCGGATGCTCTGTTAGCACAAATAGCGATGAGCCGTCGCCAAACTATACAACGGGTGAAGTATGAGCCGGATCGGATTGTGATTTGGTTGGGGTGAAAATGTAAAATTCAAGTCCTGTACTAACATGACCACTCATTAAGCGTTTACCATTAGTAATTTACAAATGAATAACCGAATTTGTCCTATCTTGGACAAGTCCAAAATGAGTAAACAATGCTGGGTGAAAAATTAAAAGAATTACGGGAAGCCAGGGGCCTCGTGCAGCGACAGGTTGCTGCAAAGCTCAATGTTGATACTGCTTATATCAGTAAAATGGAGAGCAATGAAAAACCAGTGAGCCGTACACACCTGAAAAAGCTTTCGAAATTTTTAGGAATAAATGAAGAGGAATTGCTTACCATTTGGTTGGCGGATAAAGTATATGATATGGTGAAAGATGAAGCAGTGGCATTGAAAGCCTTATTGGCAACAGAAGAACAAGTAAAAAAAAATACAAGGAGACCATAAGACAATGACAGCAGAACAACTTAAAGAATTAGAGAACACACTCTGGCAGGCAGCAGACAAACTGCGTGTGGACAGCGGATTAAAAGCCAGTGAATATGCTACCCCTATTCTGGGTTTAATATTCCTGCGTTTTGCATCTATCCGATACAATCGTATCAAGCCTGAAATTGAAGCGGTATTAATATCCCAGAAAGGCAGCCGTATGCAGCAGAGCGAATCAGAAATTGCGATTGCCAAATGTGGCTTTTATTTGCCAAAGGAAGCTCAATACGAATACTTACTTGCATTGCCCGAAGAGGAGGACATTGCCAAGGCGATTAAACATGCCATGGAGGAAATCGAGAAATATAAACCCGAACTGCTCGACAGTCTCCCCAAAGAAGAATACTTTAAATTGTACTCACCTGATGACAGAACATTACCCAAATCGTTATTGAAAATATTTGCCAATATTCCCGAAGATGCAACCGGTGATGTGTTTGGTAAAGTGTATGAATATTTCCTGAGTGAGTTTGCATTGGCAGAAGGACAAGGTGGAGGAGAGTTCTTTACGCCAACTTCGGTGGTGAAGCTGATGGTGGAAGTGATTGAACCCTATAAAGGAACCATTTTTGACCCGGCCTGTGGCAGTGGGGGTATGTTTGTGCAAAGCTCTTATTTCGTTGATAGAAGAAGAGAAGAATTGCATGATACCGACACCAAAGATTTGATGGTGTATGGTGCAGAACGAACTCCGGAAACGGTGAAACTGGCAAGGATGAACATTGCCGTAAATGGTTTGCGTGGCGAAATAAAACCTGCCAATAGCTATTATGAAGACCCCTATAACAGTTATCAAAAGTTTGATTATGTAATGGCCAATCCTCCCTTCAATGTGGATGATGTAAACCTGGACAGGGTAAAGAACCAAATCCGTTTTAATGAATACGGCATACCTCAAAACAAAACCAAATCTGCCGCCAAAAAAGGCAAGGAGAAAGATGTAAATACCGTACCCAATGCCAATTACCTCTGGATAAATCTATTTGCCACCTCACTAAAACCCACTGGCAGGGCCGCTTTGGTAATGGCCAACAGTGCCAGTGATGCCAGAAACAGCGAAGCTGATATCAGAAAAAACCTGATTAAAAGCGGTGTGATAGATGCGATGCTTACGCTGCCCAAGAATATGTTTTATACGGTTACACTACCAGCTACACTTTGGTTTTTTGATAAAAGTAATGCAGGCACAGAACATAAAATTTTGTTTGTAGATGCCCGTAATATTTTCAGGCAGGTTACCCGAGCCCTGCGGGAGTTTACCGAAGAGCATATACAAAACATAGCCACCATTTTCCGTTTGTTTCGTGGCGAAACCGAACGCCTCACCGCTTTATTGAATAATTATAAAGCCCGGGCTGCTGATTATGCCAACCAAGCCTCAGCTCAGCTAGAAGTTGTGGAGCAACTCAAAAAAGAAAAGCCTGAAAATACAAGGGATAGCAAGGCTGAAGAAAGAGACGGAAAGCGTTGGCAAAAACAAGTGGAGGAAGCCGAAAAACAATACAAGGCTTTACATGACAAGCAAGTTTATTTTGAAATACAAATACAATGGCTGAACGAGCGCTTCCCTAATGGTGTGTATGAAGATGTTACAGGCTTATGTAAGGCCGCTACGGTGGCTGAAATTGAAGAGCAAGACTGGAGCCTGAATCCCGGACGATATGTGGGTGTGGTGATTGAGGAAGATGGGTTGACGGAGGAGGAATTTTTGGTAGAAATGAAAGAACGCCATTCCCTACTTCATAACCTTAGCTTAAAAGCAGCCAATTTAGAAAAAGTAATTTCATCAAACTTCAATTCAATTTTATAAAAGTATGAACAATTGGAAAGAGGTATCATTAAAGAATTATTGTATAACTCAGTATGGATATACTGCAAGTGCTACCGATAACAATACTGGGGTTAAGTTTGTACGGATTACAGATATAGTTCCAGATTTTATTGATTGGAATAAGGTTCCCTACTGTGAAATATCAGAAAAGGATTTTAAAAAATATAAATTAAACGAAGGCGATATTGTAGCTGCCAGAACAGGGGCAACTGTTGGTTTTGCTAAGCAAATAAGAAAAGGGGCGCCAGATGCAGTTTTTGCATCCTACTTGGTAAAACTAATTCCATCAGAAAAAGTTGATAAACATTTTTTGGGGGTTTTGATTGAATCCAATGTTTACAGAGAGTTTATACAAATCATAGCTGGTGGTTCTGCTCAGCCAAATGCTAATGCAAATGACTTAACTCTTTTCAAATTTTTTTTACCGCCAGTTCCAATCCAAAAACGTATTGCCTCCATCCTCTCTGCATATGATGATTTAGTAGAAGTAAATAATCGGCGTATTAAACTGCTGGAAGAAACAGCCCGTGAGTTGTATAAAGAATGGTTTGTACGGATGCGGTTTCCGGGGTATAAACAAGCGAAGTTTGTGAAGGGAGTGCCGGAGGGGTGGGAGGTGAAAAGCGTAAGTGAAATTGCAGAAGTAACTTCAAGTAAAAGAATATTTTTATCTGACTATGTTGCCGAAGGAGTTCCTTTTTATAGAGGTAAGGAAATTTCAATTAAATCAAACAACGAGGAAGTAAGTGACCTCTTGTATATCAGCAAAAAAAAGTATGAAGGAATAAAAAAACGTTTTGGAGTTCCAATTGCTGGGGATATTTTAATAACGGCTGTAGGAACAATTGGGAATATCTATTTAGTAAATGAAGCAGATGGAGATTTCTATTTTAAAGATGGAAATTTAATTTGGTTGCGAAAGTTTAATAAACATGAATTGAGCTTATACTTTTATTATCATTCCATAAGCGAAGTTTTTACAAATTCATTAAACTCTATTACAATTGGCTCAAGTCAGGAAGCATTAACAATCGCCTCATTAAAGAAAATTTTATTGTTGCTACCAACGGAAGATTTAATTGATAGATTCTATCAAGTAGCAAAACCAATAAAAACGCAAATAGAAATTCTACAACAACAAAACACCCAACTGCGCCAAATCAGAGATCGGCTCTTGCCGAGGTTGATTAGTGGGAAGTTGGAGGTGAAGGAAATATGAAAATAAAATAAGTATTATACCATTAAAAGTATGTCAGAAAACATAAAATTGGCAATCACTAAAGTAGGCGATTTACTATTCCGTAATAGTATCACGCAGGATGATAAAGGGGATCGCATGCCGAACATTAAACTCAAAATACCCCATTACCAGCGGCCATATAAATGGACTGCCAAAAATGCGATTCAGCTTTTGGATGACATCATTACGGCAAAAAGCGACAACAAAGAAACCTACAGAGTTGGAACACTAATTCTTCACTATGACAAAAAGGATTCCACCTACAATATTGTGGATGGGCAACAACGAACCATTACTTTTTCCCTGCTACTAAATGCGCTTGGAGGCGAATCCATAACTTTTCTGAATGAGTCCATCTCCGACAACCCAAACAACAGAAATAATATTCCAAACAACTATCGGATTCTGAAACGGCGAGCCGACAATATTAACGGTAAAAGGGAAAAAGACGAACTGCTGCATTTCATTACAGAACAATGTGAACTTATTACGGTTATCACCGAAGACATTTCAGAGGCATTTCAGTTCTTTGATTCTCAGAATGCACGTGGCAAAAAGCTCTATCCGCACGACTTGCTCAAGGCATATCATCTTCGTGAAATGAGAGATCTGGAGGTGATAGAAACAGAAAAGGTAGTGAAGGGCTGGGAAGATTTACCCCAAAATGAACTATCCAGGCTTTTTAGCGATTATCTGTATCGCATCAAGGAATGGACAAAAGGAAATAAAGCCTGGGAACTGAACGAGCAAAATATATATAAATTCAAGGGTATCAATCAGAAGGATAATTTCCCCTATGCGCAGTTCTTTAAAGGGGCGTTTGCATATGCTGACATGGTGAATAAGTCGGCCATGCCCTTTGTATCCGGTATGCGCAACCTTAAGCCATTTCAACTAGACACACCCATAGTGGCAGGCAAGCCTTTTTTTGATTATGCCAGACATTATTTCGAAATTTTAAAGGATGTACAAAATAATGACAAGTATTATGGCTATTTCATTAACGACTATGAAATCGTAAAAACCTTAGATCTCTACAAATATAAGAATGGCGTCGGCAACCGGATTACCCGTCTGATGTTTGATACAGCCATTCTGCTATACATTGACAGGTTTAGCCCAACAGAAAGACCCTCCAAAATAGACCTGGAAATGTTGGCTCAGTTAGTCTTGTTTGTCTTTATATGGGCATACTCACTCAGGGCTCAGTACTACAATCTGGGCTGGCAATCCGCACAAAATTATATCATGGGAAATGAGGTGATAAACTCCTTTAATATATATAAAGTAATAAGCGAATCTGATTCGCCGGTCTCACTTCTGAGTGAACTTTCGGACAGGTTGCATCCTTTGGAGTTCTCAAATATTATAGCATTTAAAGATAATTTACATGAAAAGGACAGAGGGGGCATTTATCAAAACTACCTGTATTACTTTGAGGCTAATAATTTTATAATAAAACCAAATGAAGACTAAAGTATTACCATTAAAAGTATTGTCGATAAACAACATTTATAATGGTGAAAAACTAATCTATGAGGTTCCCATATACCAGAGAAACTATGCCTGGGCAAAAGAAGAGATATTTACACTCATCCAGGATGTTTATGATGCTTATGATGACAAGAGGACTAATTATTACATAGGCACATTGGTTACCTTTCACAAAGGAGACCAGGTTTACGAAGTAATTGACGGACAGCAGCGGCTTACCACCATCAACTTAGTGCTGGGTGCATTGGGCATAGACCGTCAGAATAAGCTTACTTATCGGGCGCGGAAAAAATCAAATGATACCATTCAAAGTATTCCTGATTTTGAAATAGATGAAAAGGACCTTGGTATTATTAACGGATATAACTATGCCAAAGAGGCCATAGATGAAATTATTACAAGTGATTCAAAAATTAGAGCAGCCTTTAAGGAATATTTTCTTCAAAAAGTTCAAATCATTCATTATCAGGTACCCAAGGATATAGATTTGAACCACTATTTTGAAATCATGAATTCAAGGGGCGAACAACTGGAGAAGCATGAAATCATTAAGGCAAGACTTATTCAGGAACTGAATGATGCAGACAAAGGCAGGTTTCACCAGCTTTGGGAATTTTGCACTGAAATGGGCATTTATGTACAACAAAAATACCGCAGTGAAAAGATTTTCGGCAAAAATCACAACTATTTTACTATTTCAGAATTCAATGGAATACCAGCGGTTGAAAAAAATTATGGTGCGAAATCAATATTGGAGTTGATCAATAGTAAAGAAGCGAATTATGCGCAAACCGAACAGGATCAGTTAGATTCCTTTCAACCCATCATTGATTTTTCAAATTTCCTGCTTATTGTTTTAAAGCTCACCCGAATGGATGAGGCCGACTTCGATCCTGTGAAATTCACCCTGGATGACAAAGAATTAATCCGCGAATTTGACAAAGTCAAAATCAATGAAAAGTTTGTAAAAAAGTTCGGTTTTAACCTGTTAAAGGCCAAATATTATTTGGATAATTATATGGTTCATCATTCGAATGAGGATGATACCATTGATAATAACCCATGGAAACTACAGTATTGGTATAAAGACGGCAGAAAGGAATATCTTAAGAATATTATTGAAGATGATAATGACCAAAACAAATTAGTTCAGTTATTATCCATGTTTGAAGTTTCATTTACAGCCCGGCAAAGAAAGAATTATCTTTTCTATTGCCTGCTGCATTTATTTAAAAATGATGACCTTAAGGCGTATATAAAGTTTGCAACAGGATTGGCTGAAAAATACATGAAAGACGTTTACCTGAAGGCTGAAAAACTTAACCAAATCAATACGCCTTCACCTGGCAGTTTTGACGAAACTGTACTGAGAAGCAATGAGCTGGATATATCGATTGGCAATAAAACGTTGAACTTTCCAGACATATATGGTGATGGGTCTGAAGAGTCTAAGGGTACCCCATTATTTATATTCAACTATTTAGATTATAAATTATGGGAAAAGTATTCGGATGAACTTCGAGGTGAAAAAACCACTGAGGGAAGCAGAGAAAGAAAAGATTTTTTTAAATCCTTGGGTTGCAATGATTTTGGGTTGAACGTATTTAAAAAGTTTTACTTTTCCCGAACGCGCAGAAGTTTGGAGCATTTTTATCCACAGGCACTAGCCACAGGCAAAGATGGAAAACTAAATCAGACTCAGATTAATTGTCTGGGAAACTATGCCATGATTGGCAATGCTGCCAATAGTTCCGGGTCTAATTGGACTCCAAATACAAAACGCTTTCATTATTTAGATGAATCCGGTAAGATAAATCAAGTGAGTGTTGCATCCATTAAGTTTATGATTATGATGCAGAAATGCAAAGACAATCAGGAATCCAGACAAAATGGGGAGGAATGGGATTTTACAGACATTATAAACCATCAAGCTGAAATGTTGGAAATTTTATTAGGCAAATACTCGTAGAAACAATTAATACTAAATTTGTTTAGCTAGAAAACAAATATGGCAAACTTTATCTCAGAAGATCAAATCGAAAAAGCAACCATTGAGGTGTTTATACACAACCTCGGTTACCGGCATCTCAACTGTTTGGATAAAGATGTAACCGGTCGTTTGAATGAAAGGGATGTTATTATTAAGCCGTTGCTGAAGAAAAAACTGATTGAACTGAATCCGGCACTTCCCGCCTCTGCGATAGAAGAAGCCTATGAACAGCTTTGCCAGACAAGATCTGATAAAAGTGATCTGATGGCTAATAAAGAAGCCTATGGTCTGATAAAAAATGGAGTACAGGTTGAAATTAATAATGCACAAGGTCGTAAAGAGCCTGCCACTGTTAAAGTAATTGACTTTCATGAGAAGACAAACAACGATTACCTGGTAGTTTCACAATTATGGATACAAGGTCAATTTATCCGCAGACGTCCCGATTTGATTGTATTTGTGAATGGCCTACCCCTAATTTTCATTGAGCTGAAAAATAGCAATATTGCGCTGCGCAATGCATACGATGATAATTTGCTCAATTACCGTAATGACATTCCATTATTATTTCATTACAATGCAATTTGTATACTCAGTAATGGTTTAGAAACAAAAGTAGGCAGCTTTAATTCGGGGTATGAGCATTTCTTTTATTGGCTTCGGCCTGAAAATGAGAATCAGGTACCTGATAAACAACGCATTCAACAATACGGTGTAAGTTTAGATTATGCAGTATTGGGGCTTTGTGAAAAACAACGATTGCTGGATTATATAGAAAATTTTATACTCTACTACAACGACATTGCAAAGATTTCTGCCAAAAACCACCAATTCCTGGGGGTAAACAATGCCATCAGTAATTTCTCCCTTCGATTAAAACACGATGCAGCCGGCACAGACACCGCTAATAAAGGTAAATTAGGTGTTTTCTGGCATACTCAGGGTAGTGGCAAAAGCTATAGTATGATTTTCTTCGCCCGTAAAGTATTCAGAAAATTTACCGGCAATTATACTTTCCTGATTGTGACAGACAGGGATGATTTAGATGGGCAAATCTATCGAAATTTTTTAGGTTCAGGAACATTCAGTAAAGACACCAAATGCAGACCAAAAGATAGCGAAGACCTTAGAGCTATGTTACAAACCAATACACGGTATGTTTTTACGCTGATACAAAAATTTCGTTATCCCAAAGGGCAGGCTTATCCGGTATTGTCACTTCGAAACGACATTATCGTAATTATAGATGAGGCCCACCGGACCCAGTACAAAGACCTGGCTGAAAACATGCGAACAGGTTTGCCAAATGCTCAATATATGGCATTCACCGGAACGCCACTATTGGGCAGTAAAAAATTGACGCATGAATGGTTTGGAGACAATGTATCTGAATACAACTTCAAACAAAGTATCGATGACGGGGCCACCGTTCCACTTTTTTATCATAAAAGGGTACCCGAAGTACTGCTTCAAAATGATGATATAGATGAGGACCTGGCTGATATTGTAAGTGATGAAAATCTCACGCAGGAGCAGCAAATAAAATTAGAAAGAGAGTTTGCACAGGAAATGAGTGTACTCAAAGCGGATGATCGTTTAGAAATCATTGCGAAGGATATAGCCTATCATTTTCCACGCAGAGGCTATCTTGGTAAGGGCATGGTAGTAACCATAGACAAATTCACCGCTGTAAAAATGTATGATAAAGTAAAGCGATTGTGGGAGGAAGAAAAGCGGAACATCCAGCATCAGATAAATGAAGAAAAAGATAAAGATGCAAAAGGTAAGTTGAAGCAGATTTTAGAATGGATGCGAAAAGCCGATATGGCAGTTATTGTGAGCGAGGAGGCTGGAGAAGATGAAAAGTTTGAAAAGCAGGGATTAGATATTAAATCGCACAGAAAGCGGTTGTTGACTACAGATGATAATGGACAAGATTTAGAAGGTAAATTTAAAGACCCTCAAGATACACTACAATTGGTTTTTGTTTGCAGTATGTGGCTTACAGGTTTTGACGCACCAACTGTTTCTACTCTGTATTTAGATAAGCCTATGAAGGACCATACCCTGATGCAAACCATTGCAAGAGCAAACAGGGTTACCGATTTTTTGATAAATAACAAACCCAAGAAAAATGGTTTAATCGTAGATTACTACAACGTATTCCGCAATCTTAAAAAAGCATTTGCATCATATGGTGGTGGTTCAATTGGAACTGACGAAGGGAAAGGCGATGATGCTCCGGTTCAGGAAAAACACCAGTTATATGTATTGCTGAAAGAGGCTATTACTGAATGCAATGAATGGTGTTTAACTTTTGGAATAGATTTAAATAAAATAATAGAATCAAATTTAATTTTTAGCCAATTGGGCTTGTTTGATGATTATGCTGATACTATTGTTGCAAATGATGAACATAGAAAACAGTTCATCGTTTACGACAATACGATTGATGCTTTGTATGAAGCCTGTAGACCAGAAATATTAGGTCGCAGAAAAGAGTTTCCGTTGGCAGCTATTATTCATTATCTCCGTGAGGTGATTGATGGCAAGGCTGATAGAGGAAACCTGGACAGTGCTAAAAGAAGAATTGGCCAATTATTGGATGATAGTATTGTTGCTCAGGAAAAAGAAAAATCGCAAAAATCGGACTTCGACAACCAGGCTTCAGAAAGCCCGGCGTATTATATCAAGTCATGGAAACAAATTGACCTCAGTAAGTTAAATATTGAAAAGTTAAGGGAAGAGTATAAAGTAGCGCCTCACAAGAACATAGAAATTTCAGATTTGCGAGCTTTTATATCTGACAAATTACAGCAAATGATGGAGCGAAATGCTACGCGTACCAGTTTTGCTCAAAAATTACAGGAAATAATTGACCGTTATAATTCCGGAAATTCAAGCAATGAGAATTACTTTGATGATTTGATGGATTTTGTAGAAAAGATGAGAGAGGAAGAAATGAGAGCTGCAAGGGAAGGCATGACCGAAGCAGAACTCGAAATATTCGATTTGATAAAGAAAGAAAATCTTACCAAAGATGAAGAGCAGAAAGTAAAGTTAGCAGCCAAGAGTTTGTTACATAAGCTAAAAGAAGACAAACCAACAGTGTTGATTACAGATTGGTATAAGGATACACAAACAAGGTTTCAAGTACAAGCTGCAATTAAAAAGGTACTGAACGATACTTTGCCTCAAAGCTATGACAGGGCAATTTATAGCACCAAATGTGATGTTGTTTTTGATCATTTTTTAATGATGGCACAAAACGGGAATTTTAAGGGTTATGCATAATGCCTAACAAAAAAAAAGGCACTATACACAAATCAATTTTTTCCGGCATCTCCAGTCCGCGCCATACCTGCAGCAAGGACTATTAGCGATTCCCAAATAGCCTTACATCCCCCCTAATCCACCCCACTCCCGCCACACACCATACACCTGCTCCTGTTGGTACCTGTCCGTTCCACCTTTACACCCAGCGTATATTCATAATCCGCTACGAAGGTCTGTATCTTTCGAGGTTCAGGCTTTCACTTTTGCAGGTACGGCAGGGTTTAGCATTATTGATATTCACCTCGCGGTATTTTAATTCCTGGTTTGCAGTAGCAGGTATTGTGGAAGATTCCGGTGAAACTGATACAGATGCTTACCATGCACTGGCAATAATTTCGGTAATCGCTTTGTAATTGATCCAACGCCCAATAATGAGGTAAAGCATTTTGATTACAGCAAATAGAAGAGCTTCTGCCAGGAACCTTTAAAGGATTGATCCATTGCCCGAATAACTGCAGATCCAAAAAACGATTGGAAAAAATATGACATGGAAACCCGCGCTGATAAAATTGCTGAATGAGCGATACAGTATTGGACGCTATCATTTTTCTGGGAAAACTGAGCGTCAATTTTTCTGAATGACATATCATTCATAAATGTGATTTTATACACATAATGAGTGGTAAAGCATTCATGGTTTGGGTTATTTCAATTATTTCGGGATTTTCTCAAATAAATGAGTAAATTTGTATGAGATATAATTCATAAAAGTTAATATAGCATATTATGACTGATAAACCATTCAAAAATTGGCACTCCATGAGTGATCAGGCGCTGGCAGCCCATATCGGGGTTTTTGTAAAGCATCACCGGCTGGAGCAAAACAAAACCCAGGATGCCCTGTCGCATGAAGCGGGTATTAGTCGTTCCACCCTCAGCTTATTGGAACGGGGCGAAACGGTTACCCTGGCTACCTTCATACAGGTGCTTCGGGTGCTGGATCAGCTACAGGTAATGGATGCCTTTGAAGTACAGCAGCGCATCAGTCCGCTGGCCCTTGCCAAAGCCGAACAGGAAAAACGCAAAAGAGCAAGGAATACTAAAACACAGGACCCGGAAAAAACAGATTGGTAAAATATGAATACGGCATTTGTAAAAATATGGGGCGAATTAGTGGGGGCAGTAGCCTGGGATGATGCTACCGGTTATGCCACATTTGAATATGAATCCAGATTCCAGCGTAAAGGGTGGGAACTGGCTCCCTTGCAAATGCCGGTAAGTGCAACCAAAAGCAGCTTCCATTTTCCCGCTTTGCGTAAAAAGCCAGATCCTGCTTTAGATAGCTTCAAAGGATTGCCTGGTTTATTGGCCGATGTGCTGCCCGATCGGTACGGAAATGAACTCATCAATTTGTGGTTGGCCAAAGAGGGGCGTCCGCCGGACAGTATGAATCCGGTGGAAACGTTATGTTTCATCGGCACCCGGGGAATGGGCGCCTTAGAGTTTGAGCCAACAACCCTTAAGGAAAGCAAAAGAACCTTTTCGGTGGACATAGATAGTCTGGTGGACATAGCCAGGAAAATGCTAACGAAAAAAGAAGCATTCGTAACCAACCTGCAGGAAGACGAAGAAAAAGCCATACTCGAAATATTACGGATTGGCACTTCTGCTGGTGGTGCCCGGCCTAAGGCCGTGATTGCTTACAACGAAAGAACTGGCGAAGTAAAATCGGGCCAAACCAATGCACCCAGGGGTTTTGAACATTGGCTGATAAAGTTGGATGGGGCGAGTGACGTACAGTTGGGAGCCAGCAAGGGTTATGGCCGTGTGGAAATGGCTTATTACAATATGGCTGTGGCTTGTGGCATACAGATGATGCCTTCCAGACTTTTGGAAGAAAACGGCAGGGCGCATTTTATGACCAGGCGTTTTGACCGGGAGGATGGTTCAACCAAACATCATATACAAACATTCTGTGCGATGAAGCACTTTGATTACAATCTGGTAACCAGTTTCAGTTACGAGCAGTTGTTTCAAACGCTGCGGGAACTAAAGCTTCCCTATCCGGATGCGGAGCAGTTGTTTCGCAGGATGGTATTCAATGTGCTGGCCCGTAACTGCGATGACCATACCAAGAACTTCGCTTTCCGTTTGAAAAAAGATGGAAAATGGGAATTGGCACCAGCCTATGATGTTTGCCATGCCTATCAACCCAGGCATCAATGGGTAAGTCAGCACGCTTTAAGCATCAATGGCAAGCGAACCAATATTACCAAAGACGATCTGCTCGCCATCGGCAAATCCATCAAAAATAAAAAGGCAGCAGAAACCATAGAGGAAATCAGCAACACGGTAAGCCAATGGAAAACCTTTGCCGATGAAGTAAAGCTGTTACCCAAACTGCGTGATGAAATAGAAGCAACATTGATTCGATTATAATTATTGCTTTACCAGAGAAAACAAATAGCCGGGGTGAAGGTATTGTCCACCCCAGAGGTAAAGTCTGTTCCTTTTTCTGAGTTATCAGATTAACGCCTAAATCTTTAACCCACCCCCACCAAACACCGGCTGCTATTGATACCCGTACGTTCCACCTTTACACCCAGCGTAAACTCATAATCCGCTACGAAGGTCTGTATGTTTCGAAGATGAGGCCCTAGCCTTTGCAGGTATTGCAGGCAATACCATACCCTGCAGCAGATGGATTACCCGCCACCCAGGCATTCCCAACAATTTCCCTACCTTCAGTTACCCGCCTTAAAGCACCTAACAAACCAACTATGCAAAAATATTTTCTGTTGCCGGTCACGCTCCTGCTTCTCTTCACCACGGTCAATAGTCAGCCCACCGGGCCCACCCATGCCTGGCCCGTATCCACCGCCGAAAAAGAAAAGATGATCGCCGATTCGCTGCTGGCTTTTGAAAAGGATATCAATGGCGGTAAGTACGGGCATATCGATGCCATGTTCATTACACGCAATGGTAAACTCATCTGGCAGCAATCCTGGAAAAATGATTATGATAAGATCTATGGTGATAATGCCAAAACACCCAGCATCATGAATGCACATGATTTCGGTGGTCAATATAATTATTACAACCCCTGGTGGCATCCCTTTTACCGCCGCGGGGAGCTGCATAGTTTACAATCGGTCACTAAAACGATTACCTCCATCATAATCGGCATCGCGGTAACTCAAAAAGAATTCCCGGCCCTCACCACACCCGTGTTACAATTTTTTGATACCACCCGCGTGAAGTATATCGATGATCGTAAACGAAAAATGACGATTCAGCATCTCCTCACCATGACGGCCGGCCTCCGCTGGAACGAAGACCAGACCTCTTACCTGGATCCTTCCAATGACTGTGGTATTATGGAAAACGGGTTTGACTGGATAGACTATGTAATCAACAAACCCATGTCCCACGAACCGGGTAGCAGTTTTGCATACAACAGTGGTGCCACCGAACTGCTCTGCTATATTTTCCGCAAAGCCACCGGTAAAGACATGGAGGAATATGCGGCGCAGCATCTTTTTGCCCCGCTGGGCATAAAGGATTATTTCTGGAAGCGCACCCCCACCGGGCTTGCAGATACAGAAGGAGGCCTTTATCTGAAACCTGCCGACCTCGCTAAAATTTTTTATCTCTGGCTGCAGCAGGGCAACTGGAATGGCGTACAATTGGTATCGAAGGATTGGGTGAATGCATCCATTACTCCTTTTATTTCATTGGGACCCGGTGTACAATATGGCTATAAATGGTGGCTGCATAAATACGGCACCAATCATCAACTCGCCTGGTGCGGGTCTGGCTTTGGCGGCCAGTTTCCCGTTATCATACCGGAGTATAATATCGTAGCGGTCTTTAACGGCTGGAATGTAACAGACGGCGGGCCTTCATTGGGTACGCGGACCATCCTGCGCAGATTGATCGGTGCGGTGGTGGATAAGAAATAAGAATGAGTGTTGCAATAGATTGTAATTCGCAATCCTCAATTCCCAATCGAATCCCACAACAATACCCGCATGGCCAGGGCTTGCTGCGCAGCTTTTGCGGCTTCGTTCCATTTTGCCTCATCATCGCCGCATAATCCGGCCACCATTTGCAGGGCCAGGTGACTATGATGGTCGTCATCCACTTCGATATGGCGTTCGATACCATGCAAGGTTTTACCCTATCGGTAGTACAACTGTCTCGCAGCCTGTTCTCATCAATCAATGCCAGTTAATAGCATCAGAACCAGATTGCTTCAGCTCATATCCTGCAAGCAGCAGTATGATGAGTACTTCAATAATCAGGTAAGCATAGCCATACGGCGTGAGGGTTGCCCTGTGCTCATACACCTGATACATCGTAAACAGGCAATACGATATATTTAATACTGCCAATAGTTTTAAAAGGGGTTTCCAGTTTTTGGGTCTGATCAGATAAGTGGCCCATGAGTAAAGACACAAGGCCCCTGCAATGCCGATAAAATATACTACCGCAGTTGGAGGCATGCCAAAGAAATCATCAAACGTATATAAAAAGAACAAACCCGCGATGGACACAGCCGCGCCAATGGCATCGAGGAGAAAGATGGAATGTTTTTTTGGTATTTGCATTTAAAAAAAGCAGCTATTCTAGTTTTCAATCATAGTGGAAGCGGCATTTGGCTATCTGAATCTCATCGTCAACCACCCGGTAGATCAAACGATGTTCCTCATCAATTCGTCTTGACCAGAAGCCTGCATAGTTAAACCGTAAAGGCTCAGGCTTACCAATACCCTCATAGGGGTTGCGTGAAATGTCTTTCAGCAATTCATTGATGCGTTTTAATTTTTGCTTATCATTCTTTTGCCAAAAAAGATAATCTTCCCAAGATAGTTCCGTGAAAACAAATTTCATTTATCAGTCAGCTTCTTTATGAGTTTTTTGCCTTTTTTTAAATCCTGGATAGACGCGTCCAATCGTTGTTGATTGATGCGGGATGATAATTCATGTTGTGTGCTTTTTAATGCATTATACTCTTCCAGCGAAATGATAACCACTCCAGAATCTTTTCCCCGATTGATAATTAATGTTTCAAAACTTTGTGTCACCTTATCCAGGTAAGTTTTAATGTCTTTACGAAAGTCGGATAGCGTTGTTGTTAACATATTTGTACATAAATATGTACAAATATATGTACATCATTTGAACTAACCAAAAACGGGGAAATAACGCTGCAAATTGCACACCATCCGGCAGCACCAACCTGAACCACGCTTTGTGAACAATGAATTTTACAAGGATTTTTTTGCAACAGATGTATGCCATTGCTAACTCAGGAAGAAATAACTTAGGCCCCATAAAACCGGTTGATGAAATACCCAATCATAGTAACGGCGTTTGACAATGGGGTGGAATTATTTATTCCCGATCCCGAGCAGGTAAAAACGGTATATGAACAATTACTGCTGCAGGATGCATCCGCACCCTTTCCCTTCTGGGCAAAGATCTGGGCATCTGCAAACGCCCTGGCGGCTTATTTATCCGAACATCCCGAGCTGATTGCCGGCAAACACCTGTTGGAAATCGGTGCCGGTATCGGCCTGCCTTCATTTACCATTGCCCCACATACGGCTTCACTTATCATCAGTGATCACAATGCTGATGCGGTCGCACTGCTTGAAAAAAATATTGAACATTCAGGTCTTGCCCATATAAAATGCCGTCAGCTCGACTGGAATCATTTTCCGGAAGATATTACAGCAGATATTGTTTTGCTCAGTGATGTGAATTATGCACCCGATCAGTTTGATAATTTATTGTACCTGATAAAGCGGTTCACACAGCAGGGCTCCACCATTCTTCTTTCCACGCCACAGCGGATCATGGCATCGCCCTTTGTGCAATCGCTGCAGCAATTCTGTTGCGAAACCATACTGCAAACCATTATTGATAACGGGCAGGAGGTGGAAATAGCTATTCTGATTCTAAGAGCGAAGGAGGGTTAAACACCAAAATGGTTTGCTTAAAGATATCCCATCGTTACGCCATAGGCCACCAGTTCGCCGGTGGATTTGGTACCGGTTTTGCGCAGCATGTTCTGCCGGTGATTATCGGTGGTTTTGATGGCAATCTCCAGCGAAGCCGCAATTTGTTTGCTGCTAAATCCCCTCGCCAGCAAACGAAGCACTTCGATCTCCCGCAGGGAAAGTTTAGCAGGAGGTAATTCCGGATGGGTAAGGTGCTGCCCATCGGCACATAAAAACTGCTGACAGCTTTCATCATAGGTATTTAAAATACTCATCATGGCCGTGCCTTCTTTTTTAATATGGCTGATATCGGTCACCAGTGTGAGGCCATAGATAATCCGCCCGCTCTCATCTACAATACAATCCGCATACTGTACCATGAACCAGTTGTAGATATGCGAAGCATTCAGTAAACGCAGGTAAATCGTTACGCCCACATGGGGTTTCATGTCCGCTGGTAAGCCATTGAAATAAGTAATCCAATACTGGCTGAAGGCAAACATTTTCACAATGTCTTCCGGATGGCAGGTTTTAAAAAGCTGCTCCGGCGATTGACCCACAAAATCCTTGTGTTTGATCGGGGTCATGGTTTCCAGTGATCCGCCGGCTGCATGTACCAGCCAATTAATCGGATCGGCAATGAACCAGAAATATGTTCCAATGGCCAGCTTTTTAAAATGGTTGATGGCAGGTGCAAATACTTTTTCGGGTTCAGCAACAATACTGATCGTTTCTGTATAACCAAAGGTGAGCCGCAGTTCATTTTCTTTTACCGGGCTCAGCAGCGTAAAGGTGGTACTCATGATTTTCAAGATAGGGATAAATACCTATTGGGCAAAACTGAAAACAAACTGAAGTTTGAATCTTCCAGCGAATCCTCTGATAAACCATTTTGTCTAACGGTAAGGCTCAGATGCAAATAAAACCATTTAACAAACCAACGACCAACACACTTTTATCAGATGAAAATTATTTTCAATGGCCTGCTCATTTTATTATGCAGCAGCTCCCTCTTTGCACAGGGTCCGGGATTAAGTTTTTCCCAGTCATCCGGCACCTATACCCCTATTACCGGAGGTACCGTTTTAATCAGTGGGGTTTTTGACGACAACAACTTTACGGTAAATCTTCCGGTTCCCTTTACGTTTCGGGCAACCGCTTACACCCGGGTTACAGTAAATAGCAACGGATGGATTGCATTGGGTAATGTAGCCCCTTCGACTTCCTTATACACACCGGTTAGCAGCAGCACGGCTGTACCGGGATTGATTGCGCCATTTGGCATGGACCTGGAAAATGCTGACAGCGGTTCCCCGGAAATGCGTTGGGAATATGCTGGCAATGAAATCATTTTTCAATGGAAAGATGTGAAACGTTACACCACTGCGCTCAATACCGAAATTTTCAGTTTCCAGGCCCGGCTCCATACCGTTACCGGATCCATACAATTTGTATATGATAATTTTCAGAATACCACCACCAGTACCAGTTCACCACAAGTGGGCATCCGGTTATCGACCAACAGTTTTCCATCGGATATATATAACCGGCTGGTGAACACCACAGCCCCTTCCAACAACTGGGCTACTTCCATTGAAGGCACGGGCAATACCAGTACCTGCCGGTTAAGCGCCACTGCACCTGCAACTGTTCCGGCCAGCGGGCAAACATTTACCTGGACACCGGCAGACTGCTCCACCCTTTCCTGCAGCAACCTATTGTCGCCGGCAGCTGGCAGTACCATTAATAACACTTCCGTCAATTTTAGCTGGACCGCTGTACCCGGTGCAATTGCCTATAAATTATATTCTGGCACTTCATTTCCACTTACGTTGCAGGGGAGTTATGCCGGTACAACGGCCACTGTCAGCGGCTTACTGCCCAACACCAATTATTCCTGGTATGTTGTTCCGGTTGGGTTTAATTGTGAGGTCACAGGTTGTGAATCATCCGCCATTACGTTTAATTCCGGTTGCCTCGCCCTGAATTGTGTAACGAATCTTTCTCCTGCCAACGGAAGCACTACCAGCAATGGAAATGTTACGCTCAGCTGGAATGCAACAACTGCAACAGCGTATGATCTTTATCTGGGCACCAGCAACCCGCCTTCCTTTTATGGTACCTATACCACTACCAGTGCAACGGTACTGGTTTTGCCGGGTACCTATAATTGGTATATTGTTCCGCGTACATCATGCAGCACACCGACGGGTTGCGAAGCCAATACAACTTCGTTTACTTATGCTTCCCCCGTACCGAATGATATTTGTTTTACAGCCATCGACCTCGCCAGTGTGGCGGGCACTACTGTGAGCACCGCCGGAGGCACCACGGAAGGGATTGTATATCCGGGAGCCTGCGCTTCGGGAAGCCGTGATATCTGGTATAAATTCAGGGCTATCACTTCTACAGCATCTGTTTCTGTTTCAGGTAGTGGCACGCCCTGTTATGATCCGGGTATTCAGGTTTTATCCGGCAACTGCAGCAATCTGCAATGTTTCGGGAGTAATGATGCAGGAAGCTGCACTACCTTAAACACCGTTGACTTAACCGGTTTAACAGTGGGGAATATTTACTATGTCCGCATATTCAGCTCCAGCACTGGCGGCGGTCAGTTTTTAATCACAGGAACTAATATCGGTACCACCGTGTTGCCGTTAAAACTTCTTTCGTTTACAGCAACCCGGCAAAATAAAGACGCCCTGCTGCAATGGAAAACAACCGGCGAAATCAACCTTCATCACTTTGAAATGGAACGCAGCGAAGACGGCATTCATTACCGCACCATTCAAAACATTGCAGCGGGCAATACCCAATACAGTTTTAGGGATGCCGGTATTTTCAATAACACAACCGTGGTGTATTACCGCTTAAAATGCACCGATGTGGATGGCCGGTTTACCAACAGCAATACACTCCGGCTGAAAGCCACATTAAATGAAACACTCCAGATATATCCCAATCCGGTTACTGATGTATTCACGATCAGTGGGCTGAAACCCGGCGGCGTTGTAAAAGTGTGGACGGCCGCTGGCCAGTTATTGCAACAGCAAAAAGTAGTTGCACAAACCATGAGAATGGATGGCAGCACCTGGGCAAAAGGCATTTACCTCTTGCAATACGAGTCGGAAAAGGGAATAGAGTTTCAAAAAATCAGCAAGCAATAACGCGGCCATGAAAAATGAATACCCGGTCATTACATGGCCCGGTGCACCTTTCTATAACAGTATAAATAAGAATGGCATGAAACGTTTGATTACAGGCATATTGATATTATTGGTTGGAATTGTTACATCCCATGCACAAACCCCTGAACTGGTAAAAGATATCAATCCCTTTACCAATGCATCTTCTTCTCCCACACAGATGCTGACAGTGGGCAGTGTTGTTTTTTTTACAGCTACTCATCCCTTATATGGTGTGGAGCTTTGGAAAACCGATGGTACCGAAGCCGGTACCGTGCTGGTGAAAGACATTTATCCCGGGTACAACAATTCCAACCCGGCTGCTTTCTGTAATGTAAACGGTACGTTGTTTTTTACGGCCACCAATGGCGTGGACGGTCTCGAACTTTGGAAAAGCGATGGCACCGAAGCCGGAACGGTGATGGTGCTCGATATCAATCCCGGGAGCGGCGGTTCGTCAATATCCATCACGATCAATTCCGGGGGTGTGCTTTATTTCAATGCAAATAATGCCACGGTGGGTTCCAATTTTGAACTCTGGAAATCCGATGGTACAGCTGCAGGCACCGTGATGGTAAAAGATATTGTGGCGGGAAACAGCGGTTCGGCTCCTGGTAATTTCTGTGATGTAAACGGAACGTTGTTTTTCATCGCTAATGATGGCGCCACTGGTTTTGAATTATGGAAATCGGATGGTACCAATGCCGGTACCCAGCTGGTGAAAGATGTGAATGCTGGTTTTACCGGATCAAACCCCACTAATCTTTGCAATGTAAACGGTACGTTGTTTTTTATGAATGTGGTGAACAGTCCCACACCGAATAGTCAGGAACTCTGGAAAAGTGACGGCACCACTGCCGGTACCGTTCAGGTTAAAGTGATTCATACAGGCACTACCGGTTCTCTGGCCACTAATTTTACCAATCTGAATGGCCTGCTTTTATTTGCCGCCCGAACCAGTACCAATGCTACGTTTCCCAATGTAGAACTCTGGAGCAGTGATGGTACAGCGGCCGGCACCAACTTATTATTGGATATTAATCCCGGCACTGGCAGCAGCAGTCCGGCGGTATTCAAAGTCGTAAACAGTACTTTGTTTTTCCGCGCTGATAACGGAACACAGAGCGTTGAGCTCTGGAAAACGGATGGTACCGCTGCCGGTACCGTATTGGTAAAAGATCTGGCTGCAGGCAGTACCGCCTCCAATCCTTCTGATTTACTGCCAGTGAATAACCTCCTGTATTTTTCTGCAAGCCTGGGAGCACTCGGTACTGAGCTTTGCGTAAGTGATGGCACCACGGCAGGTACACAAATGGTAAAAGATATTTTTGTAGGTGGCAGTTCCGGTCCGGCGGGCCTCGCCAACCTGAACGGGTTGATCATTTTTGCTGCTCATATTGCCACAGGAAATACCGATAGAGAATTGTATAAAAGTGATGGTAGCGCAGCCGGCACAGGTTTGATCAAAGACATCAATACCGCCACCTCTTCATCGGCGAGTTCGCGGTATACGGCCTTTAACAACAGTCTTTTTTTCCGCGCCACTGATGGTACCACCGGCAGTGAACTCTGGATCAGTGATGGTACAGCAGGAGGCACATCGGTACTAAAAGATATCAGCCCTGGTACGGGCAATGCAAATCCCGATAATTTACTGGTGGTGAATAATACGCTGTTTTTCTCCGTCGCTGATCCGGTAGCTGGCCTGGAACTTTGGAAAACCGATGGCACACCAGCAGGCACTTTACTGGTGAAAGATATTTTTGCAGGTACGGGCTCGGGTACACCCGCAAATTTCTGTAATGTAAACGGTGTACTTTATTTTTCAGCAACAGATGGTGTCAACGGTACTGAACTCTGGAAAAGCGATGGCACCGCAACCGGTACCGTAATGGTAAAAGATATACTGACGGGCTCCGGCGCTTCATCTCCTGCTAATTTATTCAACTATAATGGCACGCTGGTTTTTTCTGCCACAGATGGTGTGAATGGAAGAGAGCTCTGGAAAAGTGATGGTACAGCTGCCGGAACGGTGATGATTAAAAATATAAATGCGGCAGGCGCCAATACCAACAGCAATCCGTTTGGCTATGGTATCCTGAATAACATCCTTTATTTTTCTGCAGACAATGGGGTATTGGGAAATGAACTCTGGCAAACAGATGGCACCGATGCGGGTACGGTGCTGGTGAAAGACATCACTGCCGGAGTTACCGGCACTTTGATTTCCCAATTCACGGTCGTGAATGGCAAACTGCTTTTTACAACGCCTTTTCTTCCGGTAACCGGTACAGAGCTCTGGGTGAGTGATGGTACCGATGCAGGTACGGTTTTATTAAAGGATATTAATCCCGGCACCAACAACGCCACACCGGAAGACTTTTTGGTAGTGGGAAATGAAATGTACTTCAGTGCGGTAAGTGCTGCCGAAGGAAAAGAGCTTTGGAAAACGGATGGTACCGCTGCAGGTACTGTTTTAGTAAAAGATATTGCGGCAGGAACAGGCTCTTCCTTGGGTACACCTACCAACATGGCTTTTGTAAATGGGCTCCTCTATTTTGGCGCGAGTGAAGGGATCAACGGATTGGAACTCTGGCAATCCGATGGTACAGCTGCAGGAACCACAATCGTGGCGAATATCAATCCTGAAAATCAGAACGCCACTCCCGCGAATCTGAAAGTGGTGAGCAATACCTTGTTTTTTTCTGCCACCAATGTACAGTACAATAACGAACTCTGGCGGCTGGGTCCGCCGGTGGGTTCACCGGCTACCACCACCTGGACAGGCGATATCAGTAATGTATGGGAAAATCCGGCCAACTGGAGCAATGGGCTTCCCGGTGTAAACACAGCCGTTACCATTCCATCCGGCCGGCCCAACTACCCGGTTATACATAACAATACGGCTGTGAAAAGCATTACCGCATTACCCGGCGCATCGGTGGAGGTAGCACCGGGTATCACGCTCATCATAAACGGATTTTAAAAGTAAAGCCATGATCACCCGATACTCTTCCCTGATTGCTGCGGATTCGCCGGTAACACAGACAACATTAATCCGTATTCCGAACAACCGCGGTGTATTTATTACAGCAGCTGATCAGATTGTACGCATTGAAGCACTCAGTAATTACAGTAAAATTTATTTTATCAGCCGGCCTCCGCTCACCGTGGCCAAAGTGTTGCAATGGTTTGAACCGATGCTGCCGCCGGGAATGTTTTCCCGCGTGCACCGCAGTCATCTTGTGAACAAACTCTTTATTCAGCAAATCATAGTGGCCCGGCAAAATACATTGATGTTATCCAACGGCGAAAAGATTCAAATGAGCCGTCGTAAAAAAGCACTGTTGATGGCGGGCTGAACCTTTTACTTTAATGAATGCATTATGAAATATCTTTTTCATTCCTCTTCCTCAGTTCGTTTGTTCTTACATCTGCTGCACAACAAGTTGGCATTGGTACGCTCACACCACATGCCAGTGCGGTGCTCGACATTTCCAGTGGTGATAAAGGCTTGTTGCCACCACGTATGAGTACAGCGCAACGAAATGCTATCACAACACCTGCTGCTGGTTTACTGGTTTTTGATACAGACAAAGGCTGTTATTATTTTTTTGATGGCAGCAGCTGGAAGCCATTGTTGTTTGGAAGCAATAATAAAATACCGCCAGCGTCTGCAACGGCCAATGATGGTCAGGCAGGTAACTGGTTGGGAATGGCGGTGGATATTTACAGCAATTTCGCTGTAGTGGGAGCACCACACGACACGGTTAATAATAAAGAGAATCAGGGTTCTGTCTATGTCTTTCTCCGCAATGGCGGCGTGTGGACACAATGGGCGAAGCTCACGGCCAATGATGGTGCTGCCGGAGATTTATTTGGCAGTGCGGTGGCAGTGTATGGTGATTATGTAGTGGTAGGTGCACCCAATGATACGATTGGTGTTAATGTTGCACAGGGCTCTGTGTATATTTTCAGAACCAATGGAATCAATTATACCCAGCAGGCAAAAATTGTGGCTGCGGATGGAGCGGCTGAAGATCGTTTCGGTACATCCGTTGCCATTGAAGATGCAACCGTATTGATTGGTGCCGATTCCGATGATGAGGGGTTGATGGTGGACAACGGATCAGCTTATGTATACACAAGGCTGGGTAATACCTGGACACAGGAAGCGAAATTCATTCCGGCCAATGCGATCAATTTCGGGCAGTTTGGTACGGCCGTATCCTTTTCAAATAATACAGCTATGATTGGTGCAGCGCGAACATCACAAGGATATCGTGGGGCGGCTTACTTTTTTGTACGCAGTGGGGTAGTGTGGAGCCAGCAGGCAATGGTGATTTCGCAATCAGCGTTTTCGGTGAATAGCTTCGGCCGTTCACTGAGTATTGACTTTGATAAAGCCGTGGTGGGCGAACGTGAACACCTGGGTAATACGGGTCGGGCTGTGGTCTTTGAACGAAGCGGTACGGTATGGACGCGGACTACCACCATTGAAGTACCATTTCCGGAAGCAGGAGATGAGGTGGCAACAGCGGTATGTGTTTCCGGTGATTATTTGCTGCTCGGTGCACCGGGTGATAAAGTCATTACACAAGAAGGCATAACGGGTGCAGCCTATTTGTATAAATACAACGGCGGCAGCTGGAACCTGTTGCGCAAAATCGAAGATGCCGACGGCACGCCACAAAGCCGGCTGGGCCAGGCCCTGGCTATCGATGGTTATAACGGTTTCAATCTTGTCATCGGCGCTCCCTATATTAATGCAGGTCTGCCCGGAGAAAAAGGAAAAGTGTTGTTTTTGAATGTGGAGTAGGTAGTTCACCACTGATGAAGCAGGCTGTTGATATAAGCTATGTTTTACAGATTCCTTACGCTGATTTATTTATCGGGCGTCACACTGCTTTTATCCCGATTTAATATCTGGGCGACGGAATGATTAACTGAACCTATGGTAAAACAAAAAAACAGCTTTCGCTGATGTTTCCTGCTCCCCTTACTGACGGAAGTTGCAACCGTGTTCTTTCTTTTTAATGAAACCACCCTTTTGACAAATCATTGATATCGCTGAATTGAAATCCCGGAAACAGGCCTCGTTCATATTTAAACCTCACCACCGGCGGAAATTCCTTAATCAGTTTGGCGCTTTTTAAAAAAAAGGGAATGGTGAGGCTGGATTCATTTAAACCCAGATTATTATCCGCAAATACCTTAATATAAGTCAGCAGGACAACCTTTGTATAGATAGGATCCGGAAAGGCCGGAATTTCCACATCAATACCCTTGTGAAAAACAGCCGGGCAGCGTTCATGATTGTTCATAGTGGCTCCGGTGGCAGAAGATATTTCCATCAGGGTCTTTAATGGTAAAACTTTATGCCCTGTCGGAGATCGGTTGCTAATAAGGGCTGCTTCTATCTTAACCAACTCCGGTATCATGATTGCCCGGGGACATTGCGCAGCCAGGTTGGCAAAAATATTCACGATCGGTTCCCTGTATAATCCCGGCATCATGGTCTCAGTGAGGATGATATCCGGATGTCTTCCGGTTTCAATCTGGTAGGTAGATGCGTCGGCCTGAATAACATCAAGGACATAGTCTCCCATACTGAATATACTGATTGTCTTATGGAGATATTCAATGCTGACCGGATTCAATTCGAGTAAGACCATTTTAAGTTCTGATGGGCTGAAAAGAGTTGTAAGCGGTGTAAGCAATGAGGCAAAGGGGCCTGTGCCGGCATACAAAACAGCGACCGGTTTACCTGGATTTTTTTGTAACCGCAATGATATAGCCTCGGCTGTTCCTTTAATGAACATTCGGGTGCGCATAAAATCAATGATGCAAAAAGCAGCAGAAACAGGACTTACCGCCCTGCCGTAGTTTGTTTCTATATGTGCCAACGAAATCTCAGATTCTTCAAATGCAATCACCTCTTGAAAAAGGTCTTTAAGCGAAAAGGCGGCATCCCGTACAACGGGGTACCGGAGCGGTTCTTCCAACAGTAAACGGGTAATTTCCCTTAATTTTTGAATATGGTCAGCCAAGAAATGTTCAATTAGAAAAAATGATAACTAAATATATTGCCAAAACAAAAATATCTATTGTCGGGCTTGTTTTTTTAAAAGATTGAAATGGTAATATAAACAGAATTTTACAAACTGCGATGGTCCATTGGCCGGTGGTTAGGCAATGGTGTCTGCAAGCAAGCAGGTTAAAAATAAAACAGCCCCGCAAGTATTGCGAGGCTATCCGTTTCTGCTCCTTTTTACCCCGATTTGATATCGGGGCGACCCGCTGATTAACTAAACCATAGTAAAACAAAAAACCCCAGCTTTCGCTGAGGCTTCCTGCTCCCCCTGCTGGACTTGAACCAGCGACCCTCTGATTAACAGTCAGATGCTCTAACCAACTGAGCTAAGGAGGAATATTTTCCCTTTCGGGGCTGCAAAAATAGGGAACTCTGCCCTTTTTCCGAAAATAAAAAGAAGGAAAATTTGGCTTTTTGGCCTCCCGAATCACTGATTTTCACGGCGATTGGCCCCGAATCACCCTCCATACAGGTTACACCGCCTTTTGCTACCAACTGCGGAGACCTGGCAGATCGCGCCGGAGCCAGTTGGCCTGCGGGTACTCCGCCCCCCGGTGTATGGTATGTATGGCATAGGCCTGGCGTGACTTACCACTGGTATTGGGCATGCTATAATGCGGCAATAATCCATGCAACACGATACAGGTTCCCTTCTTTACTTCCAATGGCTGCATGCCCTCCATATCCCAGGGCGTTGCATCCAGTTCCACCATCTCTGTTCCACCGCCCTCTTTTCTCCGAAACCAGGATCGCAACGGCGTACGATGCCCGCCCGGCTTCGCCCATAAACATCCATTGCCGATGGTGGCATCTTCCAATGCAAACCAATACGCAACACATGACTCCGGCTCCGTATATAAAAACGTGGAATCCTGGTGCACATCCACCACACCACCAATACGCGCATGCTTAAAGATCATCATACTCTGAATGAGTACATATTCCTGCATATTCAATTCAGCAGCCAGTTGCAGCATTTGCGGCGAACGCGAAAAACGATCGAATACCGGATCCAGATCATGCAAGGCATGCCCGATCTTATTCAACGAATGAAAAAGATCATTCTTCAATTGACCACTTTCATCAAACGCATCCTTCTCAAAAAAGTAAGCGATCTTATCTCCCGACTGTAAAAAATAATCATCTGTGCTGGATGCCTGTTCCGTGGTTTGAAATACCGACGGATGACCACTATAATCGTATCCCGCTGCCAGTTCTTCGGCCCGCTTCATCAGTGCATCACATTCCGCATCCGTATTGAACCCTGGTAATACCAGGTATCCCTGCTCCTGAAATTGCTGAAATAATGCTGACATCCTTTTTATATTAATGACGGGAAAGTTAATATCAATTATGTTATGACCCAACCAGTGATCGCAGTCTTTCTTTCTTAATATCTGCAATAACCTGAACAATCACCAGTCTACGCGCCAAATAAATTCCAGAAACCACTTTCTTCCTGACCCACATACACCGCATCTCCCCGGATCTCCACCGGCCAGTGTTTTAAATAATATCCCTCGCCACTCGTATTGCGCCCATTGGCCATACTGAATTTATACCGGTGCAGCGGACATACCACCTGACCCAATGCATCAATATATCCATCCGCCATAATACCTCCTGCATGCGGACACTTATACGCAAATGCAAACAACGCCTCCCTGTACCTGCCAAGGCAAATCTTTTTTCCCTTCAATTCCACCACGGCGATCTGGTTGTCGCCAAATGCGAGTTCAGATACATAGTCCGCCACTTTATGCCAGGTGTATTTTTTTTCGGTCATTGGTGTGAGTGGTAAGTTTTAAGTTGTAGGTTGTCACTAGCGTTGCGTTGTTTTATTTATTAGTTCTTTGAAACCCTTGTCTGTACTGTGTTTGAGCGAAAATACAATTGGAAACGATTTGAATTTAATTTGCTTAAGAATTTGTATAATGTCCTGATAATCATTTATTATGAA
>JAPLEH010000047.1 GCA_026391455.1 Bacteroidota bacterium
TTTGATCGAATCACCACCCGATGCAAAAAAATTATCCGTTACACCGATACGCGCTGCTCCCAGTACTTTTTCCCAGACAGCACACAGCAAGGCTTCTTTCGCATCCGATGGAGCGATATACTCCCGCTCATTGCTTACCGAAGGTGCCGGCAATGCACGGCGGTCCAGTTTGCCATTGGCAGTGAGCGGCATCCCTGCCAGTTGTACAAAATAAGACGGTACCATATAATCCGGTAATACCGATTGCAGATGACTCCGCAAAGTGGCCGGTTCAATGTTTACCGGTGATACATAGTAGCCCGTTAAATATTTTAATCCCCCTTCTTCTCTCGCAATCACCACACTCTCTTGTATATCTGCATAGCTGTTCAGTTGGTACTCAATCTCACCCAATTCAATCCGGAATCCTCGGATCTTCACCTGGTTGTCAGCACGACCGATCAGCTCAATAGTTCCGTCGGGAAGCATTTTAGCCAGATCACCGGTTTTGTAAAGTTTACTACTGACCTGATAGACATTGGTCACAAACTTTTCGTCAGTCAATTCCGGTCGGTTATGGTAACCCTGGGAAAGACCGTCACCGCCAATGCACAGTTCTCCTACCACACCTTGTGGCACTAGTTGCAACTGTTTATCCACAATGTATATCTGTGTATTGGCGATTGGACGTCCTACTGTAACTTTTTCACTGCCGGGCAACATCCTTTGTACGGATGACCACACAGTTGTTTCGGTAGGTCCATACATATTGTAGATCGCTGCATTTGTTTTTCCGTGTAACTGATGGAGCAACGACAATGGTAAAGCATCACCACCGATCATCAGCACACGCAAAGAGGCCAGAAAATGCGATGATGCACCTCCTTCATTGAGCATACGGATATAAGCCGGTGTGGTTTGCAGCATTGTAACCGGGCTGTGCAGGTTTCCGGCACCACGGGTGAACATCTCTTTTACTTCATTGAGCTTTTTTAAACTCTCCAGTACTTTTACCTGTTCCACTCCAAAGTCAACCAGACAGGCAATCTCATCCACCCCTGCGGCTTTAAGTTGCGTAAGCATCTCGATACATTTTGTATGTGTACCGATAAGCGAACTTGTTTTATAATATCGTTTGAATGCGCTGTTTAGTAATTGTTTCATCAGGTCTTCTGGTATCTCTCCATCTGTAAATCCATACTCGCCTTTAAGTATCGTCATCAGACCTAACGAACTTTTCAGGTACTCAGTAAAAGGCACTTCCACAATTCTTTCCACTTCTTCGGCATTATCGCCCACAAACGTGTGCAGCATAATGGTCACTTTTCCCTTCTCCGGTTCATATCCATTTTCTTTCCGTGCATCCCGGTATGCTTTTATTTTAGCAATCAGTTCATCCATACCCTGTCCGAGAAGGTGGGTAAGAATATTAGCACCCATTGCGCCAGCAGAACGAAAAGTGTCTTCGCTGCCTGCAGCGGTGATCCATACCGGAATTTCCGGTTGCACGGGAACAGGGTAAATCGCCAGTTCCACTTCTTTATCCACACCATTCGTACGCTTCAGTTTTTCACCGCGCCATATTTGCTGTATCGTGCGGATAGAATCATACATCACTTTGTGCCGGGCTGCATAATTCTCTTTGTCAAACACAAAATCATTCGGGTTCCATCCGGAAGCAAAGGCCAGTCCGATTCTGCCGCCGGATAAATTATCCACCACCGACCATTCTTCCGCAATTCGGATAGGATCATGCAATGGGGCCACTACACTTCCGCTGCGTATTTCAATCTGCCGCGTTATCATTGCCAGTGCCGCACTGATCACGGAAGGATTCGGATATAATCCTCCAAACTCATGGAAGTGACGTTCAGGTGTCCAGACTGCTTTAAAGCCATTTTTGTCTGCGTACTTCACAGAGTCGAGTAACAGGTTATACTTATTATTATCTGAATTGGTATAGCTTGAAAAGAAAAACAGACTGAAATCCATTTCTGTTTTCTCCGTATGCAGCAGGCTATTGAGTCCGGATTGAGCAAAATCTGCAGGCTGCAAAACCACCTCCACCCCATTGCACAAGGTCCAGAATAATTCCAGTACTGAAATGTCGAACGAAATACTGGTAATGGCAAGCATACAATCCTGCTCCTGTATCGGTATTTCTCTGGTTATACCTGTAATAAAATTCACCACATTACGATGACAGATCTTGACGCCCTTCGGTTTACCGGTAGAGCCGGATGTATAGATCATATAACAGAGATCATCCGGCCGGCTGGTATAGGTGAGACCAGCTCCATGTTCACCAGTCAGTTCATCGTATAAAATGATATCGCCGTCATATTGAATTAAATCTATGGCCACATTACTCAGCAATAACGGTGGATTCCCACTGTCTGTGAGCATGTAATTAATGCGTTCTGCCGGATAGGACGGATCTATGGGTAAATAGGCGGCGCCAGCTTTCAATATTGCAAGCAAACTGATCACCATGTACTCATCCCGACCAGCCATTATAGCTATCAGATCATTGGGCTTTATCGCAAACTTTCTGCGCAATGCCACTGCAGCGCCGGAAGACAGTTCATCCAAATCACGGAACGTATATTTTCGGCTGCCGAATACCAGGGCTGTTTTCTCCGGCGTCTTATTTACCTGTTGTGCAAACAAGGACACGATCGTCTCGTTTTTCGGGTAAACACTGTAAGTATCATTGAATTTATATTGCAGAAAATTTCTTTCTGCCGGAGGTAATATTTCCATATCCTTCAGCAGGATATCCTGATTCTTTATTACGGCTTCAACAATATTTTTCCAATATCCCACAAACCGGAGAATGGTATCGTTCAGGAATAAAGAAGTGGGGTATTCAAAACGAACGGAAATTCCTGCTGCCGACTCCACTATTTCAAGGGACAGATCGAAACGGGATAGTGCCGGATAATAGTCTACTGGTATCAGGCTCATGTCCCCGCCAGTTGTATTTATCGTATCCCTGTAATGGTACATGAACCAAACATCAAACAAGGGGTTCCGGGATGTGTCGCGTTCCACATTCAACAAATCAATCAGGTCCTCGTACTGAAAGTCATCATGTCCGAATGCAATAAGTGAGCGCTGTTTCACCTGTTGCAGGAAAGCGGTAAAAGACAGATCACCTGAAGGAAAAATTAACAATGCAAGGGTGTTAAGAAATAACCCCGGCATCGCCTCTGTATCCGGATGTTTACGGCCGGCCACCGGAGTACCCACCACCAGTTCTTCCTGGCCTGTAAGTTTTGCCAGTAAAACTGAATAAGTTGAAAGCAACAACATGAAAAGGGATACATCATGCTGACTGCAAAGTTTCTTTAATTCAGCAGAAATTGAGCCCGACAATGAAAATTCAATGATATTTCCTTCCTCCAACTTCATGGGCGGACGGGAGAAATCTGCAGGAAGATTGATCGGTGCTGGCAAATGCGCAAATGTATCTGACCAATACTGCTGATGAACTTGCATTTCCGCAGAAAACTGACGCTCCAATTGCCATACAGCATAATCCCTGAATTGCAAAGAAGGTACCTGCATGGCTTCACCCCTGTACAATGCCATAAACTCATTGAACAATATATCCCTTGAAACAGCATCCGTGATGATATGGTGCATGTCTATTGCCAACAATGCGCCTGTTGAATCTGTATGTATGATGGCGGCCCGCAATAAAGGAGGTACACCCAGATTGAAGGGGCGCACAAAATCCTGCATCAGTTTTTTTGTGTCCGCTGTTTCACTGTTTATATGTTCCAGTTCAAAGTGAATTACAGGCTCCGGCTGCTGAACAATTGTATCGTTGATAAGATGAAACCCTGTACGCAGTATTTCGTAGCGTTCGATCAGTTGTGTGAAAGCAGCCTTAAGACGTACATCATCTGCCTGGCCGTCTATTTTACAAAGTAGTGATAAATTATAGGAAACTGATTGCGTATTTAGTTGTTGCAAAAAATACAACCTCTTCTGTATGGAGGTAACCGGGTAACTGGCGGCAGTTGGCCTTGAAGGAATTGGAGTGAAGGTAACTGCCTGAACTGTTTCTTTTCCCTTTTCATTCTTTTTCCTGCTTATCAGATCACTTAGTTCGAGTATTGTGGGATTGGCAAATAGATCTTTTATTGACAATTCTATGTCCATTGCCTTATGTAATCTCCCCAACAACCGCAGTCCTTTCAGTGAGTCGCCACCAATCTCAAAAAAATCATCCTGATCGCCGATATCATCTCTGCCGAAAAAACTTCTCCATATAGCTGCTACATCAGGTTTACCAATTATTGCAGCTTGGTGACTTGTAAGGGAATTTTGCTGATCTTTCTTAACAGCCTCATTGTTTTCAGTTGCATTAAGAAGCTTAACGTCCACATTGGTGACCCATTGTTCCAGCCTGTCAGTGAAACCAGTTTTAGAAACAATCACCTGTGCCAGTTGTTCACGCAGCGGAATGATAGTTTCAAATACACGGATAAGTTCATCCGTATTGATCATTCTTCCTGTTTCATCCTGCTTCTCATAGGTAAGTCCATCCAGGTTTACTGATATCCAGTTTCTCAGTGATCCCCGTTCTTTTCCTGCGCGGATGAACATATCCATATACTGATTGGCAGCAGCATACGCGCCAAAATTGAACCCACCAAGAATAGCTGAAAGAGAAGACACGGCTACACAAAAGTCCGGTTGTATTCGTTCAGTCACTTTCGCCAGTGCCACTATACCATTAGCCTTTGGACCAAATTGTTTTTCGAGTGCTTCACCGCTTATTTCGGTCAGCGGGGCAAAGCTATTTCCTTCGTTGATCCCGGCCGCATGAATAATACCATTGACAGCACCATGGTTATTTTGGATAGTTTCCAGCGTTTTGGTCAAAGCCAGTTCATCTGCAATATCAAAACGAACATATTCCACTTTACCGGTATCGGCCATTTCTTGCAACAAGCGAAGCCTGTTTAATTTTTCCGTTGATTCAGATGGGTCACTTTGGCCCGTAAGGATCAGCCGGGCATTGTACTTTTTAAGGAGGTAATTACTTAACGCAAAGCCCAGATTGCCCAATCCTCCGGTAATGAGGTATACGCCTTCCTGTACGAATCCTTCTGCCGTTTTGTTATCCGGTAAGACAATTTTATCATAGACGGGTATCCATTTTTTTCCATTACGCCAGCAACTGACTTTACCACCATTACGGTCATTTATTTCCTGCAACACGAGTCGCGCAATTGCTTTACTACCCTGCTTGCTTGTTAAACTGCTACCCGTATCGATCAGACGAGCGGTGAAAGACGGGTTTTCCTGAACAAATACGGTAAGTAATGATTGAATACTGGCCGTTTCTGCATCTGACATCACTTCGCCAGGCATAGTGTAAACAGGAGAACCTGCAACGATCAGTTCACCCGAACGAAAAGCATTTTCATTTACGGCAGTCTGAATTATACGATGAAGCGTGTACAGGTTACCATGTATATCAACAACCGGCTGATTGCTCTTTTTGCGATTGACAGATGTGGTTGTATTTCCGGCATAAAAAACAATCCGACCCGGTGAGATGCCGGCTTGTTTCAAGTTACTGAAAAGCGATGCGATATCTCCAGAGTCACCGAAATTAAGCAGGTACTTCGCTTCATTTCTTTTCTTAAATGAGATCCCCTTTACAGCAATGATCCATTTTTGACCATCGGCTTGTGCGGCCGATTGCAGTTCTTTTGCAAGAGACTCATCCCAACTAAAGAGTAAGGTGGTATACTCTTTATGTTCGTGTTTCTTATCTGTAAAGGGAATGGATAATTTCCAGGTTGGTGTATAAAACCAATCCGTAAAATCCATTACGGAGGCAACAGCATTTTGTATTTTACGTACTAATGATTTTGCCGGCTCAGGCATTTTTACCGGATAAGGTCTTCTTTCAAAGGAATATCCCGGAAGAACAATACGTTTTTTGCCATCCGTTTTATTCATGGCACCCCAGTCGGTCTTTACACCCAGGGTCCATAATTCACCGATTGCATTTTGCCAATACCGTACATCATTGTCGTTGTCACGCACCCCCCTGATGGTACTGATGACATGATGCTGTTCATTACGTAATTTATGAGAAGCAATGAACGTACAAAGTGTGCTGCCCGGCCCTGTTTCAATAAATACAAGTTCGGGGTGCTGCAACAATGTTGCCGCACAGGATGAAAAGCGCACCGTATTCCGCAACTGCCTGACCCAATACTCCGGCTGGCACACATTCGATTCATTGGCATATTCCCCGTTTACATTCAGTAAAAATGGAATACGGGGTGGATGAAGGGTAACAGCATTCATCACAGCACGGTATTCGTCCAGTACCGGGTCCATCATGGCAGAGTGGAAAGCATGTGAGGTATGGAGCAAGCGGCAGCGGTATCCCCTGCTCTCTGCTGCTGCCTGAAACTGTAAAATCGGTTCCGCTGGTCCGGCAACTGTGCAAAGATCCGTACTGTTCACTGCCGCGAGTGCAATTTCCGGGTTCGCTGCCAACAGGGGTAATAAATCCATTTCGCTCACTGCAATACTCATCATACGACCTTCATTGGCCTTAGCCATGACTGCACCACGCCATACCACCAGATACAAAGCATCTTCCAGTGAAAATACACCACTGATACATGCTGCAACATATTCACCAATACTGTGACCAAGCATTACAAAAGGTTGTACCCCCACCGACAGCAATAACTGCGTCATGCTGTATTCGATCACAAATAAAGCAGGCTGTGTAATTTCTGTTCGATTGATGGATGCTGAATCAACCGACGAAGTAGTTAGAAACAAGTGTGGCAAAAGATCCAGGCCGTATTTGGAGTGTAGCAGATGGCAACAATGATCAACTGTTTCCCTGAATACCTTCTCTGAGTGGTAGAGTTCTGCACACATACCTGCATATTGCGAACCCTGACCGGAAAACATGAGTACTATACGAGGTGTTCCTTTCAGTATTTTTTGAACAGAAAAATCAGTGCCAACTATTTCGTCACAGCGTTGTGGAATTTCCACTGTTGTCCGGCACACTATAGCTTTGCGGTAATCGAAAGCGGCACGTCCTGTTTGTAATGTATATGCAACAGCAGCAAGTGACAAACCGTTGTTAGCACGGATATATTCACTCAACCTGCGGATATTCCTTTCGAGTGCTGCAGGTGTTTTTGCTGAAAATACAAGCAACTGATATTCATCTGCTGATTCAGCAGGTGGTGTAACCGGCGCCTCCTCCAGTATCACATGCGCATTGGTACCACCGATACCAAATGAACTCACACTGGCACGCAGGGGCGTTTCATTACGCTGCAATGGCATGGTCGATGCTGCTACAAAAAATGGGCTGTTGGTAAAATCAATCGCCGGGTTAGCTTTTTCAAAATAAAGACTGGCAGGAATGGTTTTCCTGTATAATGTAAGTGCAGCTTTGATGAGCCCCGTAACGCCCGCCGCTGCATCCAGATGCCCGATATTAGTCTTTACGGAACCAATGGCGCAGAAATTTTTCTTAGAAGTGTTGAATGCTTTTATAAGTCCTTCCACTTCGATCGGGTCGCCTAGTATGGTACCCGTGCCGTGTGCTTCCACATAACGGATTGTTTCAGGTGCAATGCCCGCCTTCCGGATGGCAGTTTGTATCACTGCTGCCTGGCCTACACTGCTGGGGGCTGTAAATCCTGCTTTATCTGCACCATCGTTATTAGTGGCAGTTGCACGGATCACCGCGTATACAGGATCGCCGTCACGCAATGCATCAGTCAAACGCTTGAGTACAACCGCCGCTGCACCGTTGCCACCCACTGTACCTCGGGCCTGTTCATCAAACGCCCGGCAAATACCGTCCGGAGAAAGGATCATATCTTTCTGATACCTGTATCCGTTCTCATCATGCAGCGTGATGGAAACGCCGCCGGCAACTGCCATATCACATTTACCTGTAAGCAGATCCGTACATGCTGCATCCGTTGCCACCAGTGATGTAGAGCAGGCAGTATTCACCGTTACAACGGGTCCTTTCAAGTTCAGTTTGTAAGCAATACGCGAACACAGATAATCTTTATCTGCATACGTGAGCGTATCCCATTTGTCGGACCAATCGCCTTCCACCAAATGTTCGGCCGCTATACTGAAATAAGGATTTGGAGATGCCCCGGCATACAGACCAATCTTACCTGTATACTGATAAGGTGAATATCCTGCGTTTTCCAATGCATTCCATACACATTCATGAAAGACACGAATCTGCGGATCCATACAGGTTGCTTCAGAAGGAATATAGTTGAAAAAGCTTTCGTCAAACATTTCATAATCCGCAAGCCTGCCTTTCGCTTTTACCAATGAAGCAACTGCATCAGGCAATTCCCGACTGATGGTATCTTTGGCTTGGACGAGGTTTTGCCAGAATTCATCAATATCCGAAGCACCGGGAAACCGGCCAGCCATTCCAATGATCGCAATAGACTGATCAGCATCATCTGATACAGGATCAGCCCACTGCTTATCACTTCCCGCTGGCATATCAGGTTCATTTTCTTTTTCCGTTTTTGAACGAATCAGTACTGCCAGTTTTTGTATAGTAGAATGACTGAATAATTCGGTAATCGAAACTTCTGCAGTAAATGCTTTCTGGATGGCCGCACTCAGACTGATCATCTTCACCGAATCACCACCCATATCAAAGAAATTACGATCTGTACTGATATCTCCTGCCGGAATATGTAACAGCTCCGACCAAATCTCCGTAAGTTTATTTTCAATTTCACCGGTTGCGCCCACATATTGTTCATTACGTGTAACGACAGGAACCGGCAACTGTTTTCGATCCAGTTTACCATTGGATGTAAGAGGAATAGATTCAATCTTTACAAAAAAAGCCGGCACCATATAATCGGGTAAAAAGCCGGATACAAAATTCCGCAATGATGTTTCTTCCGGTTGACCTTCTGCCACATAATATGCAATCAAACGCTGTCCGTTGCTGTCTTTTACCGCTATTACCACTGCTTCCTTTACTTGGGGGTGCCTGTTGAGCTGATGTGCGATCTCTCCCAATTCAATACGGAAACCCCGGATTTTTACCTGCTCATCCATTCTTCCTAGATACTCCAAATCACCGGAAGGTAATAAACGACCGAGATCACCGGAACGGTACATACGTTCTTTTGGCTGATATGGATCAACTCCGAATTTCTTTTCGGTTAGTTCCATATTGTTAAGGTAACCACGTGCTACACCTGCTCCTGTTACACAAATTTCACCTGCGGCACCCGGCGGAACCAATCTTCCCGATTCATCGAGCAGGTAAACCGATAACGTGGGAATCGGTTTACCGATATTACTGATATTCCCGGAGATATCCTTATCATTGATTTCTCGATAGGTGACATGTACAGTAGTCTCTGTAATCCCAAACATATTGATGACCCTCGTATCCGGATATCGGTTTTTCCAGGGAAGTAATTTCCCCGGACTCAGTGCCTCACCTCCAAAAATGATATAACGAAGGTGCAGTTGAACAGCTGGGTTATCTGTCATCTGTTGCTGCAGGTTATAAAAAGCACTGGGTGTCTGATTCAATACAGTGACTTTCTCTTGTTGCAATAAACGGAGGTAAGCCCTGGTGTCGATGGCAACCGCTTTAGGTACCACCACAAGTTGTCCGCCGAATAACAAGGCACCAAATATTTCCCATACGCTGAAATCAAAACAATGACTATGGAACATAGTCCATGTATCATCCGACCCGAACGCAAACTGAAATGCTTCATTATAAAAAAGCCTCACCACATTCCGGTGTTCGATCATCACACCTTTGGGATTTCCGGTGGTTCCTGAAGTATAAATCACATAGCAAAGCGAAGAGGGATCAATTAAAACATCTTCTATTGGTATCTGTACCGGATATCGATCTGGTATTGTGATCACAGTTCTGCAAAAAGCCCCAACATGTTGCCTGTTCGCTTCCGTAACCATGATCTGTGCCCCGCTGTTCTCAAAAAGGTAACGGACACGAGCCTCCGGGTAATCCACATCTGCAGGAAGATAAGCGCCACCGGCTTTCAATATGGCAAACAGGGCAACGATCATATCAATACTACGCTCCATATACAAACCTACCAGCACATCTTTACCAACACCCTGCTGTCGGAGTAAGTATGCGAATGCTGAAGATCGCTCGTGTAGTTCCCCATAAGTGATGGAGCTTTCTCCAAAACGAACCGCAGTACGGTTGCTGTGCAATACGGCCTGCCGGTTAAACAAACTTACAATCGTCTCATTCTCCGGATATGCAACGTTCGTATTGGCAAGTGAATGGATCAACTGATCCTTTTCCTGCTGACTGAGCAATTCCACTTCATCAGTACGAATGAGGGGATCAGCCGTTATACTCCGGAGTATCACTTCAAAACTCCTTGCAAATTGATCCATCGCAATATGTTTCATCGCCCCTTCGTGATAACACATCGCTATCTCTGCACAGTCGTTTCTGAATTGAACCACAAGCAAAAAAGGAATATCTGTTTTTTCAAATGTATCATTCAAAGAAATTTCTAACCCTTTCGTATTACGGGTAAACGTATCATCAATGGGATAGTTTTCCACCACAACGGCTGAATCAAAAAGCAGATCCTGTACTCCCCATCCTGCCATTTGCCGGATTTCGTTGTAAGTATCGGCTGAAAATTCTTCCCGCTGAATAAGCTGAGCCCCGATGCGTTTGACAGCATCCGATACATTTTCAAGCGTATCCAACTGAATACGCATTGGAATGGTATTGATGAAATTTCCGATTACACGATCCATCCCTGGTATCTGAGGATCACGCCCGGAAACAGTGGTACCAAATACCACATCCCCGCTTCCGGTATAACGTTGCAATACTATAGCAAAAGCCAGGTAAAATACTGCAGCTTTGGTAACCCGGTTACCGGAGGCAAATTGTTCGACCGGCATCAAAGGAAATGAGAAGGCCTTTCTTCCAATAGATGGCCTCTCGACTTCGGAATTATCTGTACTTACTGAAAGCGGTGTAAAATGATGGTCTTTTAAAAATTCCTTCCAGAATTCTGCAGCATTTTCTTTGGGACTTTTCTTTGCCAGCGCTGTGACCATATCCACTGATGACATTTTTACAACAGGCACCAGTTGATTTCCCTGCGTAAGTACAGTATAATGGGTGAACAATTCGTGTAAAAGAATTCCCGTACTCCACCCATCGTATAAAATATGATGATGAGATACACACAACACAAATTGATCGCTGTGCAGTTCGATCAGGTGTACCCTGAAAGGCAATTCAGTAAGATCAAAGAGGCGCTGACGGTCTTCTTGCAGCAGGTTGGACAATTGTTCCTCTACAGGTTGTCCGTTCGTAGTGTCGATACGCGTATGCAAAAACTCGGGTTCATAAGTATTCAATACCACACGAACCGGCTTTCGTATTTTCTCCCAACGAAAAACAGAACGTAATGCATCGTTATCATGCTGCACTGCATAAAACGCCCTTTTCAACAAATCTGCCCGTAAAGCACCATTTAAACGGAGTGATAACTGTACATTATACATATTATCACCTTTGTTCTTAAGGTAATGAAATAAAATCCCTTCCTGTATACGGGTTAACCCTGTAATACCTGAAATATTGTCTTTATCCAGCTTTTTCATATGCGCTGTTTCTGTACTTAGTAAAATCACCGCTTTTCACACAGTAGTCTCAAGCTGTTTTGTAATAGTAAGTGGCAATAGCTATATCAAACACCGCCATGCCCATGGGGTTAAACATAACAGGTTGTTCGGGGATATGCGTTTCAAAAAATTTACCGGAAGTAATAGCTTCCATCGTATACACTTGCTCACGGTTCAATGCCTCGTTTATATGCATCATTTCAATATCGGTTTTTTCGCGGCAGACTTCCTCCCAGTTATCCACGATAATGGCAGGGCGAAACCATTGGCATACCAACGACTGATAGTCGCGCAGTGAAACGTTCAGATGAAGCGACCCCTTCTTAGGTGGGATATCTATATAAGGTTGCTTCGATACAGTACAGGTAATGAAAATATCGGCTTGTTCATAGGCTTCCTGCCATGAGTTCACGAACTGAATCCGGTCATCATCCGGGAGACCAGTCATATCGGGTGTACGGATATCGTATACCAGTATTTTTTCCACCCGGTCTCCGAGTAATGACAAACACATTCTGATATGCGCTTTTCCGATAGGCCCAAGTCCGGTTATTCCTATTACTGCATCGCGGAAAGGATATTGCTTATCAAAACAGGAAAGCATAAGTCCGCTAACTGATGCGGTTCTGATCACGCTTATCATGGCCGTATTAAAAATGGCAACTGGTACCCCCGTATCCGCTTCATTCAAAATAACCACGCTGTGCGCACGGGGGATTCCTTTTTCAAGATTTCCCGGGAAACTGGCTATCCACTTGATGCCGGACATATTAATATCGCCCCCTGCAAAGGCGGGCATAGCAATGATCCTGTTCGTCAAATCACGGTATCGCAGGTACGGCTTCAATGGCTGCACATAATCATTGGTTGCAATACATTGCACTGCTGTACGAATCTGTTCCACTGTAAATGGCCAGGGCACACTGCTGCTGTCAAAATCCTTTTCTTCAAAATATTTCATTTGCATTCTTTATTTAAATGAGAAGTGATGAATTTAACCGGCAAGAACCGCCTCTTCTGCTTTTTTCTGTGGTATCTTATCGCACCAGTTTTTATCAAAAATCGTATCGAAATAACGCTCGCCCCTGTCAGGGAATACTGTAACTACATTGACTGGTTGCGTAATATTCATCCGGGTGAAATAATTTTTGATACCGGCAATAACAGAACCAGAAGACCCTCCAACGAATAAATTGTGCTCCCGGAGCAGCGTGTAACACTCGTTAATGGTTTCCCATTCATTAGTAATGATCACATCATCTATTAATGCTTCCTTAAGAATTTTGGGAACCATACTGGAACCTATTCCAGGTATATAACGTTTAGAAGCGGGCCTGTTAAAGATGACCGAACCCTCTACATCCACTGCAATAATTTTGCACTCCGGAAAATTTTCTTTTATTTTTTTCGAAACACCGGTGATGGTACCTCCGGAACTTACTCCCAGAAATGCATAATCAATATGGGCTGCCTGAAAACAAATTTCTTTTCCCAATGAATCATAATAAGCCCGGGCATTCAGCGGATTTTCATATTGGTTCACCCAATAAGTATTAGGAATCGTATGCATCAACTCATGAATCTTTTCTATACGTGTAAGCAAATAGCCGCCATTCGAATCGGCTTTTGTTACTTTAATGATCTCAGCCCCATACGCCCCGATTAGCATCTCATTCATGCTGGTGATATTGGGGTCCACCACGGCAATGAAGCGCAGGTTATTGTATTTACAAAAAGCAGAAAGTGCCACACCAAAGTTTCCGGAAGTTGATTCAATAATGGTGGTTTCTGCGTTAATCGTTTTATTGGCCATTATCTTATTAAGTATATAAGCAGCCGCCCGGTCTTTTACACTCCCAGTGGGGTTATAGCCTTCCAGCTTCACCTCCAGATCGATATGTTCAAATCCGTTTAGTTTCAGCGTAATCAGTGGCGTATTGCCTACCAATCGCAGGTGATGCAATTCTTTGCTCATAAAAAATGTATAAATGATGAATAGTAACAGCACCCGTAACCGTACAGGATCTGCCATGAATAGAATATGATTAAACTATAAGGATATTTCAGTTGAAGAGTGTGTCGATTTCTTCTTCATTTAATTCCACTCCGCTAAAATCAGAAGGTGTATAATGTATCTCCTTTTCCTGTGATAAGGCTTCGGCCAGCCGTTTAAGATTTTGTTGTATACCATCTGCAAAGCGAGCTGCCGTTTCCTCCAGATGAATCGTGGCGTTATACTGCAGATCAACGATCAGTTCTCCCTGATAAATCAGGGCATTAATCTCCATTTTGGCCGTCATATTGTTTTCGGCAACACTTTGTACACGCATACCCGACTCGACGAAGCGAAACAGATCCTTTGCATCCTGTACACCAAATTCGCCAAGGTAATTCAACCGTATTTCCGGTCGTTGGGTTTCCAATTGGCGTGTATCACCATCAGCCCAGTTAAAAAATCCGTAGAATGAGCTGATCGTTCTTCCCTTTTTTATCTGCTCCTTTATATCTTTTAACTGATTAAGCAGACTATCATTTTTCAATTCGATTACTACCGGATAAATTTCCGTAAACCAGCCTACTGTCGCTGATATATCGGTGCCCTCTATTTCTCTTCCATGTGCCTCGGCCTCCAGTTTAAAAGTATCTTTTCCGGTCCATTTCTGTAAGGCCTGCACGACTGCGAGAAAAATAATCATTTCCATATCCGTATGAAACAAGGTGCTCCCCTGCTTCCTCAAACTATCCGTAGCCCCGGCGGAAATTTTCCGACGGACTACCCTTGCATGGAGCATACGCCAGTCAATGGAGCCGTGATCATCCGGAATAACAAATTCGCAATCATCAGCCAGCTTACACAATTTTCGCATAGCAGTATTTTCATTTTCCCGGACCCTCATACTGGCGCGTACAAGCCACTCCTTTACAGAAATGGAAGTACGCACTAAAACAGGCTCAGCTAATCCTGCTGCAAGGTTCCGGTATATCTGTTGAAAGTCTTGTAATAGTATATGCCAGGAAACACCATCAGTAACCAGGTGATGAGCTACAAGGTATACATATTCATTTCCATTGCCTGTTGTAACAATAGAAGCGGCTATCAGCAGGTCCTTCGTCAAATCAAAAACATGATTTGCCAGGCCAGATGCTGCGATAATTTTTTCAGGTGATTGATCGGGTATATGTAACTCATTTTGCAGAACCAGCAAGCGACCTTCCGGTGGAACGGGGTTAAAAAATAACATATGCTGAAGGGAATTATAGTTCAACCGCAGTGCGTCATGGTGTTGTATCAATGCAATCAGCGTACGTTTCAAAAAGGATACATCTATATCTTCCACACATTGAAGTAGCATTGCCTGATTATAGGCACCGGGGTATTGCAGATGGTGCCCCATGAACCAGGCTTCGACAGGAGACAGCGGTTTAAACCCTTCTTCCCGAAGCGGTGAAGAAACACCCTGCTGCGGTAAGATCGTGGCATAACCGGCCAGGTGCTGTACCGTATGTGCTGTAAGAATATCTTTCACCGTAACAGCAATACCGTTTTGCCTAGCCGCAGATACAATCTGTATTGCTTTGATGGAATCACCACCGTATTCAAAAAAATTATCCGTCGCGCGCAGCGAGGGTTCCTTTAAAATATCGCGCCAGAGCGCCAGAAGGGAAGCAACTATGCCAGTTTCTGCTATACCGGAATCAGTTTCAGTTGTTTGCAATTCATACAATTCCAAAAACCGGGTATCAGTTTTTTTATTGCGGGTCAGTGGCATGACATCCAACCGGATAAAATAAGATGGCACCATATAATAGGGCAACCGGTTAACCATATCTTCCCGGAGCTGCCTGGTGAGAGCCACCACGTCGGCTGTTTCATTACATGTGTAAAATGCACAAAGAAATGGTTGCCCGGCAGCGCTATTCCGTACAACAACAACAGCCTCCTCTACATGGCTGTTCGTTTTGATTTGTTGCTGAATTTCATTCAACTCAATACGATAACCGTTGATCTTCACCTGTTCATCCACCCGGCCACAATAAGTAATGAGTTCAAAATCCAGCAAACGGCCAATATCACCAGTTCTGTACATCCGTTCGCCTTGCCGGTATGGATTTGTATAAAATTTTTCATTGGTTAGCTCTTCGTTATGATGATACCCCCGGGCGAGGCAGGTGCCTGCAATATATATTTCACCATTTACACCAATAGGAACGTGCATCATGTGTTTATCCAATACATATATATCAGTATTTGCTGCCGCTACACCCACTGGTACATACTGATAAGAATCCAACGGATTAAAGGAATAAGTCATGCATCCTATCGTAGCTTCGGTAGGGCCATACTCATTATAGATGGTCACATTACCACCGAAGAGCTGGTATAATTTATGTGCCAGATCTGTGTCTAACTGTTCTCCACCGGCAATCAATGCCCGAACCCTGCTGTCTGACCGGGGTATATAATTGTTCGCCAGCAAACGGAAATGAGACGGAGTGGCTTTAATAATATGTACCTGATTGTCATCCAGAATATTTCTGAGTAAAAAATCGTCCGCTATATCATCATAGATCACTACCGTATTACCAGAAAGTAATGGAATGAAAACTGATGTAAGCGTGAGATCAAATGAAATGGATGTGAAAAACGGAAAAGCCGATTCCAATCCTTTTCCATAAATAAGGCTTCCCCACTCTAAATAATTCACGAGTGAATGATGCTCTATCATCACCCCTTTGGGTAAACCAGTGGTACCAGACGTATAAAGAATATAACAAAGATCATCCGGCATACAGGAAACTGGCAGGTCCGCCGCTTCTTCAGCTTCCATAAGTGAACTAAACAAAAGAACCTGCCGTTCATTACGGGTATTTACCAGATAATCTGAATCAGTGATTAGTAATCTGCACCGGCTGTTATCAAGCATATATTGCACCCGCTCATCCGGAATATGAGGATCAACCGGTAAAAAACAGGATCCTATTTTTAATACCGCGTGCATAGCTACCAACAATGACGGCGTGCGTGCACCGCGTAAAGCAACTACATCTCCCCTCCTCACACCAATTTGCAAAAGTTTAGCGGCTGCATTGTTTACAAGTCTGCCAAAAGTAGAATAGGTAATAACCTGATCCTGGCATTTTATCGCAATTCTTCCGCCATGATTCAGGCATGTTGTCGCTAACAGGTGAGACACGGTTGTTGAGGCACGGTGAAAAGGTGATGCGCTACCTCCGGTACCCGATTTTACAGGCTGCCCCTTCCATTGCAGAGAGAGTGACTGCAACGGTATGGCCGTCGATTCAGTGATTGTATGTAAAAGTTGTATAAAATAGTGCAACAAACGCTGCATCGTCCTTTCACTAAATAAGTCCGTAGCATATTCAAAGCTTAGCGTAAACTGATTAGTATCCTCTATAATTTCAGCAGTAAGATCATATTTGCTGATACTTGCATCCACCGGGATCCGTTTTGCAAAAACCGAAGAATTTTCTAAAAAATCCAGAGGCATGTTCTGGTAAACAAACATGGTATCAAATACAGGATTCCTGCTTACATCACGACGCAGGTTCAGGTCCTCCCGCAGCAGGCTGAATGGGTATTGCTGGTGTGCGATCACCTTGCGCAATTCGACTGACTGCTCCTTCCATTGCGTAATAAAATTGTTCGTATCCGTCAATTTCACGTTTACAGGCAGACTGTTAACAAACATTCCAATCGTATGCTCCAGGTCAGGATGTAAGCGGCCTGCCACGGGTATTCCGATCATTAATTCATCCTGTCCAGTATATTTAGCCAATAACAAGCTGTAGGCCGTAAAGAAAAATGAATGTATCGTCAGGTTCGCCTCATTTGCCAATATGCGTACCGACTCCGTTAACGCTACCGGCAGTGCTGCAATTATCTTTTTCCCGTTTCCGGTAAAAACCGGTGGGCGAAGGAAATCGGTTGGCATATCAAGTAAGGGGATATCACCGGCGAGGTATTCTTTCCAGAATTCCTTTGCCCTGGCAAATAAAGTTGATTCCTTTTGGTTCTTCTCCCATGCACAATAGTCACGATACTGAACGCCGGGAGTAACGGGCAATGCACCCGTATACCATTGCGATAATTCTTTTAAAAGCAATGTTACTGACACGCCATCTGCAATGAGGTGATGTACATCCAGAAAGAAATAAGAAGCTCCGCAATCATCTGTCAATACGCTTGCACGAAGCAACGGCGCATCGGAAAGCCGAAAGGCTTGTACTTGCTCAAGCATCCGATTTTGCAAATCGCGTTCGGGAACTTCAATGATCGTAAGATTAAAGGCGGCATCTTCATGCACCTGCATGGCCCCCGGTGCATCGGTACAGAAAGAAGTTCGCAATGCTTCGTGCCGGTGAATCAATTCCCGGATACCCTGTTCCAGTTTTACAAAATCGATACCGGAGTTGAGTTTAAAAAAAACAGGCACATTATACAATAAACTTTCAGGATGCATGGAGCCATACTGATAAATACCAATCTGCAATGAAGCGAGCTCATAAACGGATGCTTTGGGTGCTTTGGCCAGAGGAAGATACTGACTCGTACCTTTCTTCTGACCGATAGCAACAGCAATCGCCTGTAATGTTTCCGCAGTATAAATATCTTCGATCGTGATCTCAGCCTGAAACTCTTTCCATACTGCCATAGTTAATGCAGCGGCCCGTAAAGAATTTCCCCCTGATTCTAAAAAATGATCAGTGAGCTGCAATGTATCCTGCTGCAAGGCCCTACGACAAAGTTGCAGGAATCGGTCTTCGGCGGTAAATGCCATATTTACTTCCGAGAAGGCGGCTACTTGACGGGTATGTCGGCTCAATTCATCAACTATATCCTTAAATGCGCCGGTTGCATACTGCTCCGCAAGTTTATACCGTTGTAATTTTCCACTCGTTGTTTTGGGAATCTCTTTTACAGGAATGAATGTGTCAATTACAAAACCGGTTTTTCTTAACACGCATTCATTTACAGATGCGGCCAGCTCTGCAAAAGAAGCAAGTGAGTTGCGATATAAAATAAAGGCGATAATTTCATCTCTTTGCTGCTCCTGATTGAACACCCCGGCTATCACAATCTTATTCAGTTCTATGCCATTTACCTCCTGAGCTATTTTTTCCAGGTCATGGGCATAATAATTTTGACCGTTTACAAACAGCACATCTTTTATTCTTCCGAGAATATAAAGAGATCCATTTACGATAAATCCGGTATCACCGGTATTCAGCCACCCATCGGTTGTTTTCACCGCTTTGGTGGCGGAGGGATTGTTATAAAAACCGGCCGTTACACTCGGCCCGCATATTTGTATAGCCCCGGCAATACCCTCACCCAATACCTGATGTTTGAGATCGGTAATCCGCACCTGCATCGTATGTATGGGGATGCCCACATTCACGAGTGTCAGTGCATCTTCAGAATGAATTGGAGCCACTATTTTTTCTCCTACTCCGGTATGCTGGCGGCTGATAAAGAATGCTTCAGCCTCATGCAGGGGATTCGATATGCTTACAGCCAATGTAGCTTCTGCGAGGCCGTAAACCGGACACATCGCCGTTCGCTTCAGTTGCCATTTTTCAAATGCTGTCAGAAATTCTTCACACAAATCGTAGGAAATTGGTTCGGCACCATTGTATATAATCCGTATCTGCGAAAGATCCAGGTCTGCCTGTTCCTTTACCCGGTGTCTGAGTACATAACTGTAGCCGAAATTGGGAGAGCAGGTAATAGTTATTTTATGTTCGCTGCATTTATCAAGCCAGATGCCCGGACGCACAATAAACAATGAAGTCGGTAACAGGAACTGATTCATATTACTGTAAACCGGATTCAGGTGAAAACCGATGAGTCCCATGTCATGTGTCAGCGGCATCCAACTCAGTGATGTATCATTAGCAGTATAACGTGCTGCCCGGTGAATACCTTCAAGGTTCGCCAACAGGTTGGCATGTGTAAGAATGATACCTTTGGCATTGCCTGTGGAACCCGATGAAAATTGCAAGAACGCAATATCCGTTTCATCTGCTGTATAAATGGTACCCGATTCCCGGTCTGCAGTGATCTCATGATCGAAAATAACCCTGTGACGCATGCCCGAAATGACGTTTGTATTCAGGGCGCCGGTAATTGTTTTTTCGTTTCGTGCAAGTATTTCAGGAGTGGTAAATAGATGGGGATCAATCAGCATATCCCATACATGAAAAAGTTTTTGCTGGTTCAGCTCCGTTTTACCCACCGAAAGAGGTACGGCAATAATACCACCAAGCACACAAGCCCAGAATACTATGAGGAAAGTTTCATTATCCTCTAACTGAATCACGAGCTCTGCTCCGGCGTGTACTCCTTTCTCCTGGAGCAAGTGCAATACAGAGCTGGCCTTGATCCACAGTTCCTGATAGGAAAGAAACTCTTCTTTGCCGTTCTTTTCTATAAATACAATTCCTTTAGCCGGGTCTTTTGACCTGGCTTTCAGCAATTGTGTCATCGTTTTACCTTGAAAAGTTTCCATCAGCTTAACGATTCATTGATTATTCGGATCATAGCCGGTGTATGATCATTCAGAAAAAAATGCCCGCCCGGAAAATTATACAGATCACAGGAAGAGCGGCTGTACAACTTCCATCCTTCGCGTTGTTCAGTTGTAAGATCATCCCCGATACCCTGAAAGACAGTAATAGGCGGTTCAAATGGTTGTACCGAAACATTTTCATCAATGGTTTCGGCCAGTTTAAAATCATTTTTTAAAAGAGGGAGAAATAAATCCCGCAGTTCCTTATGTAAGAAAACTTCGGGAACCGTCCCTCCTAATTTCATAACTTCCGCCTCAAACTGAATATCGTTCATACGGTGATAGATCTTCTCATCCGGCCGTTTAATATGTGGTGCGCCACGCCCACTTATAAATAAACGGATCGGCGTGTTCAGGTTATTTTGTAAAGCACGAAGCGTAATGTTATATACAATCGAAGCGCCGAGACTATGGCCAAAGAGCGCATATTCCCTGCCGGATTGGATTTGTTTTGCAAGAATCTCCAGCATATCGTTCATCAATTCTTCAGCATGAGCGTACATGGGCTCACCTGTTCTTCGCCCTCTACCTGCCAGTTCTACCGGATAAAGTTCAATGTCCGGCAAAATACTTTGCTTCCATGAAGAGAAAACAGCCGACGAGCCGCCGGCATAGGGAAAACAAAAAAGGATTGGCTTATTGTTCATCTTATTTGGCGAGTGGGTCATGTCTGACTGAATAATCAGAGTTGTACCGGTTCGACTCCGGATACATAGGGAACCAGTTTACCATTTTGCATTTTGAGTATCTGGTCTGCCACATGGAAATAATGATCATCATGCGTAATGGCAATGATTATCTTTCCGCGTGATTTCATTTCCGGAAGTAATTGAGTATAAAAAAATCTGCGATATTCAGGATCCTGATCGGCCGCCCATTCATCAAAGAGATATACAGGAGAATCTTCGAGGAAACACTGCAGTAAAGCGAGTCTCTTCAATTGACCGGTGGATAACTCAAGTGTGCTGTACCTGCCGTTCTCGATTTTTACTTTATCCTCCAGCCTGAGTACTTGGAGGTATTTTTGAATTAGTTCATGTTTGTCAGCCGTGTTTGTCTGGTACAGTTTTTCGAAAATGTATGGAGCAGGAAAAATGGTTGAGTAATACTCACCCAGTTCATCCTGTGATACTTGCCGGTTATTAATGTAAATACCTCCGCGGAGGGGTTCATACAAACCGGTGAGCAGTTTGCCAAGTGTGGTTTTTCCACTTCCGTTTCCACCAATAATAAACAATATCTCCCCGCTGTTAAGCGAAATATTTACAGGTCCCACAGAAAAGGTATGATCTGAATTATCCTTCTTATACTCAAATTCCAGGTCTTTCACAGTCATGGTGTGTACAACAGCCGGAACCTCCAACTTCTCTGCGCCTGAAGTAGCAGTGACAGGTATTGCAGCTATAAAATCGGCAACTCTTTTTCGTGCTACTTTGAGTTGAAGGATCGCAGGGATCGAATTCAAAATATTATTAACAGGTCCGATGAGGTACAATAACACGATCACAAAACTCATCACCGTATAATCCTGTATTCCTGAAAATAAACGCGGCAATACGAATACCACAACACCAAGCAATATCACAAGCAGGGACTCCCCTACCAAAAAGGCGTTTACGAAACGAACATTGGCATATACCATTTTATCGCGGTATGTAGACGCAGTATCGTCAATATCCGCCTGATACTCTTTCTTTTTCCCTTTGTGCAGACTGAGTTCCTTATAACCATCAATCAAACCATGAATGAGCCGCATGAACACATTCTCTGTATCTCTTGCTTCATCAAAAAAGCGATTGGTGCGCATACTTACTATAAAATATACAAACGTAATGGATACGATAAGAAAGATTGTGATGAGGGTAGCCCAAAAAGCGACGGAAGCCAGATAGATAAAGGCCCCCAGTGCAGTAAAGGAGCTTGTTATCAGTACAGTTATTATATTAAGCGTCTCACCGATCGAAGCGATATCATTATTCAGGGTTGTATATATCTGTCCTCTATCTACCTGTTCGAATTTCTGGTAGGAGGATGAGAAAATCCGGTTCACCAGCTCCATTTTCATTTCATAAGCCATATTTCGGGTCAACTTCACAAGACAAATCTGAGCAAAACGTCTTCCAAGTAAATAAACGGCAATGCCCAGACAATAATAAAAAATGAGGTACTCCCGGTTATGATCAGCACCAATAGAATTGGTAATGAGGGTGATCACGATCATATTGCATAAACCGGACAAAAAACTGAACAACAGGATTCGTGGCATCATGCTCCGGTATTTATCCCTGTCGCGGTAAAAAAGTGTAAAAAAATAAACTGCATAAGTAACCGCAAATGAGATCAGCATCAGCAAAATCAGAACCCGGAAACTGTATGGTGTCCAAACCATGATGGATTGCCAGGAAAAATCGGCTATGGCTTTGGGCAATAAATATATTGCAAGTAAAAAAGGGGCCAGCAGGATAAGGTCTGCCAGAAACTTTATCCCATCGCGGCGAGCCAGACGTGCCGGAGTTCGCCAGCCTTTTCGTATATGCTTCAGTGTTAGTATAAAATAACCTGCTAACAGTAATATATAAAGGAGGAAAATGACGGATAGCAATGAAAAGGTTTTATCCATTTCATTCCCGGGTATATAAGTAGCTTTGGTGGAATCACCTGTAATTTTTTTGATAATTTCAGTCCCGATATAGGAAGTAAAGTTGCTGCTTGAATTGGTCAGCAATGCAATACCAGTACTGTCAGCGGGGCGAAAAGCTATATACGCACTGAAATTTGGGTTTAGCCCATCGTGGAAAATCTCTCCGTCACCTCTGAGCGAAATATTCCATCCCATTGCGTAAGAAGCTAGTTCATGCGGCAATACACTTTCATCACGTTTATGTGTAGCCGAAATAAGACTATCGAAAGAAGATGCTTCATAACCCATCTGCAATCGTAACCATCTCGAAAAATCACCGGCATTGGTAATGATATAACCCGCAGCGGTATTACCACGGAATCGGGGTGCGTCATATCGCCAGGGTTGAAAGAAACTGACTTTATATCCGGTTGCTAATTTTCCATCTGCCACCGGTGTACCCGCTTTCGTGTGAAATAAATTCAAGGGCTTCAATACTTCCTCTTCGAGAAACTGTTCATACGTTTTACCGGAAACCTTTTGAATGATGAGGGCAAGTACATCGTAATTAATCGTGGCATATTCAAATTTCCTTCCCGGTTCATGCACAAGCCTCACGTTGTTCAACACACCCACTGTCTTTTCAAGTGCATCCGTACCTGTACCTTCCGGAATTAAGGAAATGGTATTCCACGGAATGCCACTGGTATGATGTAGTAACTGGGCAATGGTTACAGGTTGTAATTTGCCCCGGTAATTAAGACGGAGCCATGGCAGAAATTTACTCACGTTGTCCTGCAGCTGAATCTTTTGATCATTCAGCAATTTTTGCACTGCCAGGGCAGTGTAGGCTTTACTGCATGATCCGATTTCATAGAGTGTATTACTATCTACCCGAACATTTTCCCGCAAATCAGCGTAACCGTAATGCCGTATCAAGGTAGTCTGCTTGTGTACAATTACCACACTCATACCGGGTATATCGCCCTTTTTCATCATCTGGCGAATATCCTTATCAATGTTAGCGGAGAACCATTGCGGGTTACCAGTTTGCGCCGGTAATTCCGAACAAACAAGCCCTGATGCGATCAGGAAGACCAAAAAGTTCTTTATATATATCAATCTTATATGCATTGTAGTATTGTATGTTTGAGAATTACAACTGCATTTCCGACTGGAAAGTCAGTTACAAGTATGATTGTGTCAAAACATAAAATCCGTAAAATTTGATCCGCTGAAAAGAAGTTTATGGGTTTGGATGGCAGGAAGTCAGCATTGATACTTGTAACTTTTTTAGCAATCACTGGCGAAATCATAAAAACACAGTGCGAAGTAATACAATCATAACAGCATTAATTGCCTAGCCATCAGTAAACGGGCAACGACAGCAGTTGATCATCCGTAACGGAGACTAACAAACTACGGTTAAGCAATTCAACGCGCACAAGGATTTTTTCTTTCCCGCAGTAACGAATTAATTCACAGTTGAGCCCCATAAGAGCACCTTTGGTAATCGTGAGTTTTTCTCCCGGCTCAAAACGACTGGATGTAACTTCCATCTGTGGTTGTCCTTGCGTGAGTATGCGCAAATTACTAATCACCGTCTCTTGTATCCGCGCCGGTTGAGAACCGGATTTTACATAATGCATGGCACCATCCGCACTCAATCCCTGAAAATAAGTGTCCAGGGTATTTACATACAAAAAAATATAGGAGGGGAATAGTGGTTCTTCCACCAACTTTTTCCTGTCATGCCACTTCTTTACAGAATTCCTGACCGGCAATAAGGAACTGATCTGTTTTTGTAACAGGAATTGGTGTACTTTTTTTTCGTGTCTTGGTTTCGTATAAATAAGGTACCAACCTTCCCTGAACATGGTCATTTGTCTTTTGATTGTTTGCTGGATAAAGCTATCGCTACAGTGAATAACAGGAAGCTATTAACTGAGTGTAAAAATCATTTCAGCCGGGCTGTGTTAAAAAAACAGAGTATTAAACTTACACGTAAAAGGCTTTACTAAAAAGTCCTGATTGGCTTGTTGAATTAATAAAATCTCTCTCTGTAATTAAAGTATATCGGGTTCTTCCAGAATACTTCGGGGTGGAATTTATGGTGTAGTAAATTGCTGGTGAAGCAGGTTCGTTTTGTGTTTAAAATAAATACGCTCAGATTAATGTTTTAGATTTATTATTTATTATTATCCGCTGTCCATCCTAACACAGATTAAATATACTTATCGAATTTCAGGGACAATACTTAAAATGTGACAGGCGGGAGTACTATTTTTTTTTCGGTTTTTACGAATTTATTATTAAAACATTCTTATGACTTGTAATTACTGGAAAATGTGTAATTTGAAATGTGATTTAAAGTCAACTATTTTAATTAAAAAATGAGTTATTTATGTGTACAGTTGATTTAACAAAAAGTAAGCCATTCATTTTTTTTCAAAATAAAAATCTGTGATAAGTTTTTTATCGTATTTAGCTAATGGTTTTCTCTTATAAATGAAAATTATCGAGTTGTATGATTAAAGTTAGTATTATAGACGATCACAAGTTATTCGGGATATGCCTAAAAGATTATTTGTCGAAACAAGCTAATATTAATGCCGTCATACTGGAGCCGGATCCGGTTGAATGGCTGCTTGCTGAATTAAAAAACCAAAAACCCCATATTGCCATTGTAGATCTGTTTATGCCAAAGATGACGGGTGATATGCTTATACGACAACTAAAGCAAGAGGTGCCAGAAATAAAAGTCATTGCACTGTCAATGTGTAATGAACTCGACAGAATCTGTTCATTAATTGATATTGGAATTCACAGTTATATATCGAAAGCAGATGATCCTGAGAACCTTGTAAAAGCAATTTATGCAGTAAGTGAAAATAAAATTTACCGCACCCGGCTTTTCACTGAAGCGCTTTACTGGAGTACCCTGCGCAATACTGGAAGAAATAATAATAACGGACAAGTGCTTTTCAATGACAGGGAGAAAAAGATCATTCAACTCCTATGGTTGGAAAAAAGTAATAAAGAGATTGCCGCCGAACTCTTTCTTGGCATCCGCTCCATAGAAAAAATACGCCAGGAAATGAAGGAACGTCTGGGTGTGAAGACAACAATCGGGCTGCTCAAATATGCATTACACCTAAATATCATACAGGAAAGCAATTTCCCGGAAGATACTCCGGTAAAAAATGCTGTAGGGGGGCTGCAATTCGGATAGTTTACTATCGTATTCATATAGAAGCTGATACAAAACTAATTAATCATTTACTCTTACTATTTTTATGTAGTGACTTAATTATTGTGTTATCTGCTTTCTTAACTTTCGCTTGATCTTCTGAACTCATCTGGAGTACTTTTATTCGGATCACCTAAAAAATTTGAGGATCTCATATTTTGTGATGCTATAATGAAGGAAGTTATTTTATGAGTTATGAAAATGTCTGTCAGCGAATTGGGGTAGCGTAGATGCAGGCATCACTTCCCGATACAAAACTTACTAAAAATATAATCCAACTGATCTTCACTGGTGATCTCGCCGGTAATCTCGCCCAGGTAGTGCAGACAGCGGCGGATGTCGAGGGCGAGCAGGTCGCCGGGCAACTGGTTGCGAAGCCCGTTGGTTATATCCTGCAGGGAGGTGTTCATTTGTTGTAAGGCATGGTAATGACGGGCATTGGTGATGATGGTATTTTCGGTTTGTATGCTGCCCTGTAAGACCCGATCCACCATTTTTTCTTTCAATAGTTCGATGTGTTGGTTTTGTTTGGCCGCAATGAACACCAGGTTATCCAATGCTGCAAATTTTTCATGAGTTGCCGCTTCTCCCAGGGTATCCGTTTTATTGCCCACTAAGATATACTTCAGCGACTGTGCTTCGAGTGAGGCTTTCTTTTGTTCTGTATCGGCCAACTCATCTTTCACATCAAAAAGATACAACACAAGATCGGCCTGTTTCATTTTTTCGAGGCTGCGTCCAATGCCTTCGCTTTCGATATCATCGGCGGCATGTTCGCGAATACCGGCGGTGTCGATCAACCGGAAAAGGATACCGTCAATATTCAGTACTTCTTCTATCGTATCGCGGGTGGTGCCGGCAGTAGCGCTCACGATAGCCCTGTTCTCATTAAGCAAGGCATTGAGCAGGGTGGATTTGCCGGCATTGGGTTTGCCCACGATGGCCACGGTCACTCCATTTTTAATCACATTGCCCAATTGGAATGACTGCAGGAGTTGTTGCGTCATGGCCGATAAGTGATTTATGAGCTCAAAGAAACGTGTACGATCAGCAAACTCCACATCTTCCTGGCTGAAGTCGAGTTCCAGTTCTATTAATGCAGAAAATTGGATGAGTTGTTCCCTCAGTTCTTTTAGGTCGTGTGAAAAACCTCCCCGCATGGTGTGTATGGCAGCCTTTTGCGATGCGGCTGTGTTGGATGCGATCAGGTCAGCTACGGATTCTGCCTGGGCCAGATCGAGCTTACCGTTTAGAAAGGCCCGTTGTGTAAATTCTCCGGGCTTGGCCATGCGGGCACCGCGTTTGATGCAGGCACTGATCACCTGTTGCTGTACGAATGGGGAGCCATGGCAACTGATCTCCACCACTTCCTCCCCGGTATAGGAGGTGGGGGCTTTGAATAAGGATACCACGACTTCATCGAGCAGTATATCATTCTCCTTGAGCAATCCCACATGCAGGGTATGGCTGGGTTGCTTAGTCAGATCTTTGGAAGGGAACAGTTCATTTACAATGGCGATGGACCTGTTTCCGCTGAGACGTATCACCCCAATGGCCCCTACTCCGGGCGGAGTGGCCAGTGCTACAATCGTGTCATCCCATCCGGAGAGTTTATTCATCGCGTGTGTCCTTTTTGAGTCTGAGTAACAAGCTACAAAAGTAATGTTAAGCGCGTAGATTGTGATGGTTTGGCACGCAGAGAAAAGGAGCTAAAGAGTAATACAGCTAAATAGCTGTATTCTTTGTATTCATTAGTAGCTAACCTGTATTCGGCTGTTTATTTGTGGCCATTCGTGTTCATTTGTGGCCAACCTCCACGCCGAAGGCGTATAAGTGGCACGCAGAGAAAAGGAGCTAAAGAGTAATACAGCTAAATAGCTGTATTCTTTGTATTCATTAGTGGCTAACCTGTATTCGGCTGTTTATTTGTGTCCATTCGTGTTCATTTGTGGCCAACCTCC
>JAPLEH010000064.1 GCA_026391455.1 Bacteroidota bacterium
TATGAGTCCCTTTTGAAATAATTTCCCGCAGATGATTCACTTCCTCTTTCGTCAAATGGATAGTATAATATTTCATGGTATTTGGTTTCCCAAATATAAAGAAATATTATACGTCATAATAAATTTAACTTAACACTAGTACTAACAAGCAAAATAAGGAGAAACGTTTTGACAACTTAGATTTTCGCTACGTAGCTCGCTCCCCCGATAACTATCGGGGTCGGCCCTTTTGACACCGCCGGGTGGCCAGACGCCAGTCGGAAACGAAAAGAGGGTCTCCCCCCCTATCCACCCAAAATCAGCTACCCCCACCTTGCATAGCCAGACATAGGTGTGAAAGGTGTAGCTAGAGATACTAAACGAAAGAAATAGTCCCCCAACAAAAAAGCCACCCTCTGGCGGCTTTCTCTTTTCAATCATTTCTTTGCTTCCAGCAGCTTTTCCATCAGCGCCAGTTTTTCATCCTTTTCTTTCAGCAATGCAGCATATAATTTTTTGTTCTCTTCCATCACTTCGAGCCACTTCTCAATAGGGTTTATGTTAATGCTTGGAGTAATACCAGTATTAATAAAAGAGCCTTCATTAAACGTGTTCGAAATAATATTGATCGCCGCTTCCTCATCAAAATTCGTAATCGCTTCCACCGGTACTTTCAATACGGCCGCCACTTCCTTTAATATCCCCTCTTCTATCTCCTCCTTTGCTTCCAGCCTCGATACTTTTATTTGTGTCCAGTCGTCGCCAAGTGCAGAAGCGAGTGCGTCCTGCTTAAGGCCCAGCATCTGTCTAAAGCGCGTGATATTCCGGCCCTGATGTATTTTCTTTTCCATAGCATCAAATTTACATTTTACCCGGTGATTAAAAAATTTAGCGATACGATATGGGTAAACATAAGCAGGCTGCGCTGGTTTCTTTTTCATCGCCATTTTCTGCCTGCACTGGCTCCTTGCCTTCTTTTTGCGCCAGGCTCTCTTCTCCGGCTTGCTTTATGCTGTCTTCGCCTTAGTGCTGTTCTTCTTCGCGGGTTGAGTTTGCAGTTTTATCCTGCTCTATCGCAGTTTTGCTACCCTTTGCATCTTCTTTACGGCTATGTGTTTCTTCTTTGCGGGACTATGCCCTTTCTTTGCGATGGTGTGCTACTCCGGCACGAACCTTTTACGCTTCTTTGCGGATCTCTTTTACTTCTTTGCAGGTCTGTCTTACTTCTTTGTGGCCCTTTCACTCTTTTTTACAGTGCTTTGCTTCTTCTTTGCGGTTCTTCGAAACAGCTTTACGATGCTCTGCCGCTCTTTGTGTACCTTTTTTTGTTCTTTGTGGCTTTATATATTTTTTTTGCGGTGCTGTTTATACTTTTTCCAGCTAAAACGGGGGCAAAAGCTTCCGTTGGCGATTTTTTGAGGGGAATCTGCCGGTTTTTCAGCGCACAAGGCTTCTCTTGGATGTTGTGCATTATTGACTTCTTCCCTCCCATCCTCGTCCGCATGTTTCAATATTGAAATTTTAGTAGTGTATCCGGAGTACTTCCGCATACGCTATTGCAATTTCCCTTTTTTACAATTTACTTCCCAATACATACTACAATATCAGGGCTCCCGATTTTTGCTTTTTTCCTATTTAATTTAATCCCTTGCCCCGACGAACCCCACTCCTGTTTTATCCCCGGAAAAGACTATTTTTGCGCTCCTTAATTTTTAGGACATAGCTCTTTAAATATCAGGTTTTTTTATAAGCTGTTTGCCGCCCAAATGGCTGTACCCCGGGTACAGACCTTATGAATAATTGCAAATACGCTGATAATCAGCCTTTATCAGATGAGCAGCCCTTTTTCTTTGGCCAGGAGGTCATTTTTAGAAGCGCTGCTTCAAATGTCAGGTTAATGCCGGTATGTTTGATATATTTCTGAATTTCAAAACTGCTTTAACCTTTTGTTAACCGGGATGAAAATACATTTGTCCACTACTTAAAATATTTATGAAGAAGATTTTATTTACAACTGTCTGTGCCCTTGCCTCTTTTGTGCTGTTTGCGCAGGAAAACCCCGAAAACAAATCAAAGAAAAAAGCACCCATCAACCTGGCCAACCGGGCCAATGATCACTTTCTCTTGCAACTGGGCTATACCGGCTGGAACTGCATTCCCGATAGCATTACCAAAAGCGGACTGTCCAAAAGCATCAACGTATACTTTATGCTCGACTACCCCTTTAAAACCAACCCGAAAATGAGCATCGGCGTGGGTCTCGGTATCGGCAGCGACCATATCACATTTACCAAAACCAATGTGGGCATTAAAGACCTTACTTCCACCATCCGGTTTACCAACCTATCCGATACCAACCATTTCAAGAAAACAAAACTGGCCACCTCCTACCTCGAGGCTCCCATCGAACTCCGGTTTTCCTCAGACCCCATGAACGGTAAAGGATTTAAAGCCGCTATCGGCGTTAAAGTAGGCCTGCTGATGAACGCACATACACGCAATACCAAGTTCCAAAATAAAAGCGGTACCAGCCTGAACGACTTTATCATGAAAGAATCCAGCAAACGATTCTTCAATAAAAACCGGATCTCCGCTACTGCCAGACTGGGCTATGGCCATTTCACCTTATACGGCGCTTATCAGCTTACCACCGTATTCAAAGACGGACTGGGACCTGTGGTACGCCCTTTCTCTGTAGGTATTACCCTCAGCGGACTCTAAGCACAAATGACCTTTTTTATATAATCACGGATCATTCCGTGATTTTTTTTATGCCAAGCCGGCCAATTGTAGATTCCTCCGCGCCGGGGGATTACCTTTGCCACAGGCATTGATACATCCTTATGATCGACAAAAAGAATACGATACAAAAAGAAGAACGGGCCGTACTGGTAGGTATGGTACAAAAAGACCAGACCGAAACACAATTGCAGGAATACCTGGATGAACTGGCCTTCCTGGCCGAAACAGCAGGCGCCGTAACAGTGAAACGGTTTACCCAAAAATTGCCCCATCCCGACAGCCGCACTTTTGTGGGCAAAGGAAAACTGGAAGAGATCAGCGCCTTTGTAAAGCTGAAAGATATCCGCATCGTGATCTTTGACGATGAACTCACCGGTGCACAGATCAACAACCTGGAAAAAGAACTGGGCATAAAAGTGATCGACCGCAGCGATCTTATTCTCGACATTTTTGCCCGCAGGGCTAAAACTGCACAAGCCCGCGCTCAGGTAGAATTGGCACAATATCAATATATACTCCCCCGTCTGCGTGGTATGTGGAAACACCTCGAACGTCTCGGAGGCGGTATCGGTACCAGAGGCCCCGGTGAGAGTGAGATCGAAACCGACCGTCGTATCGTACGTGATAAGATCTCTTTACTTCGTAAGAAACTGGCCGAAATAGACAAGCAGGCTTTCACCCAGCGGAAAGACCGCGGTGAATTCATCCGCGTATCACTGGTGGGATATACCAACGTGGGCAAGTCCACATTGATGAACCTGCTCAGCAAACGCGATGTATTTGCAGAAAATAAATTATTCGCCACCCTCGATACCACCACCAGTAAAGTAGTATTTGAAAACACCCCCTTCCTGCTGAGTGATACCGTGGGTTTTATCCGCAAACTGCCGCACCACCTGGTGGAAAGTTTTAAAAGCACATTGGATGAAGTAAGGGAAGCAGATATCCTCCTGCATGTGGTGGATATATCTCATCCGGCTTATGAAGAGCAACTTGGCGTGGTGAATAAAACCCTGCAGGATCTTCAGGCTTTCGATAAACCGACCATCACCATTTTCAATAAAATGGATCTCTACGAGAAAAATACATTCGATGAATGGCTCGAAGAAAGTACCAAAAAAGAAATACTCGAAGACCTGCGCGACCGCTGGAATAATGAAACAGGAGGCAATGCTGTATTCATCTCCGCTCTCGAACGAAAAAATATTGATGAACTTCGTAACACCATTTTACAAAAAGTAAGAGAGCTCTACCGCATTCGTTATCCGTATAAATCTGAGTTTTTATACTAAGCCCCCATCAGATTTCCATTTATCAGGGTACCTTTAATGCATTGGTCAACCATTATTGCAACGGCAATCCCTGAACGAATGTTTATCCAGATCATCAAGGCGGGCATACTCGATACCATACAGGATGCAGGCCGGTACGGATACCAGCACCTGGGTATCAATCCCGGTGGGGCGATGGATCGCTATGCCATGCGCATCGCCAACCTGCTTACTGGAAACGATCCGGATGAAGCCCTGATCGAAATGCATTTCCCGGCACCGGTGTTTTTATTTCATGAGCCGGGTCTCCTAGCAATTGCCGGTGCAGATTTTTCACCGAGTATCAATGGTGAACCCATTCCCATCTTGCACCCCGTTATCGTACAAAAAAATGATGTACTCCAGTTTCACCGGCCGGTAAAAGGGACCCGTGCCTATATGAGTTTTCGCGGAGGACTGGAATTAACCAGTTGGCTCGGCAGCCATAGCACCCACCTGAAAGCAGAGGCCGGGGGCTACCAGGGCCGCGCCTTACAAAAGGGGGATCAGTTATCTTTTCGGCAAAAGGCAACTGCTGCCCTTTCATCAGCATCAGCGACTCAAAGGGTATTACCCTGGTGGGCCGACACTGTTTTTGATGATTCATCGGATGATCGCATCGCCGTATTACCCGGACAGGAATGGAATGAACTCACCACCGATTCAAAAGAATTGTTTACAGAAAAGCCCTTCATCATTACCAAACAATCCGACCGCATGGGATACCGTTTGCTCAATGATCCTTTGTTTTGTAAACAACCAATGGAAATGATCTCCTCCGCAGTCTGTTTCGGCACCCTGCAATTATTACCCGAGGGTAAACTCATTCTTTTAATGGCCGATCATCAAACCACGGGCGGATACCCACGCATCGCGCATGTGATCAGCGCACATCATTCACGCCTGGCACAATCTACTGCCGGAGACGCGCTTCATTTCCGGTTCACGGATATGGTGGAAGCCGAACACCTTCAAATAAAACAACAGCAACATTTGTCGCAATTGCAAAATGCCTGTACTTTCAGGCTGGAAGCATTTTTGAAATCATGAAACCCGGACAGCATATACCATTACCAGTTGATCTCAATTGCGATATGGGCGAAGGCATGCACAATGAAGAAAGCCTGATGCCCTTTATCACCTCTGCGAATATTGCCTGTGGGGTACATGCCGGCGATGAATTAACTATGCGCAAAACAGTTGAGCTGGCCATTAAACATGATATTTTAATTGGCGCACATCCTTCTTTTCCCGATCGTGAACATTTTGGCCGCACAGATATGGAGCTGAGCGATGATGCATTATATACTATCATTATCCATCAGATTGAGGCATTGAAAAAAATAACCAGTGAAAATGGTACTTCGTTGAAGCATGTAAAACCACACGGTGCATTATACAATCGCTCCGCAAAAGATATGCATACGGCCACCATCATCGCGCGTGCAGTAAAAGAAGCCGACCCTTCTTTGATATTGTTCGGCCTCAGTGGCAGTTGTTCTATTACCGCTGCAAAAGCTGCAGGGCTTACCACAGCCCATGAAGTATTTGCCGACCGCACCTACCAGGATGATGGTTCATTAACACCCCGTTCCCTGCCGCAGGCCCTGATTAACGAACCCGAAGAAGCAGTAAAACAAGTACTGCAACTATTGCAGCAAAAAACAGTGACGACAGTAAATGGTAAAACCATTCCGATGGCGGTCGATACGATCTGTATACACGGAGATGGGGTGCATGCAACAGCCATTGCAAAAGCCTTATACTCCGCATTGACCACAACCATTGTATGAAAAAAAATTCCGCCATACTCGGTGCTGCATTTCTGATGGCCACATCCGCCATCGGACCCGGCTTTCTTACCCAAACCTCACTCTTTACGCAGCAACTGATGACCAGTTTCGGATTTGTGATCCTCATTTCCATATTGCTGGATATAGGAGCACAAATGAATATCTGGCGCATCATTACAGTAAGTGAAAAAAGAGCGCAGGATATTGCCAACGAAGTAATGCCAGGCTTGGGGTATTTTCTGGCAGGACTGATTGCATTCGGTGGGCTTGTATTTAATATTGGAAATATTGCTGGTTGCGGACTGGCCATTAATGTGCTTACCGGGTTTGAATTAAAAACGGGAGCCATCATCAGTTGTATTACTGCATTGGCTATTTTCTGGTACAAAGAAGCGGGCCATATCATGGACAACCTGGCCAAAATACTGGGCCTCATCATGGTGGCACTCACAGTATACATAGCTTTCTCCTCTCACCCTCCATTGGGAGAAGCCCTGTACAGAACGGTGTGGCCTGAAAAAACAAACACCCTTCTCATTATTACCCTGGTGGGCGGTACAGTAGGCGGATATATTTCATTTGCCGGCGCACACCGGCTATTGGATGCAGGCATCAAAGGACCATCCCAAATACCACAAGTGAATAAAAGTTCGGTGAGTGGTATTCTTATCACGTCTGTGATGCGTTATACATTATTTCTCGCTGCATTGGGTGTGGTGTCAAAAGGTGTGCAGCTTTCGGCAGGTAATCCTGCCGCATCTGTATTTGAGCAGGCGGCTGGCAACCTGGGACTTCAGTTCTTTGGCGTGGTATTATGGTGTGCGGCGATCACTTCAGTCATCGGGGCATCGTATACATCGGTATCCTTTTGGAAAACACTGATACCCGCAGTGAAAAAAAATGAAAAGTTCACGATCAGCATTTTCATCATTGTATCCACTATTGTTTTCATTTCCGTGGGAAATCCGGTAAAACTGCTGGTATTTGCCGGTGCGATTAACGGGTTGATATTGCCCATCGCACTGGCTGTAATGCTGATTGCGGTCAACAAAACCTCCATCGTAAAAGAATATAAACATCCTTTGTGGCTGCAAATAGCCGGGTGGCTGGTGGTGGGCGTGATGACCTGGATGGGAATCAAAACACTCTATAATTATTTTTGATCGGGGCAATTCTTTAATCCAGGTATAACATCAGTTTAAGGCTGGGTTGAAAATTCTTAAAGAAATTATTGAATATAAATTCCGGATGTAAAAACACACTATTGTATTGCAAACCCGGCAAGCCTAATTTAATTGTATTTTTTTCAAAGTAATTGCCTTTACGTCCGGCAAGAAAACCGGCTGACAGAATTTGACTGAATAGTATTTTCTTCTTATCATTTTTCTCATAGGTAGTTGTGGTATACTGAAAGGTGATGAAATCATTCCTTACCAGCCTGTTCTTTTCATTGCTGTGATCGAAATAAAAATAAGGCTCCCAGAATAATTGGTAATGATATTCGGAACGGGCCTGTGAAGCCACGAATTCTACGCCGGCTGCCAGCGAAGGCGAAAACCTTCCGTTGATACCTTGTACGGCCACATGTACATAGGGCGCCACGGAGGTACGGTACTGATTTGCATTCCAGATGTTCATCACCCTGCGTGTTCTGGAGGGGTCCGTCAAACTGTAATATCCATACAGATTGAACCGGCGGTTTGCCTTATCGGTTTGCGGGTAATGCACATTCCATTCGGAACGGATCTG
>JAPLEH010000016.1 GCA_026391455.1 Bacteroidota bacterium
CGCATACAAATTTGGACAGCGCTGATCTGCGATCTGCTCGTGCAGATCGTAAACAAAAACCTCACAATATCCAATAAAAGAAGATGGGCTTACGCTAATCTGGCCTCCATCATTAAGCACCACTTAATGACTTATATAAACGTATGGAAGTTTCTGGCCAACCCGGAAAAAGCATTACTAAACTATAGAGAGCCTGGTCTCCAAAAGGGTACGCTCTTCTGATTAGGCACCTACCCAATCAAAACCATTATTTTATAAATCGCAAAAGACTCGTTATCAAACATTCAAGAAAATGAAGTACTTTTCCCCGGACAATAGTGATTATCACATATTCCTCCTGTACTGCCCACCTACTTCATACAGCGCATGCGTGATCTGACCTAACGAACAATATTTTACAGTTTCCATCAGTTGTGCAAACAGGTTACCATTGCGAATAGCTACTTCTTTGAGTTTGTTGAGCTCCTGAGCACTGCGTCCTTCATTTCGTTTCCAGAAAGCGTTCAACGCCTGTATCTGTTGTTCTTTTTCTTCCGTAGTACTGCGTATCACTTCCGTAGGTAAAATGGTGGGGCTCCCTTTTTTATTTAAAAATGTATTAACGCCGATCAGGGGCAATTCTCCGGAATGCTTCTGGTGTTCATAATACAGGCTCTCTTCCTGTATCTTATTCCGCTGGTACATGCGTTCCATGGCACCCAGTACACCTCCCCGTTCGGTAAGGCGGTCAAATTCGGTGAGTACGGCTTCTTCCACGAGGTCGGTCAGTTCTTCAATGAGGAAAGACCCCTGGTTGGGGTTTTCGTTTTTAGCGGTACCCAGTTCGCGGTTGATGATCAGTTGTATGGCCATGGCCCTCCGCACACTTTCTTCGGTAGGCGTGGTAATTGCTTCATCGTATGCATTGGTATGAAGCGAATTGCAATTATCATAGATCGCATACAATGCCTGCAGCGTGGTGCGTATATCGTTGAAATCGATCTCCTGTGCATGCAAACTTCTGCCCGATGTCTGAATATGATACTTGAGCATCTGGCTCCGCTTATTGGCCTTATACTTGTACTTCATGGCTTTGGCCCATATCCGTCGTGCCACTCTTCCGATCACACTGTATTCGGGGTCCATTCCATTGCTGAAGAAGAACGACAAATTCGGAGCAAAATCATCAATATTCATACCCCGGCTGAGGTAATACTCCACATAGGTAAACCCGTTGGCAAGTGTAAAGGCCAGTTGCGTAATAGGGTTGGCACCAGCCTCTGCGATATGATAGCCGCTGATGGATACCGAATAAAAATTGCGGATTTTTTCTTTGATAAAATATTCCTGCACATCACCCATCAGCTTGAGTGCAAACTCTGTAGAGAAAATACAGGTGTTTTGTGCCTGGTCTTCTTTCAAAATATCAGCCTGCACGGTGCCGCGTACCTGCATCAATGCATCTGCTTTTATTTTTTCATACACTTCGGCGGGTAACACATCTGCACCGGAGAGACCCAATAAGCGTAAACCCAGCCCGTTGTTACCCGCTGGTAACACATTTTCGGGTTTGGTTAGTTCTTTCGGATGAACCGGTTTTCCCTGTATGCCGACATAACGGGGAAGCCCATCAATATCATATTTTGATTCGATCAGGCGGTTCACTTCGTCCCGCAGGTTGTTGGCAATAATATATTTCTCACATTGTTGATCAATAGCCGCATTCATGAAGAAGGCCAGTAATACGGGCGCCGGCCCGTTGATGGTCATGGAAACAGATGTCTTGGGGTCACAGAGATCAAAGCCGCTGTACAGTTTTTTGGCATCATCCACGGTGGCAATGCTTACACCGCTGTTGCCGATCTTTCCATATATATCGGGACGGTAATCCGGATCTTCCCCATATAAGGTAACACTGTCGAATGCAGTAGACAACCGTTTGGCCGGCTGGTCCACACTTACATAGTGAAAACGTTTATTGGTTCGTTCGGGTCCGCCTTCTCCGGCAAACATACGGGTGGGGTCTTCGCCTTCTCTTTTCAGCGGAAACACACCGGCTGTGAAAGGGAAATGCCCCGGTACATTTTCCTGTGCCTGCCACTGCAACAGATCACCCCAATCTTTATATTTGGGCAATACCACTTTAGGAATACGTGTACCACTCAGGCTTTTTGTGGTCATGGGTTGTTTGATCACTTTATCACGTACGGTGTATTCATAAAAATCCTTCTGGTATTCTTCCACTTTGTTGGGCCAGTTGGTCACCAATTTGCGGGCCACCGGGGTAAGTTGTTCGGTAAAAAAAGTGATCTGTTCCTGCAATTGCTTTTTCAGATCATCATTACCGGATTTTGCCGCCGGCTGACTGAACAAATCCAACACACCCTGCAATTGATAGATTTTAGAGGCAATCGCGGCCTGATCTTTTACCAACTGATCATAATTGCGGTTGTTCTCACTGATCTCGCTGAGATAACGGGTTCGGTTAGACGGAATAATGGCCTGTGAGACTTTCGCCGTTTCGGCAAACTGATAATCGCCAAATACAGTATTTGTTTTTACCAGTATCTTTTTCAGCATCCATTCAAACAGGTGATTCACGCCATCATCGTTGAACTTACTGGCCATGGTTCCCACTACAGGAATCTCTTCATCTTTGGCCGTAAATAACTGATGGTTTCGCTTGTACTGTTTTTTTACATCTGCCAATGCATCGAGCGCACCAGCTTTATCAAATTTATTGATACAGATCAGGTCTGCATAGTCCAGCATATTGATCTTTTCGAGTTGTGAAGCGGCACCGTACTCCGGCGTCATCACATACATGCTTACATCACAATAATCAAGAATGCTGGCGTCGCTTTGTCCCACACCGGCACTTTCCAGAATAATAAAATCAAATCCTGCCGCTTTACAAATATCAATAGCTTCCTGCACGGCTTTGCTGAGTGCGGTATTGTCATCGCGTGTGGCCAGGCTCCGCATGTAGGCACGGGGATGGGAGATGGCATTCATACGGATACGGTCACCCAGCAACGCACCACCCGTTTTTTTCTTGGAAGGATCTACAGAAATAACGGCAATCGTTTTATCCGTAAAGTTGTTGAGAAAACGGCGTACGATCTCATCTGTTACCGATGATTTACCGGCACCTCCGGTACCGGTGATGCCCAAAACCGGACTGGTGTGTTTTTTCTCCGCAGCGCCGGCGAGTGTAATCAGTTCATTTACCTGAGTACTGTAATTGGATTCATTTTCTGCCAGGGAAATAGCGCGCGCAATACGACGGATATCTTTTACTTCATTCAGCGGCAGCTTACCATTCCACCCCGGGTTCGTATTGGTTACAGTGGCAACTGTACTGCATTGTTCGATCACATCGGCGATCATCCCTTCAAGCCCCATCTGTCGGCCATCGTCCGGAGAATAAATGCGGGCGATACCGTATTGATGTAATTCTTCTATTTCATCGGGAAGGATGGTACCCCCTCCTCCTCCGAATATCTTTATATGGCCACATCCGTTTTCTTCAAGCAGGTCTTTCATGTATTTGAAAAACTCTACATGTCCGCCCTGATAACTCGTAATGGCGATACCCTGAGCATCTTCTTCGATGGCTGTCTCCACGATTTCCTTCACCGAACGGTTGTGCCCCAGGTGAATGATCTCTGCCCCTTTACTTTGCATGATGCGGCGCATGATATTGATGGCGGCATCATGCCCGTCGAAAAGGCTGGCGGCGGTAACGATACGCACACGGGCTGCGCCGGATACCTGGTCTGTAGTTGTATTCATAATTTATAGCAATAGGCAAATTTAATCCGAAAATCGGTATCCTACCAGTCGTTAGCATACTATTACGCCACCTGTCGTTTTGCCTTGTAAACGGCAGCCAATTTGCTACATTTGCCGCATGCAACTACAAGTGGAACAAATTCAGTTTTTATATACAAAATGGAAAGGGAAGCCCCCTCTTTCCACTGATCTGCTGCCCCAAAGTGGCAGTGAGCGTCGCTATTTCCGGATGCATGGCGAGGATGGCACGGTGATCGGAACATATGGGGCCAATATCAAAGAAAATGAGACCTTCATCTATTTCTGCCGCCATTTTTCAGAATCCGGACTCTGTGTGCCGGAAATCTTTGCAGTAAGTGAGGACGGAGAGTATTACCTGCAGCAGGATTTCGGGGATACTTCCCTGTTGAACCGGCTGGAAACAGAAGGTTTCACACCCGGGATTTATGCGCTTTTTCGCAGCAGCCTGTCCTCCCTTGCCCAATTACAGGTGAATGGCCACCAGGGGTTGGATTATACCCGTTGCCTTACCAATGCCGAATTCGGGAAGCAGGCTATCATGGCGGACCTTTTGTATTTTAAATATTATTTTCTCGATGCCCTGCGAAAGCCCTATGATAAGCAAAAACTCATTGATGATTTCGAAGCACTGAGTAACTATCTCACCCATACAGAATATAAATATTTTATGTTCCGTGATTTCCAGAGCAGGAATATCATGGTTAGTTCCGCACCGGAATCCGGAGGTACAGATGGCATACATTTTATCGATTTTCAGGGCGGAATGCTTGGCGCTCCGCAATATGATGTGGCTTCCATGCTCTGGCAGGCAAGGGCCAATTTGCCGGATGAATGGAAAGAGGGTTTGCTGGAAGATTATATCAGCAGCTTTGAAGCGATCATCGGGCAACAGGTAGATCGGAATATATTTCGCAGTCAGTACAATGGCTATGTGCTGATCCGTTTGTTGCAAGTATTGGGCGCCTATGGATTCCGGGGATTATTTGAACGAAAGGCACAGTTTCTAACCAGTATTCCGCTGGCCTTGCGCAATCTTCGTGATTTTTTTAACAACCACAGTGTGGGTATTTCGCTTCCTGAATTCAGAAAAGTGCTGGACATCTGTGTGGCCGATGAAGTGATCCTTCAATTCACCCCCACCCAGGCCACCGAAACTACTCCGCTCCTCATAAAAGTGAGCAGTTTCTCTTTCCGCAAACAAATACCGGCAGACAACAGTGGTAACGGAGGGGGATTTATATTTGATTGCCGGGGCATATTGAACCCCGGGCGGGTAGACAGTATGAAAACACAAACGGGCCGCGATAAAGAAGTAAAAGATTTTCTGGAACAGCAAACAAAAATGCCGGATTTTCTCAACAGTGTATTTGATATTGTAGACATCACGGTAGAAGAATATATCAAACGGGGTTTTGAAAGCCTGATGGTAAGCTTTGGCTGTACCGGGGGGCAGCACCGGAGTGTATACGCTGCCGATGCCATGGCGCGGCATTTAAAAAATAAATTCAGGGTGAAAATCGAACTCACCCATATAGAACAGGAAGCGAAGAACTGGCAGAACCCCTTGCCTGAAAAAAAAGATTAACTGAATCGCATGCAAACAAATCCGAACTCAATACCTGGCAAACACTCCCTTGATGCGATGATATTCAGTGCGGGACTGGGTACCCGTTTTAAACCCTGGACCGATAAACATCCAAAGGCCCTCGCACCTGTGAATGGAAAAACTTTATTGCAACGAAACATTGAATACCTGCAGCAATATGGTATTCGTAATGTGATCGTGAATGTTCACCATTTTGCCGAGCAGATCGAAAAGGCGATAGCTGATAACCAGGGTTGGGGAAGCCGGGTTCGTATCAGCGATGAACGCAATGAAGTACTTGAAACAGGGGGTGGATTGCTGAAAGCCCGATCACTCTTTACTCCCGGACAACGTTTCATTACGTGCAATGTGGATATTCTTACCGATCTGGACATACACAAGCTGGTTCAGTTTCATGAACAAAAAAATGCGCTGATCTCATTTGGCATCACCAACCGGATTTCTTCCCGCAACCTATTGTTCAACAGAGACGGGCGCTTATGCGGCTGGAAGAATAATACTACCGGGGAACAACGGATAAGTATAAACGAAAATGAACTGGTTCCCAAAGCCTATAGTTGTGTGGTGGTTTTCGAATATGCGGTTTTTGAACTGATGAAACAGCATGGGTTTACCGGTAAGTTCTCGCTGATCGATGTGTACCTCGAACTGGCTGCTGAGCATCTGATCATGGGCTTCGACCATTCCGGCGACCGGCTGGTTGATGTGGGCAAACCCGCTTCCGTAGCAGTCGCGGAATCCCTGTTCCCTTAATCAATACGACCCGGTTTTTTATATAAAGATTTGTAAATACCTTTCAGACGGTAGACCAGATGCATCCTTTTACTGTATCTTTCACACTTTAATTAAAGCGATTTATGAAGAAATTAGTCCTTGCCATTGCAGGCAGTATCTTTTTCGTTACCCTCTTTGCACAATCTGTATACGACCACAAAGAAGCATTCAACCCCCAGTTTTACCCGTACCCCGGCAATGATTACCGCAGTGCCAGCGGTGAACCCGGACCAAAGTACTGGCAAAACCGGGCGGACTATACCATTAACTGTTCACTCGATACCGCTAATCACCGGGTAAGCGGGCAGGTGGAGATTTCTTACACCAACAATAGTCCCGACAAGCTGAAGTTTCTCTGGTTGCAACTTGACCAGAATATTTACCAGAAAAATTCACGCGGATCGTCCACCACTACCGAAACAGGTGGTCGTTGGGCCAATGCTAATTTTACGGATGGATATGTGATCAAATCCATCAATGTCAGTTATAATGGCAAAGCCTATACGCCCAAATACAACACTTCGGACACCCGGATGCAGGTATGGCTGCAGGATGCCTTACAGTCAGCCGGTGGCAATATCAAACTGACCATACAGTTTGAATTTACAGTGCCTGAATATGGTACCGACCGCATGGGGCGGCTGCAAACCAAAAACGGAATGATTTACGAAGTGGCACAATGGTATCCCCGTTTGGCGGTGTATGATGATTTACAGGGATGGAATACGATGCCTTACCTCGGCGCGGGAGAGTTCTACCTCGAATATGGTGATATTGACTTTACTGTATCTGCACCTTCCAACCTGATCGTAGCTGGCTCGGGTGAATTGCTGAATCCGCAGGATTGTTATACGGCGGAGCAAATGAAACGTTGGAACGAAGCAAAGAACAGTGATAAAACGGTGATGATACGCAGTGGTAAAGAAGTAAATGATCCGAACTCCCGGCCTAAAACAGCGTATACCAACTGGCATTTTAAGATCACCAATACACGGGATGTGGCCTGGGCTGCATCGAAAGCCTTCATACAGGATGCGGCTAAGATCAATTTACCGAGTGGTAAAAAATGTTTGGCCATCAGCGTATATCCGGCAGAAAGTGCTACACCTAAAGCCTGGCAGCGCTCCACTGAATTTACCAAAGCCAGTATTGAATTCTATTCTGCCAAATGGTTTGAATTCCCCTATCCTGCTGCCACCAATGTAGCCGGCATTGTAGGCGGAATGGAGTATCCCGGAATTGTGTTTTGCAGTTCGGGTGCCAGTGGTCAGGATCTTTGGGGTGTAACGGATCATGAGTTCGGCCATACCTGGTTCCCGATGATCGTGGGTAGTAATGAACGCAAATATGCCTGGATGGATGAAGGTTTCAATACTTTCATTAATGATGGTTCTACAGAAGCTTTCAACAAAGGAGAGTTTAATAAAAAAAGTGCGTTTGAAGATCCCTCTTCCCCATTCATGATCAAATATATGTTCGGAGAAAACATGGATGGCTTGTATAATTCACCTGAAGTAATTCAGCAGAATAATCTGGGTGTGGCTGCTTACCTGAAACCCGGCTATATGCTTACCGTATTGCGGGATGCCGTATTGGGTCGTGAACGTTTTGAAGCAGCTTTCCGTGAATATGTAAATCGCTGGGCGTTCAAACATCCCACCCCCTGGGATTTCTTTCATACCATGGAAAATGTATCCGGCGAAGACCTCGGCTGGTTCTGGAGAGCCTGGGTGCTCAACGACTGGAAAATGGATATGACCGTAAAAGAAATAATGTATGCCGATGAGAAACCGGAAAATGGCGCTGAGATCACCATTGAGAACCTGGAAAAAATGCCGATGCCTGTTACCGTGCTGATCAAAGAGACCAATGGCAAACAACATAGAATTGATCTGCCGGTAGAAGTATGGCAGCGCGGTGCTGAATGGAAATTCAAGGCACCCACCACCAGTGAAATATCCGAAGTGGTGCTCGACCCCGATAAAAAACTACCCGAATGGAACCGGGATAATAATACCTGGAAGAAAAAAGGATTTTAATTAAATAACCCCCGCAAGTTGCGGGGGTTTCTTCTATGAAGTACTGCATCGTAATATTGGGAATCATCTGTCTGTCAGCATGCTCAGACTCCGTAACGGAAAAGAAATCTGTTGCACCTGTTGAACCATCCTTTACCGAAATCATCAGCACTTTTGATAAGGCGCAGGATAGCCTGGCGGGACGTGACACTTCAAATCAGTTAGAATATTTAAACAGAAAATTCTTAGCAGACCTAATCAGTAAAAAGGATAGTATTTTTCAATACCCTTATACCATGGAAAATGGGATAAAATTCGCATTTTCCCCTGATAGAAATGTTGCCATTGTATCCTGGAATACGTGGATGGGTGGCACGATGCTTGATTTCATAGCAGTTCTTTTTTACAAGGAAAAAGATAGCATAGGGCATCAGATCATCACTTATCCAGGTGAAGAAGATTTGGGAAGTTCCTATTGCTGGTATGATACAATTGCCATGGTACAGGAAGGAAACAATAAAATATATCTCGCTCATGGCTATGGAAGAGGATCCACCGCTCTATGGTGGGAAAATCTCGTAGCGTATACGTATATCAAAGGAACATTACAACGCGCAGCCCTGTTTCCCGTATTTGATGAAATAATTTACGGAGAAGTAAGCGATACCTTGACCGACCAGATTTTTCTGGAACTGGATACGCACTATACAGATAAAACAATCTGGACTGACCGTCCGGGAATTTCATTTATCAATACCGGTAAAAAACTCAAAGTGCCGCTCATTACTCCAGAAGGCGGTAATACAAAATACTATCATATTTTGGAGTTTGACGGCAAGAAATATCAAATACAATCAAGGGTGTCCGATTAAAACCACTATTTCAGTAAAGGAAGATGCATCCCCTCCAGCATCCTTCGCTCCGGCACCCCTTCCACGATCGTCCATTTTACCAACCTGATTTCTCCTCCTTCAATTTCAATTCCGGAAATATCTCCATCACTGAAACAGCAACATCCTGTGTTAAAATACGTGGACCGCATCGTCATATAATCTGCTGCCACAGCAGTGAATTCCTTTTCGCGTTTCTTAATTTCATCCAGTAATTTTTGGAGGTCCCCTGCATTTTTATTTTTCTCCGCCAACTGAAAGGATTTGTATAGCCGTTCAAGATGCGTGAGCGAAGCAAATACCGGCTGATGGGTGTGGCCGGTTACGAGTAACAAGTTTTGTTGTGAAGCAGACCATTCATACATAATACTGTTGTGCAGGGTTTTCTTCTCCGCATCATAGGCCGGCGTATTGGGATTGATGCGTAACAGAGATTGCAGGGGTGCCCATATTTTAGCCACAAAAAATTTACTGAACCAATTCCCATCACTCTGCGCATCACCCTGGTGACCATGCGTCAGAAATATATGCACGGGCGGCTCTCCAACCATAGATGAAAATGGTGTTTGAGTACGTAAACTATCAACTGCTGACTGGTGACTGTCAACTGCCAACTGCTGACTGTCAACCGCCAACTGCTCACAGCCAACCGCTAACTGCAACACGACCCCTTCGTACACTTTCACTTTCTGTTTGAAAATACTCCGCAATTGCCATCCGGCAAATGGATCATTGTCCCAAAATAAATCATGATTACCAAAGACCTTCACATATTTACCCTTCAGGAGGAATTTTTTCTCCGCATCAAAATTGGCCTTATTCATCTTCTTCACCTGCCAGAGGTTATTTTCCCAAAGCTCTTCGCTGTCGCCCAGGTTGATGAAAGTAAAATCTGCTTTGTAGTAATGGTCAAGTGCAGCGAGATAATTGGGTTCAGCCAGCATAAAATCATCCGCACCATTACGTCTTCCTTTATGCTGATCGGAAAAGATGATGAACTTATCATTTTCGGGATTGCATGTAATCACTATTCCTCTGTCGCCCGGCTTTTCAAGAATGTCTTTGTATAAACTGGTAAGTGCTGCAAAGATTCGTTCCCGGTTGGGCCTGGATGAAAATCTGGATGCCGCCCAAAGTACAGGCCGAAGGAGTATTTTTCGCAACAGTTTCCGCATGTGATCGTAATGAATGTAAAGTAATCAATTCAATACAAAAAAATTCCCGCCCTGGAATTACCGGGGCGGGAATAGTATGTCGTTTGTTTTACTTATTCTTTATATACCACAATGCTCGCCCCTTTCTTCGCCACTTTACCACCCCGCTCATCATTGTAGAGGAAGAGGTGATAAGTACCACTGGGTACATTGCCGAGGTCAACCGGTATTATACTGCCATAGCCGAGTCCGCTGAAAGATTGTGAACGAACCATTTGTCCGAGGCCATTGTACACTTTCATTCCCAATACGGAATACAGATCAGTGTTCAGGCGTATGCTGAATCTTCCGTTGTTGGGTGAAGGATAAATCACCACAGCAGGGAATTGCTCCAGTGAAAGATGACGTTCACCACATTCATTCACCGTTATGGTTCTTGACACAGCAGTTACACAACCCGCATTGGTAGCCGTATACAGAATGGTCTTTTGTCCCAAACCGGCCAGTGAGGGGTTGAATAAGCCCGCACTTACGCCGGGTCCACTGAAGGCACCACCCGAAGGTGTGGCACTCAGTGAAAGAGCCGGATCAGACAGACAGATCACATATGGTAATGTAAATGTTACCACCGGTAATGCATTCACAGTAAGAATAGCAACAGCAGATGTTACAGAACCGCATCCGGCTGTAACGATCACCCTAAAGCGATAACCATTTTGTGTTACCGGAATATTGGTCTGCGCAAAACTGTTTGTAGTAGCGCCAGCAATATTGGTATAAGTAGTACCACCATCCGTGCTCACCTGCCATTGGTAGCTGAGCGATCCCACACCGGTGGTTGCAGCAACACTGAATGTAGCGGAACCGTTTTCACAGATAGTGATGCTTTGCGGTTGTGTACCGATGATCGGGAATGTATTTACCGTAAGGATGGCACCAGTAGATATACCCGGTGTACAGGATGCATTGGAAACCACACAGCGATAACGGTTATTGTTCAATGATGGAGGAACGTTGGTCAGTACCAGCGTGGCCGATGTAACACCACTGTAAATACCACTTGCACTGAGGTTGGTATAAGTTGTACCACCGTCTGTACTAACCTGCCATTGATAGGTCAACCCGGAACCGGAAGCACCCACCGTAAACGATGTATTGGTCGCTTCACAAATGGTTTGGTTGGCCGGGTTGCTGGTAATGGTTACCGATGTAAGTACGGTTAATATTGCAGCACCGGATGTAGCGGGAGGCGGACAAGTGCCGGTTACCACACAACGGTAGCGGTTATTATTCAAACCGATCGTTACGCCGGTAATGGTAAGGGTCGGGGTGTTAGTACCGCTGTAAGGCGCCGCAGCAGGCACGTTATTATAGGTAGCACCACCATCTGTACTAACCTGCCATTGATAACTGATACCAGTTCCTGTTGCGGTAACACTGAATGTCTGGTTGTTGCCCGTACAAACCGTGGCATTTACAGGACTGGATGTGATAGCAGGTAATGTATTTACTGTGAGGATCGCTCCGTTGGATGTAGCATTACCACAAGTGCTGGCCAGTTGGCAACGGTAACGGTTGCCACTAAGAGCCGCAGTAGCACCAGTGATATTCAGTGTAGCTGATGTTGTACCGCTATAAGGAGCTGCAGCGGGTACGTTATTATAAGTAGCACCACCATCGGTACTGATCTGCCATTGGTAGGTACCGGCACCGGCAGCGGCGACAGTAAAGCTGGCATTGCTGCCTTCGCATATCGTAGCATCAACGGGTTGCCCTGTAATGGACAAACTTGTTGCCACAGAAAGCGTAACACAGGAAGATGTAATGGATGCAGGAGCACAGGTACCGGTTACCACACAACGGTAAGCCGAACCATTTTGCCCCAGGGTGAGCCCGGTAAGCGTTAAACAGTTGGACGTAGCACCAGCCACATTGGTAAATGCACCTGCACAACCAGTAGGTGATACCTGCCACTGATAGCCGAGGCCAGCACCCACTGCAGTTACGCAGAATTGCGCAGAAGCTCCGGTACAGGATGAGGCATTCACCGGTTGAACGGTGATCGCTGTAGCAGGGTTCACTGTTAATATTCCCGCAGATGATGTAGTACTTCCGCACTGTGTGGAGGCAATACAACGATAGCGGTTATTATTCAATGAAAGCGTGGCAGCAGTGATTGAAAGTGTAGCTGTAGTGGTGCCACTATACGGTGCTGCTGCAGGTACGTTAGTATAGGTAACTCCTCCATCGGTACTCAGTTGCCATTGGAAAGTGGCAGCAGTGGGCGATGTAATGGAGAACGAGGTATTGTTTCCTTCGCAAATGGTTGAGTTGGCCGGCTGACCAGTAATCGCAGGACCGGAACCAGGTGTTATCGTAAAGGTAAGATCCCTGGTTTGTGTAGTGGCGCCGGTAGCAGTACCAGTAATAGTAATAACATAAGAGCCGGCAGCCAATGTATTGGTGCCATTCAAGCGTACCGTTACGTTGTTACCAGGCGTAACAATGTTGCCGGGTATATAGCTAACTGTTGTACCTGCAGGAGGTGCACTGTTGGTAAGGGTAATGGGATTAGTAAAGCCACTTGCCGGTACTGTACCCAGTACAATATCCATGGTAGCAGGTGCGGGGCAGGCAGCAGTAGCAGGAGCGGGTGAAGAGAAGGTAAATCCACCGGGCAGCGGTATGGTGGCTGTCCAGATACCACGTCCGTGTGTACCTGCAGCAATGGTGCGGTCAGATGCACGATACTTAATCATATCGGTACTCACATTCGGGAAGGATGGGTTAGCGGCCCAAACGGTAGATGCACCATTCAGCAGATCAGTTTCCCATACACCGGTAGCAGTAGCGATATAAGCTTTGGTATCTGTATCGGGGTGAAAGAGTGCCCATCTTACCGGCATATCCGGAAGGTTTCCATCGCAGGCAGTCCAGGTAGTACCACCATCAGTTGATCTGAATACATTGTTGACACCAAAGTTGGAAAAGCAGGCAATCAGATTATTATCATTGGATCCGGTAACCACGCAGTTCAGGAATCCGGCAGAACCTGCTGGCGTAATGATCGTGCTGGTGGGTGCAGCGGTTTCTGCATTATCCAACCGAACTAAGCGGCTGGTGGATCCATTACTTGTACCGAAGAAAACCCGGTTGGCGGTATATGGAGACACATGCACGGCAGATACCTGCAGGCCACCGAAATCGGTTACAGTTACTGTGGATGAAGTGGTACCTGTTTGCGGGTTGTCCCAACGAATATAGTTACCACCAGCATTACAGAGATATATACGGTTACCGGTGTTATCATAATCCCAGGGGCTTACGAAACGGCCACCGGCAAAGGAAACGTTACCCCAGCTTACACCACCGTTAACACTACGTCTGATATTATTATTGAATGCGGAACCAAATTGGAATTGCGGTTCGTCCTGATCGAAAGCACAGAACATACCATCACCACCGTAGAATTCGATTGAACTATCCAGTCCCGGATGGTTCAGGCGGTGCATTCCATTATCCTGTGCGCCACCCATCAGCCAGTTGGTAACAGTGGGGTGAATAGCTACAGAATAGAATTGTTTGATACGAAGACCTTTGTTTCGGTCACGGATGGTTGTACCACCATCGCTGGTAAAGTGAATACCTCCGTCGCAGGCAAAAAGTATTTTGTTGCCACCATCCCACCACTGAATATCATGCTGATCGGCATGTACGTATTGCAGGGCGGAAGGGCCAACCCAAAATGAAAGACCAGCCCAGGTTGCGCCACCATCATTTGAGCGAAAGCAATCTCTTCCTCCAACTATTACCACATTGGGATTAGCAGGGTTAATGCCGACAGATAAGTCATACCAACCCTGACCGTTGGCCCAACCACCACCGCCGGGTTGTGTGCCGGTAGAAGCCCAGTTGTCACCTCCATCGGTAGACTTCCAGATAGTGGGTACCTGATGAGAGGCGTTATCCGGACAAGCATATAAGGTGTTACCTGCTATACCCAATTCAGTACGCTGGTTGAAAGTGGTGAATGGTGTGGTTGCCGTACTCCATCCTGCTGCGGAAGTTACCGTAGTAGGAATATCGGTATACCGGTAACCAGAAGTGCTGAAAATACCGGTGGTTACGTGCAGTCTGCCTGCAGCACCCGTCGTACTGATTTCCAGGTCGCAAACATCTGCTCCGATACCTGTAGGGGTAATATTGGTCCAGGTATTTCCACCGTCGGTAGAACGCTGAAGCCCCTGACCACGTGTGCCCACATATACATTTCCGAGATGATCGCAAAGAATGCGGGTTCCGTTCAAGAAAGCACTGGAACTGGGCAAAAAGTTCCAGGTAGAACCAGCATCAATACTTTTGAATACACCTATTCCTCTTACTGCATCGGCATTGAAATAGGATTCGCCGGTACACATATACATGATATTCTGAAATCCGGGACGGGGATCCTGGCAGATATCAGCGATAGCCAGGTTAGAGAGAAAATCGTTTACAAGTGTCCAGTTAGCCGGAGAAGCAGTAATATCCGTGGTTTTCCATAGACCTCCTGCGACACTTCCTGCAAATACCGTTTTACGGGTGGGATCCAGTGAATCCACCATGGTGGCCCGTATACGTCCAGCTGTTTGATCATCATTTTGACGGGGGTTTCCACTTTGACGGGCAAAGTCACCATTCGGTCCCCTTTCCAGCCATGCAAGTGCTTCCACCCTGTTGGCGATCGCATCGCGTTTGGCAGCGGCCGTTTGCTCCATGGCCTCACGCCACTTGGCCCAGGGAACTTTACCTGTAGCCGGGTCTTTTGTTTTTTCAATTTCCAGTTCGATGGCTTTATCCATACCATCATAACGGCTCTCTTCCTCTTCTTCTTCAAATTCTGTTTCGGTTTTGTTTTCATTTTTATAGCCACAGCCGACATTCAGCGAGGCAACAGTGAAAACAAAAAAAATACTGGCAAGGCAGATTGTAAAAATTTTTCGCATAAGCTAAAATTAGATAGGTTTGGTTGTCCGAAAATAAGGTACCGAAAATAGGCATTTTCACCTAATAGTCTGACATATCATAAAAAATATGGATGACTGGTATCGAAAAAGAAAAACCTATTCCGGTACTACTTCACCGCAATCATACTAATCTCTACATTCACAAATTTGGGGAGCGCTGATACTTGTACCGTTTCCCGGGCCGGAAAGCCGGAACTGTCACCCTGAAAATACTGGCCATACACTTCATTCACCGCAGCAAACTGGTGCATATCCGTTAAGAAAATAGTGGTCTTCACTACATTCGAAAAACCGAGACCGGCTGCGGATAAAATCGCATGCAGGTTTTTCATCACCTGGTGTGCTTCTTCCTGTATGTCTTTGTTTTTCAGGTCGCCGGTGGCAGGATCTATACAAACCTGGCCGGATATATACAATGTATTGCCCGCAAAAACAGCCTGGTTATAGGGGCCAATGGGTGCGGGTGCATCGGGCGTTGTGATAATGGTTTTACTCATAAACAGTTTTTTATTTGAATGTATGATAAAACCGGATTTCGCAATGGCATCATCCGGGAAAAGCCCGTAACCGGCTTTCCTTCAACGAATTTAAATTTATGCGCTTTCTTTGCAAAAAATGATACATATGCTGATAGGTGTGGTGGCCGATGAAACGGCTGCACAGGAATGGACTTCCGCCGGATTATTGGAAGGAATTACGATACAACGGCTCGACCAACCCGTTTTAATTCCGGGTGCATCTGGCTATATCGATCTTCTGTTTGAAAATTCCGCAAACCGTTTGCAGGAATGGCAGGTGGCTGGTCAGGAACTCATATTGGTAAATGATCCATTCAAAACCTATGAGGTGTTGCCAGAACATATGATCCGTATCAATGCATGGCCCGGTTTTGCCGGCCGGGGACTAATTGAAGCTTCCGGTAATTCCACAATCTGGAAAGAAAAAGCCGGTCAGGTGCTGGCTGCCTTTCACAAAAAAGCGGAATGGGTGGCCGATATACCGGGATTTATCAGCGCGCGCGTGGTGAGTATGATCATCAATGAAGCTTGGTATGCATTGGAAGAGGGAGTTAGTACAAAGGAAGAAACCGATATCGCCATGAAACTGGGAACAAATTATCCTTATGGCCCTTTTGAATGGGGAGAAAAGATCGGGCTCCATCGTATTTACCAGCTATTAAAAAAGTTATCGGCAGAAAACAGCAGGTATAGCCCCGCTGGTTCACTGGAAAAAGCAGCGACTGTACAATGAGTTATATACTGAACATAGATACATCCGAACAAACCGCCTCTATTTGTCTATCCTCCGGCGAGGCGGTTTCTCCTGTTCTTATCAATGAAACACGCAATGATCATGCAGCCTGGCTGCACCCGGCCATCGAGCATTTGCTCCGGGAAAACAATATCCGTATAGATCAGCTTTCCGCTGTGGCAGTAAGTGCGGGGCCCGGGTCCTACACCGGATTACGGGTATCGATGTCGGCCGCCAAAGGTTTATGTTATGCCTTAAAGCTTCCACTTATCACTGTAAGCACGTTGGAAATGGCAGCAAAGGCGGTTCAGGAGGACGCGGAAGAATGGATCTGCCCGATGATCGATGCCCGTCGCATGGAAGTATTTACTGGTGTATTTGATACACATCTCCATGTAATAAAAGAACCCCATGCACTTATTCTCGATGAGTATTCGGTTTCTTCTTTAATAAATGACAAGAAAGTTCTATTTTGCGGCAGCGGCAGTACCAAACTGCTTTCGCTGTTTTCTGATACCGCACTCACAGTTAGCGAAAAGAGAGCAAACGCATTTCATCTTGCACTGATAGCAATGAAGAAATTTCAGGACGAAAATTTTGCAGATGCCGTTTATACAGAACCCTTTTATGTAAAAGAGTTTTATTCGGCAGACCAAAAGAAATAATATAACCATTCGTCATATTAACAATATAATCTATGAACTAACTATTTCGTAGTTGTAAATTTGAATTCCTAATAATCAAAAGCATGAACACTTACTCACTAACGCTCAACAATTCACAAGGCACCGGCGGCCCGGTAAAGATTGACCTGCTCAATGTAAAAAAAGCAGCGATGATTTTACGGGCAGTCAACCACAAACTGAGGCAACAGATCCTGAAGCTGATCGATGAAGAGGGAAAGATCACGGTTACCGAGCTGTATGTAAAACTGAGGCTCGAACAATCGGTTGCTTCCCAGCATCTTGCTATTTTACGCAAAGCCGGATTTGTAATCACCGCCCGGGATGGAAAATTCATTCATTATTCAGTTAACATCAACCGGATCAAGGAGTTGAACAAATTCACCGATGAATTGTTAGGCTAAAACCTATCCTTTTTTTTAACGTATTGTCCCGCTTCCCGCGGGACATTTTTATTTAAATAAGGGCTAATTTTGCCGCAAAACATACCTGATGTTTATCAAACAATTATATACCAATTGCCTGAGTGAGGCGGCCTATTATATTGAAAGTCAAGGAGAAGCTGCAATCATTGACCCCTTGCGGGATATAGATACCTATCTCGATCTGGCCCGTGAACGCAATGCCACCATCAAATATATTTTCGAAACCCATTTTCATGCGGATTTTGTGAGCGGGCATATTGACCTCGCCCAGGCCACCGGCGCCCCGATTGTATACGGCCCCGGTACCGTTACCGAGTTTCCTGTACAGGTGGCCCGTGATGGAGAACGTTTCCAGATCGGACAGCTCAGTTTGGAAGTCTTGCATACACCCGGCCATACCCTCGAGTCGTCCTGCTTTCTGTTGAAAGACGAACAGGGAAAAGACCATTGTGTGTTTACCGGCGATACGCTGTTTGTTGGTGATGTGGGGCGGCCTGACCTTGCACAAAAAGGCAATGGACTGACCATGCAGGATTTGGCAGGCATGTTGTACAACAGCATTCATACCAAATTATATCCGCTGGCCGATGACGTGATCGTTTTTCCGGCACACGGACCGGGCAGCTCCTGCGGAAAAAATCTGGGCCCCCATACACAGAGTACTATAGGTGAGGAAAAGCAGACCAATTATGCCATGAAGGCGGCCAACAAAGCTGAGTTTATTCAGGAAGTAACGAGCGGCATTTCAGCTCCTCCTTCCTATTTCCCCATCAATGCCCGGATCAATAAAGAAGGCTACGACAGCCTGGAAAAAGTATTAGAAAGCAGCCTGGTGGCCCTGGCGCCGGATGCGTTTGAAAAAGCGATCACCGAAGACACGATCATACTGGACACCCGACCTTCGGGCGAATTCACGCAGGGATTTATACCCGGTTCCATATTCATTGGACTGGAAGGCCGTTTTGCTGAATGGGCGGGCAGTCTTCTACCCTTTGATGCACCTATGTTGCTGGTGGTAACGCCCGGTATGGAGCGGGAGACGATTATTCGTTTAGCCCGCGTTGGTTTTGATAAAGTAAAAGGCTTTCTGGATGGCAGCTATGAAGCCTGGGCAAATGCCGGCAAATCCTATGACATGATCATTGATGTGGAAGCTGATGAACTGATGATGGATATGCCACATGATCCCAATCTGGTAGTGGTGGATGTGCGCCGCGAAACCGAATATGCCGATGGCCACCTGAAAGATGCCCTGAATATTCCCTTAAATGAAATGACAGATCCCGGCAGCATGGCCAATTTGGAAGAAAACCAAAATATTTATGTGCATTGCGCTGGAGGATACCGCAGTGTGATTGCTTCCTCATTATTGAAAAGACAGGGCATCCATAATATCCGCAACATTACCGGCGGCTGGGGTAAGATCAAAGAGCAGGAAAAAGCTGAGATCGTTAAGGAAAACAGCGTCCTCAATTAGGGCCGCAGATGAACACAGATAAGCACAGATAGTAGTCATATTTACAGCCGACAATATATTAAAGTACCTGGCAAACTTTTCCGTTTGGATGGATACCTGTTTTATTTCTCCTTATAGGTGGCGTAAAATAACTTCTTACATTAAAGCCACAGTTGAACACATATAAGTTGTAAAATTTATAGTCAACATTATATTAAAGCACTTACCAGTCTAATGGGTTTGTACTGGACGCTTTAATTATCGATAAAAAAGGAGGAATCCCCTGCCGGTGATTTGTAAATTTTCGTGCGCATTGGTTATTCAACGATGACCGAAAATCCTGTACTATGTACATATTGGGGAAAGATACATGCGAAAAAACCTGTATGTATCTAAAATCTGTTCCATTTGTGGAATGAATGGAGAAACGGACAATTTATCCTAATTTTAGAATGAACTTAAGATACACTCCTGTAAGAAACCTTTCGCTGGTACTGTTTGAGAACAATCATACATTAAACTTGTACTTTTATGGCAAAGGGTTCTTTATTAAAGCCGATTTTTCCCCAGTTAAAGAAAACAAATCCGGTTTGTATTTGCCTGTGGTTAGTATTGATATGCCAGTCTACATACTTACCTGCACAGCCCACCATTCAAATCAATGACTTCACTTACTTTTCCGCTTTATCTTCGTCTGCTCCCGGAAACACCACACTGTACACCTCTGAAGAAAACGAGGTTATCAACCAACTTTCTTCTTTTTCTGTTCCCTTTGCTGCCTGTATACCTGTTACTGCCAACGGCTGCAGTTTGGGTGACAGTCTCACTTATTTCTCCTTAAAAGGAGGCAGTGGTACAGTAACTTACAACCCCTCCGGCTCCACCTGTAATGCGAGTCCGCTGGCTTACTCAGATTATACCGGTTCATTTGCGGCTGTTTCTTTGGTAAGCGGCCAGTGTTTCAGCGGTTTTATGAGAACAGGCAATGCAGATGATTATGCCACCATCTGGATTGATGCAAATGATAACGATTTGTTTGAAGACAATGAACGAATACTGGATAACCTGAAGATCGGAACGACAAAAAAATTATACAGTATTTATATTCCCACTACCATGAACACGGGCAATCACCGCCTGCGGGTACGGATCATATATGCCCCTTATTTACCGCAATTCCTTACCCACCCATGTAATAGTTACGACAGAAGTGAAACCGAAGATTACCTGGTAAACATTACATCGGTAGCGATTACCCGTGTAGTAGCCCCTGGTATTCCAGGCAGTTGTATGGATGGATCTGAAACTACGATAGGGCCAGGCAGTAATAACAATACTGCATTGCAGTCTGCTTTAGTATTGCTGGATTCTTCCAACCGGTATATTGCGGGTATCGGGCCTAACGGGCTGAATATGGGAACGGTAAAGGCAAGTTTTTTTAAAAATAACAGCTCAGTGAGGACACTATTCAGTGGACAGTATTATATAGACAGAAACTTAACGGTGAATATAGAAAATGGTTTTTCAGGAACATATGATATAAGGTATTACTTTTTAAACACCGAATTGGGTTCGTTAATTGCCCAACCCGGCAGTGGTGTCACATCTGTTTTTGATCTTATTGGTTCAAGAAGCATACATAACCAATGCAGAGATGAATTTTCCGGTACTGCCACAACCAATATACCTATAAGTTTTGGGAGCCTATCCGGTGACCGGTATATTGATTTTTCCGGAATTCCTGACAATTCCTACAGCTATTTTTTACATGGTGGCAGCATTGCCTTAACCTGTTGCAACTCTTTTATATGCTTTAGCATTTTCACTAACCTATGTAATCCATCTTTTTTTCCAACAACAACCAATACCCTTAATTATAATTCCTGTACAGGGATGCTGAACGAACAGGGAATTAAATATGTATCTTATTTACCAGATACGGTAAATATTACTGCTACCGTTTCAGGGGAATTTGAACTTGCAGCTGATCCCGCAGCAGGTTTTAGCAATACAATTTCGTTAGACTCCGGGGGAGGAATATTTTATGTTAGAAGGATAGCCTATTCATCGGGGCCTCAAACCGGAAATATTTTATTGGAAGCTACAAGAGGTGCAAGAGTTGTTAAAAAAAGAGTTTATTTAAACCATTCGTTTAATACGACAGCTGCAGATCTTGCGGGAGTTCCGGGTGGTTCTGTAGTTTCCCAAACAGTAAGTAATCCCGAAACAGGTGTTTTGTTTACAGACCCTACCTTTCCTTGTAAATTAATTGCCAAACTGCTTCCAATCGGTAATAGTCCTGTGTCTTCCACTACTGCAAAAGTATGGGTAGAAAACAGTGTGCCATTATGGGGCGCCATTCCCTATGTAGCCCGTCATTATGATATAAAGACAGTCTTACAGGGCTCTGTACTAAGTATTACGTTATACTTCAAACAAGCGGAATTTGATGCCTTTAATGAACACCCTGCCAGTGCATTGAACCTGCCAATGGGCCCGGGTGATATTGCCGGAAAAGCAAATCTGAGAGTATACAGAAATGCCGGAACCATTAATGAAGACAACGGCCTTCCTTATACGTATAATGGCACACCTGAATTAATAGATCCCTCCGATGCGGATATAGTATGGAATGCCAGCGCAGGATTTTGGGAAGTAAAATTTTCGGTAGTGAACAGGCCGGGCGGGTTTATAGTTGCCACTGCCAATACATTAAATTTTTGTGCCCTGGGATCATTTATTATTCCAGCAGGAACTTCAGGAGGAGTTTATCAATGGCAGGTGAACAATGGAACCGGTTTTACAAATATTCTGGCTGATGGCGGCAATTACAACGGTGTATTTTCACCCAAGCTTACCCTATCGGGGTTACCCACCAGTTTTTATGGCTATAAATACAGATGTTTGATAGATGGTACCCCCTCTACTGAATATGATGTTAAGTTCGTTAGTTATTGGCAGGGAAATAATAGCACAGGAGGCTGGCACGCCGGGGCCAACTGGTTCACCTGCAATGCAGTACCTGACCAATTTACAGATGTTGTCATTCCAACCGGACGCGCGAATTACCCGGTAGTGAGTACAAACACCACGATTCGAAGTTTAAGAAATGAGAGTACCAGTTCAGTAACCATACAAACCGGAGTAGTGCTGACCCTGATCGGGCAATAACATAGATTGCCTTTTGTAAGCTTGTACCAAATGGTGAATTACAGTTTAGACTTTATCCAGGCATCTAATTCGGGGCTGCTTTCGCAACTGATGATGGCGGCATACCTTGATTTTGTACCATTGTGTACACCCACATGCCAGAGCCGCTGGGAATCCACTACAAAATGGGCTCCTTTGGGCATGGGTACCCGGGCTTCAGATTCTTTTATGGGCAGGTTATTTTCATCGCTATCATACAGCAGCATATAGCTGTCGGGGTTATCAGTAAGTTCGATCCACATGCGTACCACCCAACCTTCACCTTCGGGATTGAGGCGGTTATTATCATCGCGGTGTACGGAGCGAATAGCCTGTTCATGCGTTTGCGGCTCGAGGCGGATGATGCGTACCCGTCCGAAATTAGCGGGGATGGATTTGATATAGGCCATCAGTTTGGGGCATCCTTCCGAATTGGGGGTAAAGATGGCATCCTTGTCGGTCTTGCCATTTTCCCAAAAACCTTTACATTCATTAGTACCATCGCAGGAAGCCAGGGGGGCAAAATTGGTATCGCCACCACTCTTCCAGTCCATATAGACAAGGTTTTCCCATTCGGCAGCGGGTATATGGGAAATATCCAGATTCTTCATTATTACATAACCCTTTTCTTCCATCACCGGCATGCGGTAATGGTTGGTAATCAGCGGTATTTTTACAGACCAGTGTTCGGAGTGCGGCCAGAATATGGCGGGGGTTGTGGACATGGTTAAATTATTCAATTATAAAAACTTGTAATAAAATTAGTAAAAATCAGGAAATTACTTGCTAAATAAAGTAAGGGTGAAAACACCGTCTACAAAGGTAAAAAAACACAAACTAAATCAAATAAACTTAATTAAATTTATTAAGTAAAAACAAATGCTCAATTAAAAGAGTGCTTTATTAAAATTTCAAACTTAAAATTATGTCAAACGGAATTTTATTTCAAAACTTCGAAAAAACTGGATCTAGAAAGGTAAAAAGAGATTTACAAACCTTAATATCATTAAATGGGTTAGAAACAATAAAAGACACCGTTCAATTAAGTGTAATATTAACCATACCCACATCAAACGTTAAAACAAATTTTGACCCAGATGCAGCAGGATCGGTTTCAGAAAAACAAGCTTTTATTAATTTTGGATCACTTTTTGGAGTTATAAACCCTGAAGTAACCAATTTTTCTCCAATACTAGAAGTTTCACAAAATGGTAGCGTAGCAGATGTCGTTATAAGGTTCTCAGTTAAAAGCAGTAAAGTAGGAGGTCCAGGGAAAACAATTGCTGCCAAAAAAGGGGCTAAAAAGAAAGCCAGTGTAACTAAAAAATAATACGTAAACTATGATTAGTAAATCTGTAAACTAAAATTGTAGCCGATTTACATTTTTATCACAAATCATATCTCTATTTTTAAAATTAGCTCGTCCCATCTGGTTTCTTTCCAAAAGCCGATTTTTCCCTGGTTTATTTTAATATAATTATACATATTAAGTTCAGCAGGTGATAAATTCCTCAACAAAGGAAGGAAAACACCAAATAAACCGGCCCACAAAGTTTGTATTTGATCATGCTTAAGCATATGAGAAAATCTGGCAGGAAAATATCCAGCGATAATAAATTTACCGTTTTCATCATATGATTCCATTAATTTATCAAATATTCGAAGCGGTTCGCCTGCAAATTGTCCATGGAATCTGTAAAACTCCATTATCAAGTTATTAAAGTCAATAATACTTGTATCACTACTAACAAAGGAAGTTGTGACCATGCATTTTAACCTTGCCAGGGCCAAAACACGCACCATCCCAACAGGCGAATTATCTACAGTAATTGTATCGTTTGTATCTAGGATATAATCAACTAACAAACGAATACTTTTAATAATATCAGCATATTGATCAAGCCGTATAATGCTAAAAGACACAAGCTGTCTATATGGTATTACACCAATGTTTTCATTTTTCTTAATAATGTTCGTAAACTCAGGTGCATCAAACTTTGCTAAATAATTATTTACCAAACAATTTGCCACTTGAGTTTCATCAATTTCGGGCTTAGAACAAAATAGCTTAAATAATTTTTTATAATTATACCCAAAGTGAGTAATCGTAGTTTCAGGTGCAATTAAAATCTTAGCTATACTCTTGAGAGTATTACCAGTTTCAATCATTTGAGTATAACAAGTTAAACACATAATAAAATCGATCTTTTTATTCTCTTGAAACGCAAAATCTTTTTCCAATCCTTTTGAAAGAATATTAACCAGCTCAATACCCGTCACACTTCGATTGACCAATTTTGTTGTTGTTTCGACTATTCTTCTTTTATCAAGATCATAGGGGTTCTTTTTATCAGGGAAAAGAAAGTTTTCAGATAAAATTTCGAGATAGTTAATTTGACTATCTTCTAAAGAAAGTTGACTGCGCAAAAATCTCAGCGAATTAATAAGTTGATAGTAGTTATTAAAAGCAGTTTTCTCTTCAGATAGAGACTTCAGGTTAGATCTCATTTCATTAATATCATCTTGAGCAAAAAAACTAAGACCTGTTCCATGTCCCCATGTGATAAAAAAATGTCTGTGAATTTCATTATCCTTAACCTGTTTTTTCGAAACAAAATCTTTCAAGAAATTTACTAAATGATCATAATTATTGCCGTAGAAATCTAGGTTTATAATTGGGGGCTCTGTTACAAAAGAATACTTACCCCCTATTATTACAGTAGTTTTGATATGTCCTGTTAAAGTAGTAACATCGTATAGAAATATTGCAAATCTGACATCTTTATTGGGATTCTTAATCGAGATTATTGATGATTCAAATTCCTCATATGCGAGCTTCTGTATTGGCACATTACCTACCATCTCTGTTTTATCCAACATTGCTATGACAGAAACTGTCCAAGTATATCGCTTTCCATTACTCATAAAAAAAGGTATTTATACCAGAAAGATACTTTGCCTCCTGCTTTTTACCTGGGGTGTAAACACCCTTTGTAACTCCCAAACCACGAACTTTCTCCCCTTTACAAAACTCGAGATCAAAGACGGCCTGCCCGGTATCAATATCCGGAAAATAACACAGGATAAGTTTGGTTTTATGTGGTTCGCCACCCAAGACGGTATCAGCCGGTTCGACGGCAAATCCTTCATCAGCCTGAATTCCTACGACATCGATGACCGGAGAAGAATAATTGGTACAGATGCATATGATATCAAAAACGATAAAACCGGCAATTTCCTCTGGGCACTGACTGCTTATGGGGGGCTGAATAAAATTGATGTAACAACCTGCAACGTAGTTAACGCCTATAAAGTAAAAAGTCAGAAACAAACGGATGCCACACTCTGGTATAAATGCTTTCAGGAAACAAACAACACAATCATTATTGGCACATACGAAGGGTTGATACATATTTTTGATAAGAAATCAGGCAAAATAACCTCTACGATCAACCTCCAGGAAAAATTCAACTGCAACGGAGCGCTGGAAGATATTATGATTGATGGGCAGGATCGCGTATGGTTCTTTATTTCCAAAACGGGAATTCTCGTTACGGATCTTACCTGTAGTCAGAAAATCACCCTCATTCCGGCTGCTGATTTCAGGAGAAAAGAGCTTGTATTTTCCAACTATGCAGTTTACCAAAATAAGGTACTGCTTGCCACATCCGGAGGTTTATTCACGATCAATATCAGTAATTTAAGCCTTGAAAACCCGTTATCGGGTATCCCCGGTTATACGAATGACCTTTCCCAGGTTGAACTCAATTCAATCGCCGTTTACGGGTCTGAAGCATTGATATGTGGAACGAATATTCTTAAAAAACTAAATCTCAAAACCGGACATACCGAAAACCTGCAACTCGCAGGAAACATAGATGATAGAAGCTGGGCAGGGCTTTCCAATACTATTTTTTTTACTGGAAAATCAGTCTGGATCGGTTCTCCCAAAGGCATTGCCTGGATCAGGAATATCAATTCTCCTTTCTCCAGTTATTTCAACTCCTTCGACGGTAAAAATATTAAGATCAATCATGCTATTACGATTTGCAAAACATCAAGTTCGAATGTATTGGTATGTGCATATGATGGCCTGTTTTTAGTTAATCATGCTAATGCGCATATAAAAAAACTTCTTGGCGATGGTGCATACTATTCAGCCTTCCCCATTGCAAAGGGTTTTTATATAGCTTCAGCAGAGTCTAAAGGCCTCAAAATGTTTGACTCAAACTTTAACCGGGTAAACATTGTATCTGTTTTCCCAGAACTCAAACGTATTGAAAAAGATTTGCTGATGTGTTCGGCTAGATTCGGGGACTCGGTAATTTTCATGGCAAGTCAGAATAATCATGGCCTCTATATATGGGATGTAAAATCGGGGAAAATAGATTCAATTAATACAAGGACAAAGAATCTCAAACTACAGAACAATAACATCAACCGCTTGTTCATTGATTCACAAAAGAGATTATGGATCGTTTGCGAAAATGCTGTATCCATTTACGATCACAATAAAAAAACAATTCTCCCTGTACCCCTGACAGATAAGATAACAAAGGTGCCGCTGAGTATAAATATGGATGTTTGTGAAACAAACAATGGTTACTGGCTAACCAGCTATGGAACAGGCATCGTTGAGCTTTCAAAAGATCTGTCCCTCCTTAAAATCTACACGGCCGCAGACGGAATAAACAATCTTGGTCTCTATAAGATATTTAATCTGAATGACACCCTATTAATAGCTTCCTCTAATAATGGCCTGGTAACCATAAACCTGAAAACCAAAAAGATTAAAAACTATTTCACAGAGGATGGATTGCAGTCAAACAGTTTTGAAGAAGCGAGCGGCGACACCAATGACGATTATGTTTTTCTTGGGGGCATCAATGGCATCACCAGAATTGACAGGAAAAAGTTTATTCCAGACATCCAACAACCGGTATTAACCTTTTCAACCATAAGCCAGACGTCAAATAGTGCATCAACTGACACGTTGAATGTTGAAATGAATAAAGTCGAAATACAGCCTGACATTTCGCAGATAACCATCAATTTTGCAGCAATAGATTATTCCGATCCGGAAAAATTAAGATATGCTTATCGCATTGAAGAGAAAGATGCGGGCTGGAATATCAGCTCAAAAAATTCAGCTCAATCGTTCAGGCTTAAACCCGGCAAATATCAATTACATGTCAAAGCTATCAATGAAGACGGCGTAGAAAGCGAAATAAAAACCCTCACCCTTATTTTTAAACCCAAATGGTACCAAACCTGGCAATTTCAGGTTTTAGTCGGCCTCGCCATCATCGCCCTCGCCTATTCCTTTTACCGCCTCCGCATCAACCAGCTCAAAAAAGAACAACGCATCCGTACCAAACTGGCCAGTGACCTGCATGATGACCTGGGCAGCACCATGAACAGCGTAAAGCTTTTTGCCAATATGGCCATCATGGAATACCCACAGGGGAAATATCCGCCACTGATCAAACACAGCGCGCAGGAAGCCATTACCGGTATCCGCGATATGATCTGGGTACTCGATGACCGGAAAGATGCCGCCGAAGACCTGCTGCACCGGATCAGCCAGTTTGCCCAACCGCTTTGCGAAGCAACAAATATTCAATATGTACAGGATATCGGTAACTCCGTTAGGTCGTACAAACTGGGGCAGGAGGAAAAACGAAATCTGTATATGATGCTGAAAGAATCGGTCAACAATGCCATTAAATATGCAGAAAGCCCGGTCATTACCATTACCGCTTACCTCCAAAAAAATAAACCTGTTTTTATCATCAGCGACCAGGGCAAAGGGTTTACCGTTTCAGACGATAGCGCCGGTAATGGCCTGAACAACCTCAAGATCCGGGCCGCAGCCATCCATTACCAACTCGGCATCGACAGTACACCCGGCAAAGGCACCCGCATCCGGCTCGAAAAAGATTAGATCGGCAGGGGAATGGGGTAATTCCGTCATTTTATTCCTGCTATACGTTTATTCAGCGAAAAATTGATATTTTAGGTTCGCATGAAACCAAACCACGCTGCTTCCTTTCGGAATTTTTACTTCCGGCTTTTTTTCATGGCTTTTGTATGCATACAGGGATTACCCCTCTCTTCGCAAAATCTTTCTTCCTTCCAGCATTTTACCTTTTTATCCGAATTCCCTCAGAATACCGTACAGGCCATTTGCCAGGATAGCCGGGGTTATATCTGGGTGGGCACCGAAAGCGGACTGAATAAATACGATGGCAAACGCATCATCAATTATAAACTGGGCTACAATGGCAATTTTTCGCTGGTAGGCAAATCCATCAATGCCATTGTAGAAAATAAAGCACACCAGCTTTGGGTGGGTACCGATAAAGGGCTTACCCTCTTTTATCCCAATGGCACCCCGGAACAAAATAAAAACCTGCAGGCCATTGCCGATAGGATCAACAAAAAAGAAACAGGCAAAAACCTCGAATGTATCCTGCAACTGAGTAACTCGAAAATGGTATTCGGATACCGGCCCGGCATGCTGATCTACGATCCTTCTTCTGAAAAATTTATTTCGCAAGAGTTAGTTATCCGTGGTAAAAAAGTGCCGGCACCTTTTGTCGTTTCCCTGTTGGAAAACAGTAAAAATCAAATCGTAGCCATTACAAACCGGCATGGTGTAATGATCATGGATGATCAGTTTCATGTACTGCAGGACTTCCCCATGCAGTTATTTGGTTCTGATCCGGAACTGAACCTGCACAATGGCATCTTATTACCGGATAATAAACTCTTCATCGCTTCCAATAAAGGATTGTTCATATTAAGTTTACAGGAGGGCGCGATTCCCAAAAAAATACAGGATCAGCAGGGGCTGGCGATCAGCGCTATGCAGTTCAATTGCCAAACCTACGACCCGTTCAAAAACCGGGTACTATCAGGCTCCAATTCAGCCGGTATCTTCACCTTCGACACATCCGGTCTGCTCATCGATCATCTCGCAGATAATGCCGGCTCAAAAAAACTACAAAGCAATAATATTTTTTTTCTGCTCACTGATAAACAAGGACAGGGCTATTGGGCCGGACATGGCAAGGGGCTCATCAAATTCTTTTACCAGGAAGACCAGTTCTTTTCAAAGGCCGTAACGGATAAAGACGGCAGCCCCATGAGAGTGTACCCGCTCTATACCGAAGACAATAAAAATCTGCTGATCGGCACCGAACGGCAATTGATCCGATACAATATTCCGCTCAACAAATTTGAGCAATTGAATATCGGAGAAAAAACAGAAGTACGTTTCAATTATATCTATCGCGCCACACCGGAACTATTGCTCTTCTGTACCAAATCCGGTATTTACTTTACCGATAATCAACTGACTCCGGCTGTAAAGAAAATTTCTACCCGATATCCGGAATTATCGTTCACCGATACATTCAATATCTTATGTGCGCTTAAAATCAGTGACAGCGAAATCGTATTCGGAGCCAGGGGCATCAATGGCGGCGGGCTGATCCGCTGGAATTTCCGTACACATACCACCGATAAATTTGAACACCGGGAAGGTGACAGCACTTCCGTATGCAACAATACTATCAATTATCTTGCTTTATCTCCACAGGGTGATATCATTGTATGCACCAATAATGGCATTTGTCTCTTTAATAAACAGACAGGGCGTTTTAAACAAATCTTACCGCCCGGTACGGGTGGCATCAGCTATCCCCAGGTGAATGCCATACTGCCCGAAGCGGATACCTGGTGGATTGGTACTTATGGAGGTGGATTGAATAAATATGATCTTCGCACCAAACAGATCAGTTATATCACCGAAAAAGAAGGTCTTGCCAATAATGATATTTATGCGGTGTACCGGGGCTACGGCACACAACTGTGGATGAGTACGAACAGGGGCCTTGTATTGTATGATTCGAAAAGCGGGCGTATCCGGAATTATGATCAGGCAGACGGACTGGTGAATAATGAATTCAACCGGACCAGCAGTTTCCATAAAGGCGATACCATGTATTTTGGTGGGATAAACGGATTTAATTTTTTCAATCCCCAACATATCCTGCAAAATAACCTTGCTCCATTGGCAGAAATAGAAAAAACCGTTTTACTGAAAGGCGGAACGGAAAAATTGCTTTTCCCGGACAGCCTCCGTAACATTACGCTCACCTATACCGAGAATACATTAAAGTTTTACCTGGCATCTCCTTTTTACATCAATCCGGGAAAAACAATTTTCTGGTACCGGATACTCCCCTCGCAAAAAGAATGGCTGAGCAATGGCACCAACAACGAACTCATACTTACCCAACTGCAGCCCGGCAAACACAGGCTCGAAGTAAAATCCGTAAGCAGCGATGGCGTGGAAAGCAGTAATATCAGTGTATTGAATATTTATATCAGTCCACCCTGGTACCAGACATGGTGGTTTCGAATACTGTGTATTCTCGCCATCAGTTTGATCTTATTTGCGTTTTATAAAATGCGGGTGAACCAGTTGCGCAATGAAAACAAGATCCGAAATCAAATGGCCAGCGACCTGCATGATGACCTCGGCAGTACTATGAACAGTATTAAAGTATATGCAAACCTGGCCATGATGGATAACCAGGCCGAAAAATATTTACCCCTGGTAAAACTGAGTACACACGAAGCCATCAGCGGTATCAGGGATATTATCTGGGTACTGGATGATACGAAGGACAGTATCGACAGCCTGCTGACAAGGGTGGGTCATTTTGCATCGAACCTTTGCGATGCCAGTAATGTGAAATACGACCTGCATTTGTCAAATGAAGCGGCACGATTCAAACTCGGGCTCGAAGAAAGAAGGAATTTGTATATGATGCTCAAGGAAGTGATCAACAATGCCATCAAATATGCGGAGGCAACGGTAATTACGGTACATGCAGAACTGCAAAGAGGCAAACCTGTATTCTCCGTTGCAGACAACGGCAAAGGATTTGACACAACTAAAGTAAATAACGGCAATGGACTGAAAAACCTGGGCCGCAGGGCAAAGGAAATTAAATACCGGTTAGCGATAGATTCAGTTGCCGGGAAAGGCACCACCGTAGCGGTCGGGAAAATATAACGCTTATAAACGCTATCCGAAAGCGCTGTTTAATTCAATTGAACAATGCCGTTTTTGATCGCATATAATACCAGCCCTACCCGGTTCTTGATATTCAGTTTTTCAAATAAACTATCTCTATATCCATCGATAGTGCGGGGACTGAGATGCATATGTTCCGCGATCTCCCGATAAGTCATTTCAGTGCTGGCCAGTTTCAGGAATTCGATCTCACGCTCATTGAGTTCGAGCAGTTGCTGCGAATGGCCGGCATTACCATTCACATTATAAATAGAATGTAACAGCTTTCCTGTTACCAGTTCTGAATAGTGTACGCCTTTCTCCACAATATCATCAATGGCCCGTTTGAGTTCCAATGGGTCGGAATCTTTCATAATATATCCACGGGCCCCATTGCGGAGCATACGAATGATGGCGTTTTCATCATCATACATACTCAGGGCGAGCACATTTAACAGCGGATAATGGGTCTTCAGCCAGGCCGTGGTTTCGTATCCGTCCATTTCCGGCATATTGATATCCATCAATACCACATCGGGGAGATTATTCTTATCCAGTTTCTCCGTAAGTTCTTTACCCGTGCTGCATTCTAACAGTACTGTATAACCGAGATTGGTGATGAGGCCGGCAAGGCCGTTACGAAGCAGAACATGGTCGTCTGCCAATGCTATTTTTACTTTATTCATATCTGGTGGTGTGTTGGTAGCTCTAATTTAATTCTTCTGGTGTCAGTTCCTGTTTTTTTTATTTGCAATTTTCCACCCAGCAATCGTACACGGTCGTAAGGACTGAGTTTCCAATCCTTTTGTTGGCCCCGGTGCGGGGATTCAAGGGGCTTTCCTGAATAATCCATCAGAAAACAGGAAGCCTGATTTTTTTGCACCAGAGTAAATTGAGTGAGGCTGCCTTTCCCCTTTTCCTGAATGTGCAGGAGTAGATCCAGTAAGATACTATAAAGCAGTAACGACTCATCATCATTGAGCCGGGCGAATAAACCGGCGTCGCCCGGTATCTCACATGCGGCCTCTGGGTATAGCGTCTTTATTTCTGATCGGAGTGCATCGGCTAAACCCTGTTCACCTAAAAAATTTTCTTCGGGATAGAAGAGGCGGCACATGGTGCGTAATTCACGGATCGTTTGTCCTACCAGTTCCCCGGAGGAATGGACCCGGTCACGCTCCCCGTTTACAAACCCGGCCTGCAGGGAGGAAAGCTGCACGCGAATCAGGCTCAGTACCTGGCCGATATTTTCATATACTTCACGAACCACCGTTTTCAGAAAATGGTCGCGCACAGACAACTTGGCCAACAGTAATTCATGCTGGTACAGGAGTTCTTCATATTGCTTACGGTAAGCCATAATGCAAGTTGCAACTCTAACCGTTGGTAAAAAACGGGAAAAACACCTTAACAGTGTAAGGTTTTATTCACTGAAACATGAGTAGCAGGGGGTGTAAAAGTAGTATGTTATCGAAATCGGTTCATCCTTAGACCGTAACAATCCCATTTTTTATCGCATATATCACCAGCCCCACCCGGCTCTTGATATTTAATTTGGCAAAAAGATCATCCCGGTATCCATCAATCGTGCGGGGGCTGAGGTGCATACGTTCGGCAATCTCTTTATAAGTGAGTTCGGTGGCTGCCAGTTTCAGAAATTCCACTTCCCGTTCGGTGAGTTTATCCTCTGCGATCTTCTCATTGCCGGGTTCGTCCAGAATACTGCGCATAAGCCTGCCCGTTACCATTTCGGAATAATAATAGCCTTTGGAAACAATGGAATCAATGGCCGCTTTGAGATCGGAAGGATGTGCATCTTTCAGGATATATCCCCTGGCACCGTTCTTCAGCATTTTTATAATGGCTTCCTCATCATCATACATGCTGAGGGCGAGCACTTTCATCTCGGGATAGTTTGCTTTAATAAAAGCAGCGGTAGCAAAGCCGTCCATAACGGGCATATTGATATCCAGCAGCGCGATGACCGGTTGCCCGGAGGTTGTCAACTTATCGGTGAAAGCCTTTCCATTGTCCGCTTCAAAGAGCACAGTGTATCCGGCTTCATTGAGCATACCTGCCAGCCCGTTGCGCAGTAGCACATGGTCATCCACAAGGGCAATGGTAATATCCGCTTTATTCATTGCAGTAATAGTTTAATTATCAAAATCAGGTCAATTTACTGCAGGTGTGTGTCCGCTTAAAGGTACTACAATCTTTACACTGGTGCCATGGCCGACCGCGCTCTGCAGACTGAAATCCGCGCCGATCATTTTGGCGCGGTTGTGCATATTGCGAATGCCGAGGCCCTGGTCTCTGACGACCCCTTCTTGGTTGGACACAGCTGCAAACCCGCGGCCATCGTCTTCTATGCGCAAGGCCAACTGTTCGGGCGTGTATTCTGCATATACTCTGATAACGGTGGCCCGTGCATGTTTGATCACATTATGCAGGGCTTCCTGTACGATCCGAAAAAGAATGAGCTCTTTTTGAGCCTCCAGCAACACCGAATTCCCGGCGATCCGAAACTCCGTTTTAAATTTGTCCGTTTTACTTACTATATCCAACTCGCCCGCGATAGATTGAATCAGACCCAGGGCTACAATATTATCGGTATTGAAACTTTTCGACAGATCCCGCAGATCGTTGATGGCTTTGGTGACCTGACCCAGCGTGCTTTGAATTTTACGTTGCAGTTGATCAGGTTTTTCTACATCCATCATATTGAGGTTCAGTTTGGCGAGGCTTAGCACCTGACCGACGTTGTCGTGTATTTCCTGAGATATGTTTTTTAAGGTTTGTTCCTGGATTTCGAGTTGGGTTTGGAGGAGGGTTTGTTGGTATTTCGCCTGCATCCGCTCTGCATCCATACGCATTTCCTTCATTTTTACGTTATCCAGCTGTCTTTTTTTTCTGAACCAGAGAAAAAAGAATAGTACAAAACCAAGGAGTAACAGGAACAGTATTGTTCCAGCAATTATTGCTGCAGAAAAATCGGTTCTTGCTTCATCGAGCATAGTTTAAATTTTATTCTGGCTGAGGTGTATTCCTGACTTCAAAAACAAAGGCTATATTGAACAGTAAATACAATACGATATTAAGATTATGATTAATGAGTCTGTAGAGTTTTACAGCCAGACGGGGATTTACAGCGGATTGATAATTGTAAAATGCAGTATTAAACAGGTTGCCTGTATAAAAAATCAACAGGGCTACCAATATCCAGATCAGAGGCGTTCTGAGCGGACGCGGTTCATAGGTTTCTGAAGTAAATATTTTAAAGAGAATAAATAAGGATCCGGCTATTAGCAGGACAGACCCGGCTGTATGTGTATGGTTATTATATATAAATAGCCCCTGACCAAATAACAGGTTGATCAGAAAGAATAAGCTGAAACCTATAATAAACAAAAGAAAGATGATTTTACTTTTTTTCCAAATTGCAATCGAAGTCAATAGTGATAAGTAAAAGAAAAATTCAACCCCATTGAAAAGGTTATACATTGGGACCTTCACCATCAGGTTTTGGGATGTGAGTTTACCCATGAGTTCTACAACTACAGTTGTCCATAGAAAGAGAACAAACCATCTGTTCAATACAGATGGTTTGATAATTAAGCATACCGTGCAGATAAATGCGGCTGCGATTTCGGCAATATTTGCAGGCACTAATATCATAAAGTATCAGGTAATTAATTTCATTATAAACTTTATAAAGATAATCCAATGGATTTCAAAATCAAACTTACCTTTTAGTTTTCAGGTAACATGATTATGCAACTACATCCTGTTAATAAAGAACACAATGTTATAATAACGAGGTATCTGGTACAGGCCCGTTAGGAGGAGGTATGAGATCAACCTGATCGTAACAAATACCAATACTCGTTTTTTCAGTATTCACAATAACATATTTATCATAAGCATTAAAGGCTGTGGTAATAATTGTCAATTTATTAGCATCGTCAAAAATTCTTGCAAAAGAAAACACAATTTTTACAAAATCTCCGGCTGTAAAATTCGTAATTAGTTCTTTGAATGAATCAAGTGTAATATATGCCAACAATATTCCGCTTGAGTCTTTATTTTCAACAACTGCCTGACACTGTGCAACAACAGTTGATATTACATTTAGCGATGGCACTAAAGCAAAAAAGGTATATTTTTTACTCCAAAGCCTATTTTCAACATCCTCATCATGATTTTTACCACCTTTCAATCCATGGTAAGGTATAACAACAATTCCGTATTTGTTATCCATATCAAAACCCAAATAAAACCGAAGAAACCAGTCATGCTCTGCAGGAATAGGGATATTTTTCACCAAATCATCAACCCGTTTCAAAAAAACTTCTAACAAAGCTCTCGGGGTCTCCAATAAATTTGGGTTTTCATCGAAAGCAGCTTTCATTTTCTCTGCTCTGAATTCAGATATGAAATCACTATCATCGTAATTCGCTGAGAAATCTAATAAGGCAGCTAACCCTTTTACCTGTATGTCGGTGAATGCTTTACCTAAAGGTTTAATGTGTACACCAACATCATTTTGAACCTTTGTAATTATCTGATCTGTTGAAAGGTCGTTCAGATTTGACACACTAGTTACTAATACTTGTTTTGCCATTTGATTTGTTTTTGAAATTAAAATATTTAATATCAAAACAAATTTGCCTAATTACTTATTTGATTTTTTGTCGTACTTTAACTCCCCCCACCGTCTTTTCACCCTTTTCAAATTCCGCCTTTATCCCATAGTTCAGCCCAGCCCAGTCCGGCATTTTTACAGTGTTAACCCTTAGGCTGTAATAGATACTGTTACCTACAGCTTAAGCGGTTCTTTCAAAACACTTCTAAAACACACTGGTTATGAAATTCAAACAATTAGCCCTGCTGGTAGCCCTGTTGATCGCATCCTGTCTGCTCAGCTTTTCCCTTTTTGCACAGCCCACCACTACGGGGTTGATCTGTCATTTCAAATTCGATGGTAATGCCACCAATAGCGGCCCGCTCAACGTAACCGCCAATCCGGTAAGCACCACTTATACCACCAATAATGCCAATGCCGCCAATAAGGCATTGCAGTTTGGCGGTGCGCTCACTTCCTATATTGATTTTGTTGATAACGGAAATCTTGATTTCACCGGTACCAACAACTTTACCATTTCGTTTTCCTTCTTCTTTAATGGATCCACCACCAGCGGACTCATTGATAATTGCCTGAACTATGGCGGCTGGGGCATATGGCTATGGAGTACCGTAGCCGGCACCTGGAACCTGCAATTCAATTATAAAAACAACTCCGTAGGCAGCGCCGCCGCCACCAATTTCACCACCGGCATCTGGCATCATGTGGCAGCAGTTCGTAACAACGGCACTATATCATTGTATATCGATGGCACATTGCGATTATCCGCTACCGAAGGGACCACCGCACCCACTTATCCTATTAATATGATCGCAGGTGCCATGGCCTATGGTAGTTTCTCACCACCCCGCTATAATCCCTTTGGTGGCAAAATAGATGAGATCAGAGTTTACAACCGCGCATTGACCACCGCTGAAATACGCGGGCTGACACCCTACTCACTCCCGCTGAAGATGGGCGATTTCACCGCCGTAAAAAAAGACAATAGCATTCAACTGAACTGGGAAACTCTCATCGAACAAAACACTTCTCATTTTGATATCGAACGCAGCACGGATGGCATAACCTTTACCCCGATCGGTCGTGTGGCCGCTGCCGGCAACAGCAGTGATAAAAGGAGCTATACCTGGATCGATGCCAATCCGGCAAATGGTACCAATTTTTACCGGCTGAAAATGGCGGACACTGATGGCACTTTCACGCAAAGCAGAATCATCGCCGTACAGAATAAATATAGCATCGCCACCCTGCAGGTATTCCCCAATCCGGCAGATAATGTGATACAGGTACAGGTATCTTCCAATCAACCATACAATGCCCGTATACTGATCCATGATGCAACCGGCAAAACCGTTCATCAGCAATGGACATCTGTTCGGCCCGGTCAAAACACCATCCCTTTACCCGTGGTGCAACTGGCAAAAGGTCTCTATCATATAACGGTTGAACATGCGGGCGAACGTTCCAGTACCTCTTTTATCAAACGATAAGCATTCGTATTACTAAAAACCAACATCCATTCTCAACAGGACCGGTTCCCCCACAGGAGCCGGTCTTTTTTTGTCAATAAAAAGTTAACACCCCCTGTTTTTCACCATTCATCAGGTATTTATGACAATTCAGGTAAAACCTCCCTCCCCTGTTTCGGGAGGGCCTTATCTTCGAAGTACGAAACATTTAGTATTTGTTGTCGGTAGCATGTAACAAACACCATGGGTTTCGGCTAAGTTTTTTATAATCAATTGCTTTATTACACAACTCTGCCAACTGGTTTGTTTGCCTGGCAAACCAACCCGATGGCAAGACAACCATTGGTCATGAAACGTAAACCAACCTTTCTATTTCTTTTCCTGTTCCTGGCGTGCTTTGCACTCCAGGGTTTTGGGCAAACACCCGCTCCTGCCACACCACTTGAATTACAGGCGAAACGCACTACGAAACCCATCAAAATCGATGGACTCATCAACGATGAAGCCTGGAAAGATGCCCCGGTAATGACCAATCTCGTGGAGTTTCGACCCAAACCCGGCCAGCCTGAAAACTATGAAAACAGGACCGTGGCCTACCTCCTCTATGATGATGAAGGAATCTATTTTGGCGGTTATTGTTATGAGCGTACGAAAGACAGTATCGCCACTGAACTGTCCGGTCGTGATGGATTTGGCACCAATGATTATATCGGACTCATCTTCGACACCTACTATGATAAACAAAACGGCTTTGAATATTTTATTACACCATTGGGAGAACAATGGGATGCCAAAATGAACAGCAACTCCACCGATAACGAAAACGGTCCTGAAGACTTTACCTGGAATGCAGTTTGGAAAAGCGGGGCCGTTATTCACAATGACGGATGGAGCTTTGAAATGTTCATTCCCTATTCCGCGATCCGCTTTGGAAAAGGGGAAGTGCAAAATTGGGGACTCAACATTACCCGCCGTAGAAGAAAAACCGAACAACAATATACCTGGAATCCGATTGATGTGAATGTAAATGGCTTTCTTACCCAGGAAGGAAAATGGACCGGTATTACCAATATCAAACCACCGGTGCGCCTGCAATTCTCTCCCTATTTTTCCACTTATGTCAATCACTTTCCCTCTCCTGCACCCGGAGAAAAACAATGGACCTCCTCTGTGAATGGTGGTATGGATGTGAAATACGGCATCAACCAGGCATTCACACTGGATGCTACCCTGGTGCCGGATTTTGGCCAGGTACAGAGTGATAACCGCGTATTGAACCTTACTCCTTTCGAGATAAAATACACCGAGAACCGTCCCTTCTTCACAGAGGGTACTGAACTGTTCAGCAAAGGCAATTTATTCTATGCCCGCCGGATTGGTATCGATCCGGTGTTGCTGCATAGCCCTGATGAATATGCTGGTACCAATGATAAACTGATCAAAAACCCGTCTGAATCCAAACTCATCAATGCCACGAAGATTTCGGGACGCACGCAAAAAGGGTTTGGTATTGGAGTACTGAACGCCATTACCAATACACGCTATGCCACACTGGAAGATGTGAATACGAAAACACAACGAAAAGTGGTTATCGATCCGCTCACCAATTACAGTGTAATTGTGCTCGATCAGACATTAAAAAACAATTCGAGTGTCTCACTCATCAATACGAATGTACTGCGGAGCGGACATGATTATGATGCGAATGTAACTGCCGGCCTCTTCAGTTTCAACGATAAAAAGAATATGTGGAATGTGAATGGCAAAGCCGCAGTAAGCAATCTGATCGGTTTACTACCGGAAGGAAAAACACAAACCGGGTACAGTCATAGTGTTGGGTTTGGCAAAACGAGCGGACGATTCAATTTCAATGTGGGTCAGGAACTTACCAATCAAAAATTCAACAGCAATGACCTTGGTTATTTCACCTTTACCAACTTTGTAGATCATTTCGCCTGGATGGGCTACCGGTGGACCAAACCAAGTAAATGGTACAATAACCTTCGCCTCAACGCAAATGCCTATTATTCCCGCCGGTTAAATCCGGGAAGTTTTCAGGGTGCTAATTTCAATATTAACGCGAACGGACAGTTGAAAAACTTGTGGTTTGTGGGCGCTTTGATCGGATACGAACCCGAAGGCAATAACTATTACGAACCCCGTAAAGAAGGTAGAGTCTTCCGTGGCTGGTCTAACTATTTCATGAATACATGGTTTGAAACAAACAATGCCAAGAAATACATGCTGAATGCCGAAGTACTTTATATCAAAAGGAATTTATTCGCCAGCGAACGGTATAGTTTTTCGTTTCAGAACCGGTACCGTTTTAATAACCAACTAACGATCAGTTTGAACACCAGTATTTCACCACAGACGAACAATGCAGGGTTCGCAGGCTTTCAGGGAGATGATGTAATTTTCGGCAGAAGGGATATCAGCACGGTTGAAAACATCCTGAACATTAAATACAGTTTCAACGACAAAATGAACATCAATACCCGTATTCGTCATTACTGGAGCGAAGTGCGATACAAGGAGTTCTATACCCTGCAGGAAAACGGCAAACTGGCTTCGAACAATACTTACACACAAAATCGCAATCAGAACCTGAACTTCTTCAATATTGACATGGTGTACACCTGGCAATTTGCCCCTGGAAGTTTTATCAATATGGTATGGAAAAATGCGGCTACCCAATTCACTCAACTGGTAAATGATGGGTACTTTAAAAACTTAAGCAATACTATGAAAGAAGATGATAATAATAATATTTCCTTCAAAGTGATCTATTTCCTTGATTACCTGCAACTGAAGAAAATAAAGAAGAAGTAAATTATGTTGCCCTGTACCTGCAGGTGATCACCTAATAAATTAATTGAAAAGCTGTACTAACCCGTACAGCTTTTTTTTGAAATGCTACTCCTGTATGCGCCGTATTCTTTTTACCATTTATGTTTCTAAAGGCGATGGCTCCACAACCACATTTCGGGATATTCTCGAATCACCGCTTCAGGATTCTGTACATAACGGCATGTCAGTTCACTTTCTGTTAATGAACGAATATCCTTTGCTGGTTCGGAAATGCCCCCTTCTTAGTAACCGCGCTTAATTCTATGAATAAGAGTAAACAGAAAAAATACAGAACCCGGAGGAACAAGAATGAAAGTAACCACAACAATCCCTAAACGATCTGATACCTGAACGCTTTCACAAAATTAAAAAACACAAAAGCAAGCCGGGAAATTTGTGTTCAAAGAGTGGCAATGCCGAATAGTGACGATGAAATAACGATTTTGTTTATTCCGATAGTTGATCAAGTACAGGAGGGCAAGAGGGTGTCCATTCCCATTTCCAGCGACGGTGACTCCATAAATAGTTAGCAGGATCTTTACGAATGATTTTTTCCAATGCGTTTTTGTATATCAGTGTCAGTTCTTCAGGGCTGTGTAGTGATCCTTCTTCTGCCAGCATATCGGTGGTAAATGCATAATAACCACGCTTTACTTTTCGAAAACCCACGATCACCACCGCCGTGTTGTTCTTTACGGCCCCTTTTGAAGGCCCTGTTACAAATGGTGCCGGCTTACCCATAAAATGCATCCAGTATGCATTGGTAGGATCTCCGGGATTTTGATCTGCCGCCAACGCCAGACAATACTGTTGCTGAAACACATCAAACCGTTTGTTCTTGAATTCCTGTGCCGAAATAAGAATAGTACCAAACTGTTTCCTGAAATTAAAAAATATCCGGTTGAGGTGTTTATTGGCAATGGTCATATAAATGCCCACAAATGGCGTTTTCAGATTGAGTGCGTAGAGCAGGTTAGCAAATTCCCAGTTGAACTGGTGTCCTGCCATAATATGTACGTTCTTCCCTTTTTCAATCAGGTCGTTGATCATATCATACTCGCCGGTACTTCGTCTGAGTATTTGTTTTTTACTGATCGTAATGAATTTGATAGACTCAATAAAGGTATCCGTAAGATTATGATAGAATTGCTTTTCGATTGCATAACGCTCTTGTTCCGATTTTTCCGGAAAAGCAATCTTCAGGTTATTGCGCACCACATCCCGCCTGTATTTAAACAGATAAAAAACGAACCCGTATGCGATATCTGAAAAAACATACAATACCCGAAGCGGGAGCAAAGACACCAGCCATAAAGGGATATAAACTAAATAGTACATGCTTTCAATACGGGTGGTCTTATAATACGATATTTTGAACCAGGTTACTCTTCGACGGATAATCGGTATTGTAATGCAATCCGCGGCTTTCTTTTCTGAAACCTGCTCCTTTTACAATAAGGTAACCGACGGTGATCATATTGCGCAACTCCAGTAATTGGGGCGAGAGGGTACTGCTTTCATACAAGTCTTCGGTTTCTTCCCACAACAGGTCGAGCCTTCGCATGGCGCGCTGCAAACGTACATTATTCCGAACAATACCCACATAGTCACTCATCACCTGCTGCAATTCTTTCAGGCTTTGCGTGATCAGGATCATTTCACGCGGCTCCGTGGTACCCGCTGCATTCCAATCAGGTATATCATCGTGCGTTCCTTTCAAAGGTTCCGATGCGGACCTGAATGTATCCGTTGCATCGGTAAACCGGGTGATGCTGTCCATATAACAACGATGTGCAAATACCATGGCTTCCAGCAATGAATTTGATGCCAGCCGGTTGGCCCCATGTAATCCGGTGGAAGCACATTCGCCGCAGGCATATAAATTCTTAATAGAACTCCGGCCCCATTCGTCTGTTTTTATTCCCCCGCAACTGTAATGCGCCGCCGGCGATACCGGAATCATATGTTTCGTAATATCAATACCGATAGACAAACATTTCTCATAAATATTCGGGAAGTGCTCCGTGAATTTTTCTTTATCAAAATGCCGGCAATCAAGCCATACATGTTCGGTACCGGTGCGTTTCATTTCACTGTCGATGGCCCTTGCCACAATATCACGGGGAGCCAGGTCTTTCCGTTCATCGTATCGCTCCATAAAGGCTTCCCCGTTTTTATTGCGGAGGATACCGCCATCACCTCTTACCGCTTCGGTAATAAGAAAAGCCTGGCCTTTTACTCCGGGTTCATACAGGGCGGTTGGGTGAAATTGTATGAATTCCATATTCTCCACTCTCCCTTTTGCGCGGTACACCATGGCCACCCCATCGCCCGTAGCAATAGATGGATTGGTGGTAGTGCGGTACACCTGTCCATTGCCCCCGGTAGCCAGCAAAGTAATGCCCGCCAGTATTTTTTCAATTTTATTGGTCTCCTGATTCAACACATATACACCATAACATTCCACATCGGGGGTGGCCTTATTTACCAGATATCCGAGATGGTGCTGGGTGATAATGTCCACCACAAAACAATGTTTGATGAACTCGATATTGGTTTGGCTGTTCACTGCATCGATCAGGGCACGTTCCATTTCTTTGCCCGTAACATCCTTGTGATGCAGGATGCGGAATTCCGAATGCCCCCCTTCTTTGCCGCGTTTATAATCGCCATCTGCTTCTTTATCAAATTGCGCACCCCAATCAATAATTTCCTGTACCCGATCTGGTCCTTCCTTCACCACGATCTCCACAACTTTTTCATTGCAGAGACCATCCCCTGCAATTAAGGTATCCTCAATATGCTTTTCAAAACTGTCGTTTTCCATATCATTCACCACGGCAATACCTCCCTGGGCATACTTGGTATTCGTTTCATCGGCAGTGGCCTTGGTCATTACCAGTACTTTCTTTTCGGGAAAACGGTTGGCTACTTTGAGGGCATAGGTAAGTCCCGCTATTCCGGAACCTATTACTAAAAAATCAGTTTTTCGCATAATTAATATTAGCTGTAAAGCAAACGAATAAATGGATGTTGGGTTATTGAATTATTTTTCCTGTGCAGAAAGGTAATCCGCTGCTCCTTTTATCAACAATAATTGTGCAGCGCCATAGGTGAGCATGATGATGATACCGGCCCATTCAAAATGCTGATAAAATCTGTCGATGGCCAGCACCGAGTCGGAAAGTACGAATAAGGCAGCGCCGGCAAACATCAAGCGCCCCGCGCTTTTATTCCGGATCGCAGGGGCATGCATGGCGAGCATGAACATGGTACTGATGACCAGCCCATACACCATTACCGGCACCTTCATATCTTTTAAGCCCGGGTACAAAAGCCACATGAGTCCTGCATAATATACCAGCACAATCAGCAAGGTGAACGGCCGGAATCTTACCTGCTCTTTTTTTCGCAGTTGCAGAAAGAAAAGGATATAAAAAATATGGGCCAATAAAAATGCAGCTAACCCATAAATGAAAAATGCAGGATATTTTACCTGAAACAACAAGAGCGTGTCACCAGCCATGGAAAAAAGGATGGCCAGCAATATCCAACGGGCCATTCCGGATAACATGTTTTTGCACCGGGAATCAAAATAGCCCAGCAATACCAGCATGATCGCCGGTTTGAGGGCCAACTGCAATTCCTGATGCTGGTACTGCATACTAACGATATAACTCATAAGTATAACCGTAAACAGCAGGAACCAATGTTTTTCTTTCATGATAAAAATTTGATCAGACTTCTATCCAGGCACCATTTTCTTTCAACAGGTTGATGAGTTCCTCTACGGCCACTTCGCTTTGTACATTCCGTTTCATCACTTCTTTTCCTTTATACAGGGTGATCTTACCCGGGCCGCTTCCCACATATCCAAAATCTGCATCGGCCATTTCACCAGGGCCATTCACGATACAACCCATGATGGCGATCTTTACTCCTTTCAGGTGATTCGTTACGGCACGAATCTTCGCCGTTGTTTCCTGAAGATCGAACAAGGTGCGGCCACAACTGGGGCAACTGATATATTCGGTCTTTGAAATACGGGTGCGCGTTGCCTGCAAAATACTGAAGGCGGTGTTATTGGTAAACTGGTTGATATCTTTTACTTCCAGATAGGTTCTGCCCGATACTTTTTTATTCTCCATCTGTGGTGTGCCGGTATAACCCAGGCAAATACCATCACCCATACCTTCGAGGAGGAGGGCGCCTGTTTCGGTGGCAAAATGAATCAGGTGTTCATCGGGAGTTTGATCGGCGTTGCCTGTCGGGCTGTCGGTAATCAATATGACCGGGTTATTGATCTTTCGCATCATCAGCTCAGCGATCATGCGGCGTACGGATTGCATGGCATTCCGATTGGTGGAGCTCAGGCAAAGTACGGCAGTCGGGTCACCGGCCAGGTCTTCTAAGAATGTATAATCATTGATGGGGGTATCGTCGTTATAACAATCCACCATGACGAAGTTGAGCCGGTCACTTTTTTGTTCAGCACTGGCATAGGCGCTGTTGCTGAATATGGGCAGGTATTTGGTCTGGTCTTCCGCCAATGCACGGGCGGCCGGGAACACGATCACTTTTAATGTACCGGGCAAAGCAAAATCGAGCAGTTGGTTGCCGGTAAAAATATAATCGGCGGCAGCATCCCCGATGGTCCATTTATCCGTTGCAGCATCGTATGTATACCCGATACTTTGCAGGTGTGCCGGTGTGATCTTTTCTGTTTTACTCATGTCGGCAATGACAACCGGCACCTGTTTACCACCGATATTATCCACGGCAAATGTTTCGCGGCGCTTATACTCAAAAGGAGAATAAGGTAAACCTGTGGACGGGTATGCGGGAACAAAAGATTTTGCTGTATTATTTTCTGTAGCGGGTAAGGCGTATCGTTTCACCAGATCCTTACAAACCGGAATTTCAAACTCAGGGTCTTCTGTCAATGATACACGGATGGTATCGCCAATACCATCTTCGAGCAGGGTACCAATACCGATGGCTGATTTAATGCGGCCATCTTCACCATCGCCGGCTTCCGTTACTCCGAGGTGCAAGGGGTAACATTCGCCAAATTCAAGCTGCATGGTTTGCACGAGCATCCGGTAAGCCTGTACCATTACCTGGGGGTTGCTGCTCTTCATGCTCAGTATAATGTTATGGTATGCTTCATCTCTGGCTATACGCAAAAATTCCATGGCGCTTTCTACCATACCCATGGGGGTATCTCCATAACGGCTCATGATCCGGTCGCTCAATGAACCGTGATTGGTGCCGATACGCATAGCAGTACCATACTCACGGCAGATTTTTACCAATGGGGTAAAGCGTTCGCGGATACGGTCAATCTCTTCTGCATATTCTGCATCGGAATATTCGATCTGTTCAAATTTTTTCTTGTCTACATAATTGCCGGGATTCACGCGTACTTTCTCAATGATGCGTGCGGCTATTTCAGCGGCATTGGGGGTAAAGTGGATATCAGCGATGATGGGAGTGGTATAACCTCTTTTTCGCAATTCGTTTTTTATCAGCAGCAGGTTCTCTGCTTCTTTTTTTGAGGGGGCAGTAATGCGTATCAGTTCAGATCCGGCCTCGATACAGCGGATGCTTTGTTCTACGGTGGCCAGGGTGTCCATGGTATCGGTAGTAGTCATGGTCTGCACCCGTATGGGATGATGATTGCCTAACAAAAGGTCACCGATTTTTACCTCTTTTGTCTGTAGCCGATGATATCCCGTTAATGATTCACAATACAATTGCATGGTGGTATGGTGCTGTTTTGAGAAGCGCTGTTTTGCGGTGTTAGCAGGCGAAGTTACGCAAACTGCACTATACAGCAGAGGCTATCGCTACCAGTCTTTACCTCCCTGTCCTCCCGCTTTTTCTTTAGCCTGCTGCATACGCTGTTGCAGTTCCTTTTCTTTTTGCTCCAGCAGTTTCAACCGCTGCTCCGCTTCTTTCTGGCTCATTTTCGGTTGTTGTTGTTGTTTCTGCTTTTCCTGGGGCTTGTTCTTTTTTTGCTGGTCATTTTGCTTTTTCGGCGGATTCTTCTTTTTGAGTTCAAGTAATGCCTTTTGCAGGTTCTCCCGGGCTTGTTTATCACCCGGATTTAAACGCAATGCGTCTTTATAAGCCTCGATACTCTCTTCCAGTTTGTTTAGCTTGCTCAATACGGCACCTTTATTATAATAGGCTTTCGCTTTCAATGTGGTTTCGGCCGATGACTGGGTCACTTCAGCATACAATTTCACCGCCTCTTCTTCTTTTCCCTGTACATGAAAGGCATTGGCAAGATTGAATTTAGCAGTACTGTTGTCCCTGTCGGCCTTCAACGCCTTCTCATACGAGGCCGCAGCTTTATCGTATTCTTTTTTCCGGTACATCTCATTACCTTCTGCGATCAGTTGATCTGCGTTCTGGGCATAGACATCCAAAACTGAAAAGAGCAGTACTATGATGCATAAACATTTCATGCGGTAAGAGGTTTACGCGTGCGTCCTTTTTTTATTTCCGGAATAAACAACTCGATGATCAGCAGCAAAAACATTAGTCCGGCAAACCAGGGGTAATAGGATGTAAAGCTCATGAGTGATACATCACCAAAAGCCTTTTGATCTATTTTAGACAATTGCTGCTTCAATGCTGTCACGGCTTCATCACTTCCCTGCAACCGGAGATAAATACCATTGGTAGCACTGGCCACTTCCTTCAATGTTTCTTCATTCAATTTCGACACCACCGTATTACCGGCTTCATCTTTTTTTTCTGTTCCGGTAGCAGGATCGATGATCACACTGCCTTCGGGTGAGCCTACCCCGATCGTATTGATCATTACTCCCTGGGAGGCCAGTTCCCGTGCCGTACTGATGGCATTTTCATCATGGTCTTCCCCGTCTGAAATAAGTACGATTGCTTTAAAACGTTTTTCCCGGGGATCGAACACATTCACACTCATATTCAGTGCATCGGTAATTACGGTACCCTGTTGTGCGATGGCATCCGGGCCCGCCGTATTCACATACATTACAGCAGCACCGTGATCGGTGGTGAGGGGCATTTGTATATGGGCCTTACCGGCAAATAATACGAGACCGATACGATCATTCGGCATTTGATCGATTAGTTTGCCGATAAATTGTTTTGCACGGTCGAGCCGTGCCGGTGGCAGGTCTGCGGCCAGCATGCTTTTGCTTACATCCAGCGCAATGGCCACATCAATACCTTTTCGCAGGGCATTGTCAGATCCGCCGGGAGTACGGGGATTCATAACAGCCACTACACCTGCAATAAGCGCGATGAGCACCAATATAAACTTAAGGGAAAATAACCGGGAAGAATAAGACTGGGTGAGTGCATCTACCAGTTTCTCACTGCCCATACGTTTCTTCACTTTTTTCTTCCAGCGAAGCAGTAGGAAAAAGAAGAGCAAAAGAATAACCGGGCCAGCGAGCAGCCATACCAGTTCTTTATGCTGAAAAAGTGAGATCACATATTGGGTTTACCTGCCGGTGCAAAAATCAAACCATAAAAGCTGTACCGGTATATGAATTGTTTACATTTCGCCTTTAAAAAAGCCGAGCTTGGCAAGTATATCCTTGAGTATTTTCATCCGAACGGTTTTCATATCCAGGTTCCTGTCGGGCGTTTCGATATTCAGCACAAAGAAATACGGATGATTATTTTCTTCAATCCAACCGGTTATCCATCCGATAGCATTCCCTTTCTCTGTAAAGCCCCATCCGGTCTTATATCCGAGACGGTATTGGGTATTCGTTTCAAACAACATGGCCCGCTTTACCATTTCCTGGTAGCTTTTAAAGAAGGGGAGCTGGTTAAAATATAATTGTTTTACCAGGCCCAGGTTTTGATCCGGTGTAACTTTCAGGGTATTATCGAGCCAAAAGGTATCGATGGCTGATCTGATTTTAAACAGGCTGGTATCGTTGGCGGCACCGTATTTCAGGCTGTCGAGCCAATATTGCATGGTATCCTTTCCAATGCGGCGGGCCACTTCCTGGTAGTAGGGTACGGAGGATACCCGAAACGCTTCATACATGGTAAGGTCTTTATTCAACTCAGCTCTGGAACGGGTGATCCCATCCCAGGGAATGACCATACTATCACTCACGATTTTACCGGTCTGTAATCCGATGA
>JAPLEH010000069.1 GCA_026391455.1 Bacteroidota bacterium
GCGTACAACATGAGTTTTATTATAAAGGCCATTGTCAGGACCTGGAAATCAGGCTTCGTCAGCACAATGCCGGCATGACTCAATCCATCAGACATTATATCCCCTTCGAAGTCGCTTATTTTGAAAAATTTGAAACAGAAGCAGAAGCAATTATCAGAGAAAAATATTTTAAATCTGCTGCCGGAAGAAGATACTTAAAGAAAAAATTGGCCTCGTAGTACAATGCCCGCCCGGCTGACGCCAGTCGGACGGGGATAGTATAAGAGTTTCCGAAGCTCCAGATACAGGTTCGATTCCTGTCGAGGCTACATTATCTTTCTAATGTTTTTTGCATACGTGCTGAAAAGCGTACAACATGAGTTTTATTATAAAGGCCATTGTCAGGACCTGGAAATCAGGCTTCGTCAGCACAATGCCGGCATGACTCAATCCATCAGACATTATATCCCCTTCGAAGTCGCTTATTTTGAAAAATTTGAAACAGAAGATACATTAATTGATTGCCACTTAAAACATAAAAAAAGGAAATTATATCATAGAATTTTATTTAAAACTAATCGTAAACCCTTAGTTGAAAATGAGCTTGCAATTGTATTTTAGATAATCAAACAAATCTGATTACGAATCCGTGAAAGCAAATATTATTTGTTTTTTTTATAATATTATTTAATTTAGTTTTTCACTAACCCTTCCTATTGCATGCGAACCTTTTCCTATGCCCCAGAGACATTGCATATTGCGCTTGTTTCCCTTCCTCAACATGATGAACAAAGGCATACCAATGCGTTGATTGAAGACCTTTATAATTCTTATCTAAAGGATATTCAGCATTTTTCCAATCTCCAAACCAATAAGGATGAGTACCTCTATAAACCTTTGGGATATTTCATCTTAGGAAATTACGATATTGCGTTAATCAGCCTAGTCAACAACTACAAGTTTGCACAAAAGCAACTCACTCCGAGGCAAGGAACAAAGCTTACTTTTTTTTCCGAACCAAATTCCTATCAAGTCATAACAGGCTCTTGCCCAATTATCAAAACAAAATTCTCGCCAAAAGATTTTTTTATCGAGAAACAAAAAAAAGCAGAGAATTTTATCTGTATCTCCAACCTCAAGATTAACAACAAACTGTTAATCGGCAGCGGGAATCAGTTATTCCAAGGTCTTTTACTATTGATTGATGAATTGATTTGCAAAGAGTTTAAAGTGCCTCAAGCGAAAACCTCATACAACTACTTTTTACAACAGAGTTATTCTTGGTTTGAGATAACACTTGTAATATTTTCTCAAGAAATCACACGTTTTAGTAAAATCCTCACTTCTATTCGCAACCTTACTTTAAATGACTTAGTTAATAACCCAAATAGCAAATTGACAAAAAAAGGAGTACTGAAAAACTCTTTATATGAAACCCTATTGCATTCGCCCAATAACTATAGGGATATCAACCCTCATTTATTTGCAGATACGCATTCATACTTTGGCGTTCACTTTAGTTATATAGAGAAATCACCACCCAAAAAACCTGTAGAACTTAAAACCCAGATTGAGTGGCAGGTAAAGCCCGGCCACTTTACAGATCTGCTAAATGAACTTAGAGTAAGCCTAGGAGAAGATTTGTTTACTAACAACAATTTTATACTTACCGGCAAAACGGATTATTATATACAAGAACAAAAAGATTATCTAGATAATAATATCCAGCTCCTAAAAGCTCTGAAAACCAATCCGAAAATTTTTAATTTTGCACGTAAAGTAAAGACTCGGGTGTTATTATCTCATAAACCCGATAGTATCACCAATCCCCATCAGAATCACCACCCCAGTTTTAAAAACTGGCTTCGCGAAAAACATTTAGTGCAAGACAACAATACCCTTAATGAATATAGCCGCATTTTAAAGAAACTAAAAATTTCTCGTAATGTAAGAAACAAGATTAATAAAATCTATTATAACTATAACAATGGCATTCAGGATCCAATTCTATTTACCTATTTTTTGGACTTCTCAATTTTCATTGAAAATCTTACGCTGTTAATTCAGGAAGAGAATTCCAAGTTTGAAAAGGCCTTTGCATCTATGGACAACTGGGGTGATTTTGAAAAAAAATCCGTCTATCAAACCGAGAATCTGTTAGTGGAAAAAATTGAAATCTTTGACGAGGGTTACAGAATCAGAATGCTTAATTGCCACAATTATGAAGACATAACGGACTTTGACCTAGATTTCAATAGTTCTGTTCAGCAATTACTCAGTACCTATAACACTTTATGTGCTCATATCAGTAATTTGTTTTTCTCACGTCACAGTCATGGCCCTGTTGTACAGCTTTATCTCAAAAACACAGTAAGCAACTACGAAACAATAAATTATGATGTCTATCACCTGACGTCACCGGAATTTGTGTTCTTTACATTAGTGAAGGAAGTTCTCAACAAATTCGTTTATGCCGACCACGAATTGACTCGTAGAAAAAACAAGGAAAAAGGAGAGAGAAAAAAATCCATACAAGATATCATCGATTTATTGAAAAATGAAGTAATAGAAAGTCGCCTGCGTGACTATTTCGAAAATGAATTGATTGACTTTGAATACTATTTCTTGGATGCTATCAAATACATTCATACCTGTAACCTGGATTTTGATTTGTACCAGTATTGGTTTTGGACCTATAACTTTCAAAATGCAGCACTTTATGACCGAGTGGGAACTTTCAACGAAGAGCATTTTAAGAAAGAATTAGCCAGGCTTGTTTTCCTAGCCTGCCTTTTTGACGAAGACTTAGCTAACGTCGAATGCCCTATTCCTGAAATTTACTTCTTATGGGAACGACATAGTAAATCGATTAAAGCAAATGTCCGAGATTTCATCAATAATAGTAGAGCGATATCCACTTTTAAATTATTTGTCCTTTCGGCATTCCAGTATCCAAACCTTAATTCATCAGTAAAAGCGACTAAATCACAGAACGCGCATGCTTTTAATAAATATTGGTCATTGATTGCTAAACTAGATACCGATGACTACTCCGCCCTTCCCATCGGAAAACTGCAGAACATATCAAACGTGATGATTCACATGGACGCTTCATCAAAGCCTATCATTCAATCACTTCAAAAAGGGCAACCTGTATATTGCGTAGCAAAAGATCTAGATTCTTACACCTTTCTGAACAGTTTTATTCACGCCTACCTAAAGCTGATTTATGAGAAAAACGGGAAAAAAGTGAGGCTGCTGCGACGCGACTGGGAAAATGGGGACCCGCTTCTGTCTTTCATTCAATCTGGGAAAAAAAACTATCTATATTATGTTGACCAATTTGGTGGGATCTTCCTTCCAGATAATTTCAGTTCGTCAACATATTTCAGTATCCGAAATGCTGCACTCCAATCCCTCTGGCACTACGCCCTATTATATAAAAAACAATTGCTTACTAATTTAAAAAATGATGAACGAGCAAAATAATGTTAAAATTCTTTGGTTAAGCGACATCCATTTTAGGGAAGCTTACACCAATGCCGACATTTTGGCCAATAACGACCTCGATAAAACCAAAAAAGAAGAGCATATAAGCCATTTGGGTAGATTAAATTCCCTACTAAAGTCTTTCCTTTCAAAACTGGAAGAAATAAAAAATGAACTAAAGTCCAATGGTGATAAACTTGATTATATTTTAATCAGTGGCGACATAGCTTTTTCTGGAACAGAAGGAGATTATGCTTTGTTTGAAGAAAAGATACTTGCCCCATTAAAAAAAATAGCGGGCAGAGAAATTCGTATTTTGGCCCTTCCCGGCAACCATGATGTAAATTGGGGTAATTCGGATTTTCTAAAGCGTTTTCTTAATAACATAGCCGATATGAGTGACGAGGAGTTTAAGGAAAAATATTTCGATCACCGCAAAGAATTTTTGCAAAAAAAGGCAGATCATTTCAGATTGATATTTACGCAGTATTCAAAGTATTTTGTTGAGTATATTTTACCAACAATAAAAGATTGTCAACTTTCAGACGATTACAGGGCCGATGGTTTATACGGAATGGTGATTGATAAAGAAAAAAACTTAGTCATTAACTTATTCAATTCTGCATGGTTTGCGCTCGGCGAGAAATTTGACAAACTTCTTTTACAGGAAATGATGAGCGAAGCTGTGGTTTTACATTCGAAATCAAAATTGCCTGTAGAAAAATTTAATGATAAGTTTAGTCAGATAATCAAGATTCTGATTACACTAAAGTCGGCTTCAACTGAGTATGGCGAACAAATCTTGGGCCAGGAGATTATGCCCTCAGATGATATCCTAAGCAGTCTTGAACAACATGCTGGTTACTTTACCATAACCTGTTTTCACCATCCCCCAAATTGGTTGCAGTATGGCACCAAATACAATCTTACCAGTTCTGATCATGATGGGCTATTTTTTAATAGATTACTTCGTCATACCGACCTTTTACTGACTGGGCATGAACATGTACCCTCTTCTAGCCTACCTGAGAAAATGAACCGGGAAATGTACCATCTGAAAGCTGGTATGTTCCTTCAAGATAACATGTTTGCTGAAAAGATTGATGGGGAACACCGGTTCTCAATTCTGGAAATCGATACCGTCGATTTCCGGTTTTCAGAAAAGAAATTCGTATTCGATTTTAAGGGTAAGCACTGGGTACAAAATAAAAATTCGCTGGTTCTGGAGAAAGTTCCAAAAAAAGATCATAAATTCAATGCGGCTAATTTACAAACCTTAGGTACACGAATAAAAGAACCGGTTATATTATTGAAGATACTAAATCAGTATTTTCTTGAAAATGACGAATGTGATAGCATAGAAAGCCTTCCCTCCGCTACCGATGAAATTTACCTACTTTATGTCCTTAAAAAAAAGAGCGTCATTAATAAAATGGTCGTACTGCCGATCAACCACCAACTGTTTGATTCTGTACTGCAAGCGAATAGCTGCAATACGAGTTACGATGATTCTCATGGTCTTGACCCGATCATAAAGGTGATGGGCAGTCTTTCAGGCTGTCGGCATATTAGTATAATTACCCCTGATTTTCACGTTGAAAATCCAACTGTATCGAGTTATATTTCGTCTGGAAAAAAAAAGGAGTCGACGCGGGCCGTTTTTACGTATATCGTAAAAAAGGCAGATTTTGTCTTTAACAAAGCTCGGCACCATTTTTTCAACCGTTTTGAGCGGAAAAGAAATGCTCAACCCAACAATAAAGTGTTGAAAATAAATGACATAGATTTTGAGTTGGTCCGGGAGATTTGTTTGTCAAATCAAGTCATCCCCTTTTGGGTAATCGAAAAGTATGTTTAACGGTAAATTATTCCAGGTGAAAGACTATGAGGATCCTAAAAACTGTTCTAATTTTGCACTCTCATTGGTAAAAATATATATATAATAGCCTTATGCCTTTACAATTAACTCCTGTAGCACAAAACCAGTTCCCTATTTTAAACAGTCTGGTAGAACTTCTCCCTAAGTTTCTGGCAATTCAAGAGACTCAAGGCGAGGATGCAGAAATGGGTGTATTCCTAGAGAAAACGTTGGAGAAAACTATTTTACCAGCACTGGGTCAGCAAGCAAATTTAGAGGCTTTTGATAGCCAGATTGTCCTGCCGCTTCCACATATATTTATGTCACAGAATCGCAATCCATTTACCAATATAACAGAGTTCTTCGGTTTACAGAACTTCCTGTTTCAACTCCGTAAGCAGCTACTTATCCGGGAAAATAAACCCGTGCCGGAGCCTGTACTAACCACCCACCAAGAAAGGATCATATCTCCTGGAAAAAAAGCCTACGAATTGATGGGAAATAATATGCTTAATATTAAAGAAAGCCATAATAGCTATGGGCTAATCTTTGAATAATTTTAAATTTCGAATAAATGCCATTTTCTAATAGTAACTATAAATGTACACAGTTTAAGTATACTGAAGATAGGCTGTGGAGTAATATTCCCCTTTATTCCTTAGTATCTGTACACTTTCGGTTAAATTACAATCAGAGTTTTTTGTCTTGAGTAATAATTTAGAATCCTTCACTATAAAAAAATAGCATATTGCCTAATGTCAATTTCGCAACTTAAAATATGTAAACTTTCTCCGCCCCCAACCCATTTGCCTTACTTTCAGACAGGTGAACTGTTAATAATCCTTTAGCGCGGCACAATAAACTGAAATACTCAAAAATAGACGTTAAGTACTTATAATTGAAAGTATTATAGCATTTAATAAAATTACATGCGATTAAACTCAAATGGGTCACGATGATTAAACATATTATTTCTTGAGCTACAAATTACAGATCAGGAATAAATCCATATCGACCATGCTGGTATGATTGTGTAAAAACAATGTGATTGATAGAAGACTCTATTTCTAGCGGAGGTTCCTCATTCTCCATGACAATGATCTGAGGTAAATTACAGGAAGAAAGATAACGGTAAAAATCCATCGCTAGATCCACCGGAATCTGATCGTCACCAACACCTCTTTCCGGCTTACGGTAAGTAACAAAAGGAGAATCAAGAATGGGAACACCGATAGCATAGTCAAGATCCATGATATGCTTTTGTAGTCCTATCACAAAAGATGAATAAGTGATTGCGCGATAGCCTTTCCCGGTGAGTTCCCTGTCTTCTCCGGAAATAATAAAGTCCATTTTATCCTCGTTAAAGGAAACGCCGCTCAGATTGGGATAATGACAATCAGACAGAATCTGGTACATCTGTTCTGTCACTGGAAAAACGATGGATGAAAGATTGGTATCATCCACACTTCCTTTCTTTTTATCAAGTACCGATCTGGCGATGGTATCCCGCGATGCCACGAGTGAAGTTCTACGATCCGTTAATTGAAAATACTCAGTTAATTGCTTTTCTACAGCTTGCATCCGTGCCAACTCAGTCAAGGAACTTCTAATTTTGCTTTGCACGTTCTCTTCGAGTTCTCTTTCAAGATTTTTCAACTCATCATTTGTTCGCAAAATATTGTCGTCCGTCCTGGCCCTATCCTGAGAAATGAGCTGTCGTGAAAGCAGTAACTCCTTTTTCAACAATGCAATCTTTTTCAATTCTGTATTACATGCCACCAATACTGATTCGATATCCTTTTCTGACATGGCAATTGTAATTCCATTGTGGCAGACAGGACACTCTTTGATAGAAGTATCTCCGGAGAACAACAACTCACAAGTTTCAATCGTGCTTACCAGCCTTGCCGCGTCTGAATCGTATTGTTCACCCAGGATTTGGCTTCTTTCAAATACCCCTGATAATTCCATGCTGATCTCTTCCTCCTTTGACAACGAGCGGTAAAGCTCGTTACGCCGGGTGTTTAACTGCTTATTAATGTCATTCAGGTTTGCCAAATTTGCACGCACAGCTTCTGAAGCTTTTTGAAGTTTTGGCAACTGGTCTTGCTCAAACTCAGTAACATTCGTTTTTTTAAGATCCTTGTCAATTTCATTGATCAGGTCATTCAACATCTCTAACTTCCCCTTTCGATGTAAAATTTCTTTCGCACTAAGCTTTTCAATTATATCACTATCGTCCTTACCAGTAACAATAAATTTGAAGACACTTTTTTCAACGGGTATCGTAACGTACTGCCCTGTCACAATGGGAGATTTGTCAGTAGTGATCTTTGTTTCTTCGACCATCGTAAATTTCACCAAATCCCGGAAAGAAAGTCCCCGTTTTTTCCCGTCTGCATTTGTCTTTAACTTTTTGGACTTGAGATTACACAGCGACAACAAAAACTGCGAAACATTGTCCTGTTCAACATCGTCATGATTTCTTTTCAAGACCTCATAGTAAGCCTTCTCCAGGCTTGTCTCTAGATCTGCAGAAAACAAATGAAATGCGCCTCCAACCAAATCCGATTTTAAAGTATAGACATCGCCATTGCTGGATTCAATTTCAAGATAGCAATACGAATACTGCTGCGCCTGCTTTATTTTTTTGGGGATTTTGGAGCCTCCCAACATATAGTTTAGACATTGAAAGATATAGGTCTTTCCTGTATTGGAAGGACCGGAAATGATATTCAACCCGTGTTTAAATACCACAATAGCGGCCCGGTGGGTGGGGCTCGTAAGTCGTAACTCTTTTATGATAAACCCAAACTTCATCGTTTCATCATTTGAAATGCATAGTCCGCAGTTACATTTTTAACCATCGACTGTATACCGCTTTTATCCAGATTCTGAAGTCTTTCCGACACCCATTCTGTCCGTTGCATCAGTTCAATAGAATACCCTGCACTCACCTTGTCTAAAAAGCTCGCGGCCTCATCGCTTGCCAGGTATTCAATACCAGAAGTGTCATAATGCACTTCAATGAGACCCTTCGCAACAAAAAGCTGCAACCCTTCTTCAATAATACTGCGCCGTACATAAAGCTCTCCGGTTCGAAAAGGATTTGCCGGATGCAAACTCTTAACGGATTGATCGAAATCACCCGTATGTACACATAAATAATCTAAGCAAACCAGCGTTTCGAGGTCGAATGAACGCGGGTAAAGTGAATGCAGCAGGCACAGGGTTCGCAGTCCTGTCTCCACGCTATTATTGAAAGGAAAGATTTCCATCATTATATCCACTTTAAACGCTGATCATTGCATAATTGATGACATACGCCAACCTTGTCCTTCTGAACACTTACATCTTTTAACGGGTTGGAGGAGATTGCAATACTGTTTGCTTGTGTCTCCACGGCTTTCACTTTATCATATCCATTTTTATATGTGCCTTCGCAAGTATTGATTACGCCGTCAAAAATTTCTTCCTGAAATTTTTCAAACGTTCCAGCGGGAAGGTTATCACGATAAAGATTACGTAACTGCTCGGCAAAATGAAAACTCAATCGGGCTCTTTTAAAATGATTGGTATAGGGATCAACTAACGAACCCACGTCGGGGTATTCAGTTGTGCTCTCTGACTTATATGCCCCGAGTAATTGTGATACGTACACCGATTCGTTAGACTGGATATGGGCTGGAACCATATCAGGGGTCAGTTCCATTCTTGCGGGAAGACCACCGCCGAACCAAATAAGATGATTGGCATGAGCCATATGCTCTTCAATTATAATTTTTGTAGGAATTTTTTCAAAAATGGAAAAATCAAAAGTATTAAAATAAATAAGCAGGTCTCCATCTAGAACTACTTTTCCCTTCGAAGTAATAAGATCCTCGCAGTATGCCGACCAATTGGATCGAAGATCTTCTTTTAGTTTGTCCGCTTTTTTTATAATCGATGATAGCGCCGTACCGCAACCTTTAGGAGCTATGAAGTAGTACTTGCGTGGAACCGGGTAATCTTTCTTAAAACTATAATAAATGATCTTTGCAAACTCCTTCCAAACCATCGATGGAGAAAGGGCTTTATCGTAATGCTTGCATTGATAACAATCCCAGGTGTAATTTGGTTGTTTACTGTCAGTTACGTAAGCGGCAATGTCACGCCCTTGATCGCCGGCTCCGCCCATTCTTTCTACTTCCAGATAATTTGTCATTTTAACATCGAGCCATTCTTCGATGAAAATCTCCCACTCGTCGGCAGAAAAAATTTCTACCCGCTTAATTGGCAAAACAGGTCGTCCATAGTTGACGGTATGAGACGTGGCAAGTGGCTGCAATTATTTTGGTTTAATGTTTAGGGTTAACCAAATATACAGATTATGGCTAAACTTTTGGCATGATCCGTTCTATCAGTAAAAACTCTTATGTCATGAATCTGAATACCTTTTCTTCAAAATACCTCACGTTACGAACCGACACACAATTCTTTCAATTCTTCTTGCTCGTCTTAACTGAACTAGGCGCAATTAAATAATAAAACCTGATTTTTTATACCCTGACGATTGGCGTATTTTTTACGCATAGAAACAGGAACAGAAAGTAAAGGTTGCATCTAGCATAGTTTAGTCACTAATCAATTTACAAAGATATATTAGAGGAAAAACATCTCACCCCTCCACCAACTTCCCCAACCCCACTTCCAATCCCTGTGCAATTTCCCAAAGGGTATAAAGGGTAACGTTTACTTTGCCGTTCTCAATTTTTTCGATGGCCTGGCGGTCTTTGTGGCAGGCACGGGCAAGGTCGGATTTTGACCAGCCACTGGCTTTGCGGAATGCTATGATACGATTTCTGGTTATTTTACTGATCCTTTCTCTGTTCAACCTTCAATTGTCAGTTTATTTGCTTACAAAAATGTCATATAATTGTATGACATCGGGAATGGAGAGGGTAGCTATATTTGTTAGATGAAGATATGACATGAAGAAAACACGGATTCTAAAAGTTTATAAGAAAGCCCAGCAGCGCCAACGATATTATGCTATTGTACCGGAGATCAGGCTACAAGGTGAATGGTTGCAAAAAATCGGTTTTGGAATTGGCTCAACTGTACAGGTGAGAATAGCCAGCCAAAAAATTGTGCTGGAACTGGTCGAGAGAAATGAAGCTGCGAGTTGAAAATCACCAGAACAACTGCTTGCTGCTAGCAGGAAAAAAGCGCAAAAAAACCGCTGAATTATTTTCATTTTTATTTGTAACTGAGTGCCACGCAAACTAATTTATTTAGTATTTTTGTCTCATCGCATATAACTAATGGAAACAGCTCAACAACAAAACGATATTATTTTTTACAATACCCCAGCCGGGGGAGTGAAAATAGAAGTGATCTTTAATGACGAAACCTTTTGGCTCACACAGAAAAGAATGGCCGAATTGTTTGGGGTGGAAAGCAATACAATAACCTACCATTTAAAAGAGATATACAAAACTGGCGAATTGGAGGAAACGGCAACTGCTCGAAAAATTCGAGTAGTTCAGAAAGAGGGTAACCGGGACGTAAGTCGGGAACTGGATTTCTATAGCCTCGATGCCATAATAGCTGTTGGTTACAGGGTAAATAGTTTTGAAGCCACTCAATTCCGTATTTGGGCTACCCAAACGCTCCGTGAATTCATAATTAAAGGCTTTGTTTTAGACGATGAAAGACTCAAACAGGGCAAACGCTTCGGCAAAGATTACTTTGATGAACTGCTGGATCGTATCCGGGAGATTCGGGCCAGTGAAAGGCGTTTTTATCTTAAATTAACCGACATCTACGAACAATGCAGCATTGACTATAAGAAGGATGCTGAAATCACGCATACATTTTTTAAAACGGTTCAGAATAAACTTCATTTTGCCATATCCGGCAAAACAGCGGCTCAGCTCATTGCTGAGCGGGCCAGTGGCGATAAACCGAATATGGGCCTCCAAACATGGAAGAATGCCCCTTCCGGTAAAATATTGAAAGGCGATATAATCATCGCCAAAAATTACCTCATAGAAAAAGAAATCAAAGAACTGGAGCGTATCGTTTCCATGTATCTCGACTATGCAGAAAATCAGGCGGCACGGCAAATACCCATGAAAATGCAGGATTGGGTGGAAAAGCTGGATGCTTTCCTGCAATTCAACGAATACCAGATATTAAAAGATGCAGGCACCGTAAGTCATGAAGTGGCAGTGAAACTAGCCGAAAAAGAATACGCCAAATTCCGGGTGATACAAGACCAGCACTTTGAAAGTGATTTTGAAGAGGCAGTAAAAAAACTGAAGCCGAAATCCGGGAAAAAGTAATTTTCAGGCAACTCCCTGTAAAAATGCTGGATGGACTAAATGATAAAAAAAACGACTAACTGCCAGGAGCATTCTCCGATAATCTCATTTATAATACGGAATATCCATACTTCAAAATTCTAATGAGGGTAAAAAAAACAGGGGGTAAACCGAGACCATTTAAATACACTGTATTCCTTGTCCCTTAATATCCGCTCAACCCATCACTCCCTCTCCCTCAACAACCTTTCATAATCCTCCTTCGTATCAATATCCTCTTTTCCCAGCGGGAAAGCAACCAGGCCGGTACAGTCCTTGTTTTTTTGCACCAGTTGTTTGGCTCCTTTATCTCCTTCCAATAACAGCAGCTCCGGAAAGAGCGCGCGGTGAAAGAAGACCGGCGTACCGGTAATCCCTCCATAGTCGGAGGCGATAATGGGCAAATGCGTTTGCTGATGCGCGTCGAGTAATTGCTGTAGTAACGCACCTGTAATATGAGGCTGATCACATACCGTGATGATCACCCCGTCCAGTTGAGGATGCCGGCTGGTGAGGTATTTCAGGCCACAACCAATGGATCCGGCCATGCCGGTTTGCCAATTGTCGTTGATCACCATCGCGGCCCCTTCACATTCCTTCTTCAACAGTGTAGCATTGGCACCCAGCACCACCACCACCGCTCCGCAAGCAGATTGTATGGCCGTAGTGACGATTCTTTTCAATAGCGTGTGTTCATTGTATACAAGCGATTGCTTGGGCTGCCCCAATCGTGAAGAACTGCCGGCGGCCAGTATGATAATGCCATATTCTTCCTGCATGTGAAGCTAAACTGGTTTGGTAATGATCTTTTCAATGGCCGTCTCCGGGCGGTGATGAATGGGCTCTTCTTTTTTGCGCAAGGATGCAGGGTTGCGCAAGGCAAGCAGTGATTTTATTTCCGCCACTATAGAAAGGGCAATTTCTTCCGGCGTTTCCGCACCAATATCCAATCCCACCGGGCTGTGCAACACCGACAATTGTTCTGCAGAAAAGCTGAGCCCTTCTTGCGTCAGTTCATCCAGCATCCGGTCCCTTTTCTTTTTGGGTCCCAGCATTCCGATGTATGAAACTTTTCGCAGCAGTAATTGCCGGAGCATGGCCATATCATAATTATAATTATGCGTCATCAGCACAAAGAACGTAAGTTCGTCAATGGCGATTTTTTCCAGCACTTCTTCCGGCTTTGCCAACCATACACTGCAGGCTGCTCCAAAGCGGTCGCGCGTGGCATAATTCGGTCTTCCATCCACCACAGTCACCTCCCATCCGAGTATGGCTGCCATCTCCACTACCGGTATCACATCATTGCCGGCACCGGCGATCACCAGCGATACCGGTGGGCTGATCACTTCCAGAAATGCGACCCAATCATTTTTTTCTGATATATAATTTTTAAATGAAGATTGCAGGCTGGTGAGTGTCTGCCGGGCATCTGCGAAAAGCTGATCCGGTATCGGTGCCACCTTCGTTTTCATCTCCCGTTCCTTACTCAGGAATAAACATGTGCCGGGTTGGGGACTGTTCTTATCTTGGAGATTGAATAAACTGACCAATACCGCATACTGCCGTTTACTATCTGCTGCTTTTAAAAAATGGATGGGATTATTCGGATCCGATGCATCGATCGGCTCGATCAGCACCTGTATGATTCCATTACAACCAAGACCGATCCCGAATTTTGCATCATCGTCGTCCATCGTATCATAGGTCACCAGTCTTGTCCGGTTCTCCTGCATCACATGTAAAGCTTTTCGCAATGCATCTCCCTCGAGGCATCCGCCACTGATGGCTCCTGTTAATTCGCCGTTTTCCGTAATCAGCATTCGTGCTCCCGGGCGCCGGTAGGATGAACCTTCCACATGCACCACGGTAGCTAAGGCTGTTTGCTTACCAGACAGGCTCACCTTTTCATACGCTGCTATAATTTGTTTAATCTCCTTCATGCTATTTACTCACCGCCCGTTAACTGAATACGGGTTGATTTTCCACCATGAATGGTTGTGCATAAAAACGTTTTCCCATGGCTTTGTACAATGCATTGGCCAATGCACCGATTACCGGCGGGCCGGAGGGTTCTCCCATACCTGTGGGATCGGTCTCGCTTTTTACAAAATGGGTTTCGATCTTTTTAGGTGCTTCCGAATTGCGAATCATTCTGTACTTATCAAAATTACTTTGATCCGGCACTCCGTTGGTAAATGTCATACCACTGTACATGGCATGCCCGATGGCATCCGTTACCGCACCTTCCGAGAGATTGGTGGCTGCATCCGGATTGATCACAATACCACAATCCACTGCTGTGGTGATTTTTTCAATCACCGGTTTGTTGTCCTTCATGGATATATCCACCACATGTGCCACATAACTGTCGTGACAGAAATAAGCAGCCACACCCCTTGCAATGCCGGGTTCTGTTTTGCCCCACTCGGATTTTTCTTTTACCAGTTTCAATACACCTGCATAACGGTCCGCATTGTAATCATTATCCTTACCGACCGGTTTGCTTTTTGCTTTTTCAAACAACTCCAGCCGCATCTCAATCGGATCTTTTCCCATCGCTTCGGCCAGTTCATCCAAAAAAGATTGTTCGGCACCCGCAATAAAATTTGATGCCGGTGCACGAAAGGCCCCCACACTGATATTGGTGGGAATGGCCCATTCTTCTGCCAGGTAATTTTCCACGGCTCCGGCGGGATAGCGGTTTGCCATCAGCGCATTTTCCGGTATACCGCCTGCCCGTACATGAAAGGCAATTAAGTTTTTGTTTTCATCCAATGCCGCACGGTAGGTGGCGAAATAAGCAGGCCGGTATACACCGGTGGTCATATCATCTTCTCTGGTATAAATGAGTTTTACCGGTGCCTTCACCCTATCGGAAATGATAGCGGCTTCCACTAAGAAATGTCCATATAATCTTCTGCCAAATCCGCCACCCATCCTGGTCATTTTCACGTCTACTTTATCAATGGGAATGCCCAGCCTGTCGGATACCGATTGCTCCATAAAGGATGGGGTTTGCACCGGGCCTACGAGCATTGCTTTACCGTCTTTTACATTCGCGAAAAAGTTCATCGGCTCCATAGTATTATGTGCCAGAAAGGGACAGGAGTAATGCCGCTCAATCACCACACTTGCTTTTTTAAAAGCCCCTTCCGGATCTCCATCTTTTCGCACGGTCTTCACCTGTTTGGGTGTTGCCGCCATTTGTTCTTTATGTGTAGTGGTATTCTCAAATCCTGCCGGGGTTATAACATCCATCATCGTTCCAAATACATCTACTTTATCTGTTATCGTTTTGATGGGTTCTGTTTCCGATTTGAATGATTTTTTCGCCTGCATCACCTGCCAGGTGGTTTTTCCCACAATGGCGAGTATCTTACTAAAGGCAGCCACATCGCACCATTGCTTTTTCTTTCTGTCGGGGTACACATCGATAAAAAACGCATCGGTAATACCGGGCATCGATTTGATGGCACTGATATCCGACTCTTTTAATTGCAACCCGAATGCAGGTGGATGTACGATCATCGCGATGAGCATACCTTCCTCTTTATAATCGAGGCCAAACAATGGTTTTCCGGTGGCGATCTTTTGTCCATCCACATTTTTGCGGCTGGTGCCGATGATTTTGAAATCTTTCGGTTTTTTCAGTGTTACTTTTTCCGGCACCGCGAGTTTGGATGCGGCAGATGCAAAGGCTCCATACCCGGCCGATTTTCCACTGGCCTTATGTATCAGTTTACCTTCTATGGTTTCTATTTCGGATACGGGTACTTTCCATTCATTGGCTGCTGCCTGTTTAAGCATGTCACGGGCAGTGGCTCCGGCGATGCGCATGGCATTCCAGGATGCGCTTACAGATGTGCTGCCTCCTGCTATCTGCATAGGCTTATACAGATCAGTATTCAATGAAGCCTGCTCCACAATCACATCTTTCCAGTTCACATCGAGTTCTTCAGCCACCATCATTGGCATACTGGTCTTTACGTTTTGTCCTATTTCAGGATTGGGTGACATGAGTGTGATCAATCCATTGTCACCTATTTTCAGGTAGCCATTGAATTCAAACCATTCTTTGGGCAATTCAAGTGCTGCGGCTCCTCTTGTTGCTGCCGGCTTGCATCCGGAGAGCAAATTAAAACTAAGTAACATGCCTCCACCTGCCAGGGCAGATACCTGAATGAATCTTCTTCTGTTGATCGTATTATTTGCAGACATAGAATAGTTTTATAATGATGCAGCAGCGGTTTTTACAGCGGCCTTTATTCGTAAATAAGTTCCACAGCGGCAGATATTACCATCCATGGCGGATGCGATCTCTTCGTCGGAAGGATTTTTATTTCGTTTTAATAAAGCCGCTGCCGTCATGATCTGTCCGGCCTGGCAATATCCGCATTGCGCCACATCGAGATCCACCCATGCTTTCTGTACGGGATGGTCTCCTGTGTCGGAGAGTCCTTCAATGGTGGTGATTTCCTGATTTCCTATGGAAGATACCGGCAACACACAGGAGCGGGTGGCCATATCTCCGAGGTGAATGGTGCAGGCTCCGCATTGGGCAAGGCCGCAACCAAACTTGGTACCCACCATATCCAGGTGATCCCGTAATATCCAGAGCACCGGTGTAGAGGGATCTGCATCCACTTTATATTGCTTGCCATTAATCGTCAGCTCATAGGTTGCCATATCTCAAATTTTAAACTGATAATCGGGTTCCTGTTAAAGTTAGATAATGTTCGTTAATTACCCTTATTTATCAATGGGGAAGGAAAACCGGAGGAAATGCGCCATTGTTCCGTTGCAGAATAATGCCGGCGCCGCATTCCAATCGCTGCTGACATGGGAATGTATGCAAGCGCGAAAAAATTTTTTGAGAACAGTGTACAGGCAACTTACACCATCCCTTTGAGAAGTTGGGTAAATGCGCTTTCGCAACCCGATACACGGATCAGATCATTACTATCTTTTTATGTCTAGAATCCCGCTTTGGGCGTACTGTTCAATGCATCCATATAGGGCTGGTTGTACACACGCTTACCGGTGTTCTTATAGATCGCATTGGCCACGGCGCCGAAAATGGGTGGAAACGGTGGTTCCCCCAATCCGGTGGGGTCAATATCATTCTCCACAAAATGCACTTCTATTTTCTTGGGTGCTTCCCGCATCCGTATCATCCGGTAACGGGTGAAATTATTTTGTTCAGCCATCCCATCTTTATGCGAAAGGCGTCCATACAATGCATTCCCGATTCCATCCACCACAGCACCCTGCACCATATTGGTGGCGGCATCCGGGTTAATCACGATTCCGCAATCCATAGCACTGAATACTCTTTCTACATAAGGCTGTCCATCTTTTTTTACCACATCCACCACATGTGCCGCATAGGAATTGTGACAGAAATAGGCGGCCACTCCGCGGCTGTATTTATTATTTGCCGGATTCTTCCAGCCCGATTTTTCTTTTACCAGTTTCAACACACCGGCATACCGGTCTGCATCATATTCATTGTTCTTTCCAACCGGATTTTCTTTGGCCCGCTTCAGTAATTCAAGCCGGAAGTCGATCGGGTCTTTTCCCATAGCTTCGGCCAATTCATCAAGGAAGGACTGTTCAGCCGCTGCATTGAAATTAGAACGGGGTGCACGGAATGCTCCGATTGTGATATTGGTGGGAAGTTCCCAACTTTCAGCCAGGTAATTATCTACAGCACCGGCAGGAAACCGGTTTGCATGTATAGGACTTTCGGGAATACCCCCACCCTTTACATGAAAGGCTATTAAATTTTTATTGGCATCCAATGCAGCCCGATAGGTAGCGGTATACATGGGGCGATAAATACCGTATGTCATATCATCTTCACGGCTATACACGAGCTTCACCGGTGCTTTTACTTTTCTTGAAATGAGTGCAGCTTCTGTTACATAATGGCCATAGGCCCGCAGTCCAAAACCACCGCCCATACGGGCCATCCGTATCTCAATTTTATCTGCAGGCAGATTTAATATTTTCGACAACGTAGGTTCGATCCATCCCGGTGCCTGGTGTGGTCCTATTACCAATGCCTGATCGTCGGTAACATGCGCGAAAAAATTCATGGGCTCCATGCAATTGTGTGCTAAGAAGGGTGCCGTATAGGTGCGTTCAATAATTGTTGCTGCATTTTTAAATGCTGTTTCGGGATCTCCATCTTTGCGTAATTGCTGTGCGGGCTTCTTCGCCTGCTCAATCATTTTGGCCATTTGCACATTGCTGCTCTCCAGCCCGGCAGGCACCACCACTTCTTTTTTTCCTCCCCTGCCGGCAATCACTTCTTTGGTATCTGCGATAGGCTCCCAGTTTACTTTTAGTTTCTTACGAGCATTCATAACTTCCCAGGTGGTATTGCCCACTACTACCAGCAGTTCATTGAACGTGCGGGTATCAAAGCCAGCCTGCTCATACCCATCGGGATATAATTGCTGACGAAATACGTCTTTGATGCCCGGCATTTTCAATGTTTCAGTTGCATCGAAAGATGTTAATTTCATACCAAAGGCAGGCGGATGCTCGATCATGGCGATGAGCATACCTTCTGTGGTATAGTCCATACCAAAAAGTGGTTTGCCGGTAACGATCTTCACCCCTTCCACATTTTTCTTTGAATGTCGCACCACGTTGAACTGCTTCGCATTATTCAATTTTATTCCTTTGGGAATGGGTAAGCTGGCTGCTTTGGCTGCAACGCTTCCATAGGTACCCGACTTGCCGGATTTCTCATGATACAAGATTCCCTCTTTCGTAGTGATTTCTTCCGCTGGTACACCCCATGTTTGTGCGGCTGCTTCTATGAGCATGCTGCGGGCTGCAGCTCCGGCTTCGCGCAAGGGCTTCCAGTACATTCGGATCGAATTGCTGCCTCCGGTAAATTGTGGTCCCAGTTTTACATTGTCGTGCGGCCCCATTTCAACCACTACTTTCTGCCAGTCAATATCCAGTTCTTCTGCCACCATCATGGGGAGTGAAGTCATTACATTCTGACCGAATTCGGGATTGGGGTTGAGTATCTTGATAATATTATCCGGTGTGATTTTTATATAACCGGTGATCTCATTCCATTGCAGTTCCGGCAGGTCCAATGCATGGGCATTACCGGCAGAAGCAAATTTTGGCAACCAGCTAAAACTGATCATCAATCCTCCACCTGCCAATACAGATGTTTTCAGGAATGAACGGCGGCTATGATTGGTTGGTGTCTTTTCCATTTTCAATGATTTGAGCATTTACAAATGAGAGTTGTATGCAACTCCATCCTTATTTTTTTGCTGCTGCTTTTATCGCTTCTTTGATTCGTAAATAGGTTCCGCAACGGCAGATATTGCCACTCATGGCTGCTTCGATCTGTGCATCGGTGGGATTGGGTGTGGTTTTCAATAAGGCCGAAGCGGTCATGATCTGTCCGGTCTGGCAATAGCCGCATTGAGCCACATCATATTCCAGCCAGGCTTTCTGCACCGGGTGTTCCCCATTTTCAGAAAGACCTTCAATGGTGGTGATCTCACGGTTACCAATAGCCGAAATTGGCATTTGACAAGATCGGACGGCTGTTCCATTGAGATGAATGGTGCAAGCCCCGCACATTGCTACTCCGCAGCCATATTTAGTTCCCGTCATATGCAGGTGTTCTCTGATCACCCAGAGTAATGGAGTAGCAGGATCCACATCCACCTGCCTGTTTGTCCCATTTACCTTTAATGTATATACCGCCATAACATCAGATTTAAATTGTTGGTATTGAAAAACTCATTTTCGTTGTGCTTTCACAAGGGGTACGGTTATTGCGACTGCATTCTTATTGCCCCAGGTATTGCGCACATAATTCAGTACATCGGCGATCTGTATGTCCGTCAGGTAATCCTGAGCGGGCATGATGGCGTTATACTTTTGTCCATTGACCAGTATATCGCCGGTCTGGCCTTTGAGGATGATTCCAATGAGTGTTTTGGCCGGCTTCTTTATATAGTCTGCTTTTGCAAGGGGCGGATTGATACCGGGTGTACCTTTACCATCTTCCATGTGGCAGTTCTGGCAATACAACGCATATACCTCTTTACCCCGCTGGATACTTTCTTTTAAACTCTGATCGGTACTAAAGCTGCTGAACAGCAATATCCCGGTTGAAATAACAAAAATGCTCATCCACTTCATCATAATTAAGCTATAGGTTTTTATTTAAGTCAAAAATTCACAGCCTGTTTTTGAGCGTGATATTCATCGCTCTTAAAGTTACAACTATATGATTACCTGACGTAAAACTAACCAGAGAAAGAAATTCTCTCAATATCCGATTACTGCTTCTAGTCCGGTTTGTATATCACAGTTCGTTAACCAAACAGCTATTTCTGTATTTTGTTGATAAAATTCCGCTCGTTCCGGCATATAAGTGTACACAGATTACAGATTTATCTACCATTTTTCCTTTTTCTTTCTTTCCGGTAAAAAAAGTTGGTTGCTCTCCGGTGTTTATTTCTTCTGATTCACCAGACATTATAACCGGATATAATATGTATTAACCGGTTTGTTCCCCAACCCGCGTATGCACACTATAGAAAACGTATCGGGGCGCAAGTAAATTCCACTAGCTTTATCGCATGGAATTTGAACTGCCGGTACTATTCAATGGAACCGAATTAGCGTTTCCCTGTAAACTGTATGAATACGGGTATAGTTCAAAGATCGAAGTGGATATAGATGGCACTAAAGTGATGTTTGAACCCGATGAAGAACGAAACTGGCGGGCGCTGCTTTCATGGGAAGATTTGCAGGCTAATAAACAATTGAATGTGGAACTGCTGAAGGTCATTGCAGAAACGCTGGATGCGATCCGAAAATAAAAGTGCTCCTTAAATAAGAGGCAACACAATGAAATTTTCTACTCGTCAGTAAAGATGTTGCTTACTCAGAAAACAGTGTCATTACCAATTTGGGCTTTCGGTTTGCATAATACAGACCCCAGTGCTTTTCCGGTTCCAGGGGATGTGATGACCCCTTCCAGTTTTCATCAAAGGCTTCGAAGAAAAAGGTGAGTACATGATGTTGTTCACTCCATTGCATCAGTTCATGAAAATACTGCTGCTGAAACTGTTCATTTACATTCGATGGCTCAATGCCCCTTCCACTGGATTGCGTGGCCCATCCTGCTTCAGTGATCACAATGGCTTTGCCCGGATACAGATCAGCTACAGCCCGGTAATTTGCTTCCGTATAAGCTATCGCTTCTTCAATCGGTTTGTATTCCCATACCGGATAGGTGTGTAATGAAATAAAATCCACTTCACGGGCCAGCAGAGCAAGTTTGTCCTGCCAGGGTACATAGTTTTCACAAAAAGTAACAGGTTGCTTTACTTGTTGTTTTAATTGCTGTACAAAATATATCACTCTTTCAACGGGTACGAGGTGATCGGTCCAATCCACACAAGCTTCATTGCCTGCTGATACGGAAAAAATAATATCCGGAAATTCATTCGCCCAATGTGCCAGTGTTTGTATTTTCCGTTCATTAGATATCCGGTTCTTTTCCAGTTGCGCTTCACTGTACACACCCCCTCCCCAGGGACAATTGGGGTTATTCTCTTCGGCTTCTATAAAGGCCCCAAGCATAACACGAAATGAAAAACCTTCTCCGCGAATTACTTCCAACACCGTGCGGGCCTGCTCATCACAATCATACAACCGGAGATACTGCCAGTGCGGTTGCAGCAATAACAGATCCTCTTTTATTTCTGCATAAGAAGGATTTTGTTTACCGGGCTCTTGCCCGTCGCGAAATCCGGAATAACAAATGGCCCGGTGTAAAGGCAATGCATATTGATCAAAGACATTCATATCAGAATTTCAATTTTTCATCTTTATCCCAAATACCCCAATAGGCCCCCACCACTCCTTCTGCACCCGTCTTCCATGATTCATCGAATGAGGAAAAATAAAATACGGGTATGCTGCTATTGGCTGACCAGAGCTGTGTATTGATAAAATAATCCCGCGCATGCGCCCATCCGGGATTGGCTCCCTGCAGTGATTCCCCTTTGCTGGGCCAACCCGTTTCAGTAATTATAACCTCTTTCCCATTACCTGCTGCCATCGCCTGCGCATACATCTGTTTCATATACTCCAGTGAGTTTTCAAATGCGCAACCTTCCCAGAAAGGATAACAATTACACAGTACCACATCACAGGCTTCTGTGATTGCGGGTCTTTTGGAAAATTCATAATACGCATCTACATAACCCACCGGTATCGTAGTGATTTCTTTTTTCACCCGCTGAATAAAGCCGATCAGTTCCTCCTCTGTAAGGTCTTTACGGTATAACACTTCATTGCCTACGGCTGCAATATCCACCAGTCCCTTATTATACAACTCAATCAATCCCTGTATTTCACGTTCATTCACTTCGGGATCACGGCCCAGCCAGGCTCCCACCATGGTTTTCAATCCAAGTGATTTGGCTACCATAGGGATAAGTTCATTCCCATCGGTACAGGAGAACGAACGGATCCATTTGGTATGGGGCAACAATATCTCCATTCTTCTTCGCACCTGTTCCTCTGTAACCGGATCACCGGGTTTCTGCCCTTCTTCGTAGAGGCTGAAACAAAATCCATGTACCCCTGTTTGCAGTATTTCCTTAAATAGGTCATTGAGCGTTTCTTCCGACTCACCGCTTACCAGGTTGGCACCTGTATCCGGCCGGAGTGACAGCAATTGATCTTTTCTGAATGACATGCTGAATAGATTTACATTGTTTTACTGATAACTGATTTATAATTCTCCCCTTCGCCGCACCAGTTCTTCCCGAATCTCCAGTGCGCGTTTTTCTGTAATATTATACCCCCACATCACCACGATCGCCATGAGGCCAGCTACGGATGGCACGATGATATCAGCCATTCGCAATGCATGTATCGCTTCGTGAGTTTGTAATTTAGCGTTCTGGTCAAAACCCACACTGCTCAGTATCACCCCACTGAGGAACAATGCCAGTGAGGTACCCAATTTTACCATCCACCAGTATACGGCACCAAACAGTGCCTCTTTCCTGGGCATACCATTTTTCATTTCATCATAGTCGCACACATCTGCCGTCATACTCATCATCAGCGTGAATAATCCCCCGATACCAAATGACATTAATGGAATGGGCAATAACATGAGCCAGGGATTGCCCGGACTGAAACCCCACCATTTCAATGCATACCCTGCAATAGAAATAACCGTAGAAACAATAAACGCATTCTTTTTACCGATACGTCCGGACATCCAGGTAATGATAGGTATCACCAGAAAGGCTGTGGCAATGGCGCTCGCGGTACCAAACCAAGCCGGCCATTGACCTGCAGCCTGCTGATCGCCATTATACAGGTAGAAGATGATGATGAAGAAAGCAAACTGTGCCACGATCTGAAAACCGTTGAACACAAAAAAAGTGGCCCCACACAAACGTAAGAAAGGTTTATTGGTAACGGTCTTTTTTATATCCCGCCAGAAGTGAGCAAGGTTGGAAAAAATGCCCCTGAACGACAATTTCGTTTGTCCCTGCAGGTTAGACTGGTCAATCTCTTTACAAAAGATCGCCGGTAATATTCCCATCACCACACAGAGTATTCCCACCCAGATGGATAAATTTCGTACACCGGTTGGCGCATTGGGAAATAGTTCCGGTCTGGATATGAGAAACCAAAACCAGGGAGCGATCATCCAGGCGATCTGGCCCATGATCTGCGACATGGCCATCAGGCGCGTACGTTCATTGTAATCGGGCGTCATTTCATAGCCCAGCCCAATCAGCGGAGCAGCAAAGACCGTATACCCCAGGTAAAAAATCACCGACATAATAAGGAAGAAAATAAAATTATAATCCTCATGGTTATTTCCTGCCTCCGGCAGTTTTAATTGCCACATCAGAATAAATGCAATACCGGTTACAATGGCACCGCCGAATATATACGGCTTCCTTCTGCCCCATCGGGAGCGGGTATTATCGGATATAAATCCCATAATCGGATCCAGTATGGCATCGATGAACCTCGGAATCGCAGCCAGGATACCGGCTTTATACGGACTCATACCAAAACCCACCACGAGAAAAAACATAAATACCCCAAGGGCTGCGGGTAATAACTGGTTCGTTAAATTTCCGGCGCCAAAAGCCAGTTTCTGACCAAGAGGCACCACATCTTTTGGATTTGTTTTTCGCTGAAGCATATCGTTGTTGTTCGGGTTGAAAAAAACCGGTCCTCACAGTACCATATCGTTAGCGTTCGTTCTTTTTGTTACAAGTGTTTACTTTTCTGTTCCTGATGCATCACTGCTCAGATGAAAGCCGTTCCCGGCAATATCACGGTCAACTGTCTTATCTCACCGCTTCGCTTCCAGATAAGCCGGCTGTCTGCTTCACTGAGCCAGGATCCAATGATATGTTCCACCGCACCATTTGCTCGCTGTATTTGTATTTCCGTCTTCTCCCCCGCTTTGTAGCATACTGGCACGGTGCAACAGGTAAAGAGTACGGATCCAGCAGGCAATTGAATCGGTTGTGCATCACCGTTAGATGTATAGCTGATGACGGTGTCCGGATCCGGAAGTAATTCTGATCTCCGCATGATCCTGGGTTCAAATCCGATCCTGCCCGCTTTTACTTTTACACCCAGTTCACCAATACGACTGAGAATATCTTCCTTTACCTGACCGGTCATTCCGGGTTGTTGTGCGCCTTTGCCTTTGGGTGTATGCGAATAAGGGTCGGTAGGAAATGCCCCATACAATCTTGGTGATTTATGAATGCCGATCCCTGCCCGTATGGTATAATAATGCCCAATGAGTGCTTCACGTGTGGATATATCCGCACCAGCTTCTATAGCCCGCAGACAGGTTTCCTGTACGGCCAGTACCAACTTGGAAACCATATGCCAGTAAATAGATCCCAGCCCTTCATATCCATAGAAAGTGCCGGAGCGCCCGGTAAATGATTGGTGATGGAAGACTTCTTCGTATACCGCCAGTAATTGTGTTTGTTCCTGTTCTACCAGTGGCTGATACACAGCAGGGAGTGCGGCCAGTCCGGCTGCGAGTTCACCCGCATTCCGGAAATTGCCATTAAAATGATAGCCGCCTTTATTATCTTTTTTGATGATAGCCGTATTATTTTCTGCCAGCATTTTTTTCAATAAAGCAGAAGCCTCAACCGCAGTTGCAGGCACATTGTTCTTCTCCAGAAAACGCGCCAGTGGTTTATCCGGATAAAGGAGGTAGCTCTGCTGATCTTCGCGCCATAAGGCACTGGCTGCAAGCGCATCCAGCAACTGCCTGCTCTCCTCCGGTGAAAGATGACCAGCGCTGAGTACAGCCACTTGTCCTTCCAGCATTTCACTGAGGCGTGCTATTACAATTCCCTGTTCGGTGATGCGAACAGTATTATAGGCATGGTATAAATGATCGGACCTTTTGTTTTGGGAGATGGTGTGTTCGGCACAACTGATCACCTTCCTGAAAAAATGGATGAGGAGTTGAGCTGGCACCTGATCTTTTTTTCCGGAAAATCCCTCGTTGTATATTTTCTCCCGGTAATCGCTGGCCACATGCCCCAATACATCTGTAATGTTTTTGCGTACTGCGTCATCTCCAGTAGCCTGCTTCCAATTCGCTTCATCTTCAAATACATTCATCATCTGTTGAAGCATAGAGAATAATTCCTCGGATATAGAAAACTTCTCATCTTTACTGCTTTCCAGCACCGGCAAAAAGAAATGCAGGAACCGGCGCAGGTAACAAAGGGTGACCACGGAAACACCATTACCCACCAATGCATTGTTTGCATCATTCCATTCCGGGCGTTGGGTATTCATCCATATTCCGGCACAGGGAATAAAGTTGATTAACTTGGCCAATACGGTAGCCAGTATCTTCTCTGCAAAATTGACCCGGTATATATTTCCGTCTGCCGCAGTAAGCAAGGCCCCATCTGCGCCAAAACATTTGAACCGTTCACGGATTGTTTTGTCAGCATCATGATCGAAATCAATCGTATTCTTTGGGTCCTTTACAATGTCTGCGTAGGATTTTATTTTATACGGCACATTGGCATATACATATGCTTCCTGTTGCAAGCGTGCCGGTATTAACTCCGGGAAATGCTCGTTGGAAAATTCCAGTAATTTAAGCAGGTAGATCAATTGATGATCCCCCCAATACCCGATATAGGACCAGGGATTGTCCGGTTCGATTGTTTCCCAGTCGAACCCGTCTTTTGTAATACGATAGGGATTATATCCGTCGAAGGTGGATGCATTGAGAAATTTACTGATCATCCCTTCGATAAAGTAAGGATAGGCGTGGGCAAGTGCTTCCCAGTTTTGAAAAATATCGCGCCAGTTACCTTCATAATTCAGCACTTTTGTTCCATCCAGTTCATTCCGGAGTTCGATACTGAATCGGTTCCAGGGCCGGCTCGGGTCGCCGTGGCGGCGGCTGAATTTCAGTGGCAGGTATTCGCGAGTGAGTCTTACCAGGTCGGGATTACCTGTATTGGCCGCAAATTCATTCAGTTCAAATAACGAAAATTGTGCGGGCAGTTTATCCAGGAGCCCAGGTTCCTTTTCCAATAATAATTTTCCGGTTGCCTGTAAATAGTCTGCAAAATCTTTTTTACCGGCCGTATAATTATTGTCGAATATACCACCGCGCATAATATTGAAGAGTACATTGGATACATGCCGGGTATCCTGTAATGTGTCTGCCGTGTATTGTATCCCATCTGCTGCGGCGATCATTTGTGCGAGTTGAACAGCCCCGCTTTCCACATCTTCATGGAGCGATCTGATCACGCTCTCGCGATCCTGCAAGGTTTCTGCCAATGCAATTACAGCAGACTGATCGAGATTAACTTCTGCTACCGTGATCCATTCGCGGGTCTGCTGAGCTTCGAGATAAAATTCACTGACAGTAAAAAAAGCACCTTTCTCTGCTTTGCTATCCGTTTCAGTTGTAAGTGTATCTCCATTTCGAAATGCAGGCAATTGAAGTGCGGACAAGAGGTATACCGGATCTTCCAATCCCGCACTCCAGGCCACATTTGCTTTCAGTGCCTCGCTGGGTTCTGCCTTATCTACAATGATCGCGCTCAATGCAAAAATTGCCATACCAGAAGAAGTATCCAGTTCTGTGCGCTTATATGCATCTGCGAGATTGCTCACTTTTGTCTGCAAGTCACTGTCTACTCCGTAGGGTAATACATTTTGCAATCCGTCGGCCAGCGATATCGTTTGTCGCTTCGAAGACAGATTCTGCAAGGAAGATCGTTTCACAAAACCATAACGTTCACTGAGGTTCCATTCATAGCGGAAACAAAGGGAATGATCGTGATTGATCTCTTCAAAAATAATTTTATTGCCAAACCTGTTCTTATAAATATTTCGGGTGGTATGTAAGTGGCCTTCGCTTCGAATGGAGAAAGGCTCCCAGATGATCCATTGAGCGCCTTGCCGTAAACGTATGATGGTTTTGCTGCCGGTATATTCGGCATTATCGGCCACTTTATCGTCGGTACAATACGGGAATATCGAAAAATCCGGATTCTTGCGACCGGCTGTAATACCACCATTGGAAGAGGTAAAAAGCCAATGATCTGCATGGCTCACAATACTCATAAAAAAGGGCCGCATCGTTCCGGTATCTGCAATACGGAAAAAGAGTTCGTTGCGGATGAGTACCTGTTCAAGTAAGTTATGGTTCAACGTTTGCTGCATAAGATTCCCGGTTGACATACAAATGCCAGTAATACATGTTTGTCAGGAAATAAAAGGCAAGAAGAGGGTTACTGCAGTTGTGTAAATCAACTGCAGTAACGTTTATGGACTGAATCTTGTCTGATTTAGTTTTGTGTGTACACCTTTACATAATCCACTAACATGGATTGCGGAAAAGGTGTGCCGGTAGTGGGAAAACCAACAAAGTTTCCGCCCACGGCCACATTCAGGATCAGGAAGAACGGGCGATCATACACCCATTTGCCGGTTACCGTTTCAGGTGTGATCCGCTGATAGAGGTAATTGTCCACATAATAATCGATGAAGTCGGGGCCCCACTCTATAGCATATACATGATAATCGGTGTCGAAGCGGCCATTTGCCAGTGCATATGATTTAGTGATGGCGGAACCGCCGGAGTATCCGGGGCCATGCACACTGCCAAGCGTGATATGTGGTTGTTGACCCCTTTGTTCCATGATATCAATTTCTCCGCAGAGCGGCCATCCGTCGGTAGTGATATTATCACCGAGCATCCAGAAGGCGGGCCATATACCAGGGCCATAAGGTGTTTTGATGCGGGCTTCAAAGCGGCCGTACTTCTGTGAAAACTTTCCCTGCGTTTTTATTCTGGCCGATGTAAAGCCGGATCCGCCAAAGTTTTCCGCTCTGGCAGTGATTACCATAGCTCCGGTACCATTCATGGACGCATTGGAAGTGCGGTTGGTATAGTATTGCAATTCGGAATTACCCCAGCCGCTGTTGCCGATATCAAAGCCCCATTTACTTCCATCAGGAGAGGTACCTGCTGCTCCGTTGAATTCGTCGCTCCAAACCAGTGTCCAGCTTCTTTCCGGCAAGGTTTGTACGGCTTCTTTTTTACAACCGGACAGAAAGATAGAAAAGACAGCAACCAGACTTACTGTAAGAAAGTGGCGTTGCTTTATCATTTTATTTATGTTGTTCATACTGTTATATTTTTCTTTAACAGAAATTAAAGTTCATACGCTATTATTACCGGAATAGAATATTATCCAGGTAAATGGTTCCGTTCCCATCGAATTTCATCTGGAATACATTATTCAGCGCCACGGGTGCAAATGCAGTGAGCGGAATATCCAGACTGTTCCATCCTGATGTGGTGGGTACCGTAAGGGTATAAGGTGTTTCCACCGGACCAGGACTGATAATGTAAACTTTCAATGAAGTGGAATTGGCTGTATAATAATCCAGGTGAAGGAATGTTTTACCAGACACATTCTGGTTGCTGCCAAACTGCAAACCCTGATAATTCAATCCGGTATATACCAGTGTATTGTTACCACCAATGGGAGTCTGTGTTACTACAGTGGCCTGTCCCCAGTTAGGATTCAGATCAGAACCTGCCACATTGGTGTATGCATCGCTGAAAATGGATATCACGCTGGCTGCCGGGTAGGTGGGCGTTGGTGCCGGTACTGGTGGTACAGGTGGTATCTTCCAGAAATAAATATTATCAAGGTAAATATCACTGCCGGTGCCTCCATCAAATTTGAATTGGAATACATTGCTCAATGCCACCTGTGGTGTAAAGTGTGATAAAGGAATGTCCACACTGTTCCAACCCGCCGTGGGTACATTCAGGGTGAATGCTTTTTCCCAGGGTGCAGTACCACCGGGCGAACCAGGAGGGCAGATCAGGTATACATTCAATGCTCCGGCATTGGCACTGTAATAATCCAGATGCAGGAACTGATACGTGCTCAGGTTCTGACCAGCGGCCATTTGTAAACCCTGATAGTTAAAGTTGGTATAACGTAAGGTATTGTTACCGGCAATAGGCACTTGCGTTACAACCGTGGATTGTCCCCAGTTCGGAAAAAAGTCGGTACCCGAAATATTGGTATAGCTGTTGCTGAATACAGACAATACATTCGCTGCGGGCTGTGTGGGCACCGGCGCTGCTACGGTGGGTACTACGGGATTGCTCCAGAAGTAAATATTATCCGCAAAGAAATTAGAGATATTCGTTCCTTCAAAAATAAGCTGGCCAAAATGTGCTTTGGTGGAAAGACCTGGCAGGCTGGAGAATGGAATATCAATACTCAGCCAGTTTCTTGCCGTTAAGAATGGTGCAGTGAATGATACAATATCACTTACATCATCGCCACCGCCGGGTGCGCCATTTGCACCAAAATCCAATACACGTACTTTGAAGGTAGCACCGGGAGTAATATTATCCGGCAGGTATAAGTCCATGTGCAGATTGGCTCTTGAACCAATGTTGACAGTGGGCGATGTAACCTGAATACCTACAAAATTAAAGTTGGTATAATTCAATACATGGTCGCTGCCTACCGTAAAGTCGGCAGACTGCGTGGTTTGGAACGGCGCCCAGTATCCATTGTAATAATCCACATTGATATTGGGATAAGCATCACTGAATACAGACGTTACGTTGGCCGCATCCCTGGTAGGAGTAGGTGCTCCTACATACGCGCCGGATGAATTGATAGTAAGGCTGCCTCTTGCATGGATGGTATCTAAGGTGGCCGTTACTTTAGTAGTACCTCCACCGATGGTGGTTACCACTCCTTTGTCGGTAACAGAAGCTACAGAAGGTACAGAAGAAGAAAATTTAAAATAGGCAGGTGATACATTTAAGGTTGTATTGATACCGGTGGGTAAATTATAGGTGGCAGAAAAGCCATCGATGGTTGTGCTTACACCAGTAAACGAAATTTGCTGCTTATCCACTCCATTTAAAATGGCCGCAGATCCATGACCAATGTCACCCAGTTTTTCAAAACGCACTTCATCGATCCAGAAAGTATATCCTCTTCCTGCTTCAGGGCCGGTGGAATAATAAAACAATCCTCTCTCTGCCGTAAGTTTTGATGGATCGGGAATTGGTATGATTACTTTTTTCCAGTTGCTGTTTACAGGCAATCCATTCTGACTGACAAGGTATTTGTTTTCGCCGAAGTCATTACCAAAACCAACAACTCCGATTGTAGCAGGCTGTGACGCTTTGATATAAAAACTTATGGCATTGTAACCGGAAAGGTTTCTTCCTGTTTTACTTAAAAACACACCACCGGCATAAGAACCGTTGGGGCTGTTGGCATCGGGTACTTCAAACCGCATGGATGCAGCCGTACCACCATAAGCCACTGTTTTATCTACCTGGAAGGCTCTTACATCAGAACCACCAAAGGCCGCATAAGCCAGATCGCCGGTAAAGTCATCAATGAATACTTCTGCCCTATTTGGAAAAGTAGCAGGCTGCAGGTCGGCCACATCTCTTTTCTTACAACCGGCACCGGCCAGTAACAATAAACCGGTACAGAAGTACAAAGTATGTAACATGAAATTTTTCTGTCTCATAATTTCTGATTTATATATTAAGCAAGCAGTGTTTTATTTACCAAGATTGATTTGAATATAGGTGCGTATCTCCCATTCATTTCCGTCGGGGAATCCGATCGCTGTTGGATCAGGCACCCAGTTGCCGGCTGCATCCAGTGTTTTCACCGGAGAATAGCGGGGTGAATACTGGTCGAGTGTACGATAGGTTCCTCTCACACCCAGTCTGGTACCCGGCAGGATGAACCAATCCGGTTTACCGATCTCTACAGAAAGATCGCCGATCAGTTGCATCGGGAAAGTAAGGTTGAAGTCGCGGTGATAGTCAAAGGGACCCCAATCGTTGAACTTACCGATAGTGGTGAGTTTAATATGCTTGTAGATAGTGCGTATATCAAATCCATATCGGTTGATAGTACGCTTATCGTTACCATTGGCCTGTCCATTACCTGCATACAAATTGGCGATAATGCCCAATGAAGGATTAAGTTTAGAAACTATACGTGTATTTGCTTCCCAAAGATTTTGTGCGGGAGCGGAACCCGGGAATACAAATGTGGTACGGCCATTGCCAAGGATACCAATCGCCGCATCCTGAATAGTAGGAAGATGACGGTAAACGAATCCTGCGCTTACAGCAAATTTTGCATCTTCTGCTCGGTCATTATCCCATTCATACATCCAGGTAGCAGGTGTTGGATCGTAGGTGATCAATATTTCACCGGCCATTGTTTCGCGGTTGGAACGTACAGCGAAGGGATCATCCAGTACGTTACGCGGTCTTGCCGGTGCGATCATATCTGCAGGTATGGGACCTTCGAGGGGTTTTTGCCATAAGAAGTTGGGCGCAAACTGAAACTTGCCCACATTCACAGTGAAACCACTCAATACATTATACATATTACCAGTTCCCACATCTTTCAATCTCCATCCGGTAAATGTTTTGGTCTGGTCTACACCGCCATTGGCCACCAGGCCGCGGTATGAACCCATACCATACCAGTTGATACGGCCCTGGGTGTAGGTGAATTTTACTTTACCACCGAAATTGTCCGTACTCTTGATTACATCCTGATAAATTTTTCCATCGCGCTCCAGTTGAAACACGCGTCCATTGAGTGGCTGACCTGCCCAAAGACCGGCAGCTTCGAAACCAAAGCCATTAAACTTTCCGGCAAAACCCAGTGATGCTCTTCTTGTTTTGGGAAGCGGGATAGCAAATGAACTCTGCAGATTGCTGCCACGTTGTGCAATATCTTCATGAAAGATTCCCGATACGGTTATGTTCTTAAATGTGCGGGTGTACTTCGCCAATACCGCAGGGTTGGCACCCCACCACAGTTCTGGCCCTACAGCTAGCTTTAATCCTTTGATGGCTTTTTTTCCTTCGATTTCAAAACCGAATGGAGCTTCACCATTATAGATATCAATATTGGGTCCGTAATTCGCTTCGGGATAAAGTCCGAAGAAATCGCCTTCATATCCCCAATGATAATGGCCGGTACGGTAAAAGCCATTTACTTTCACCCACTTTCCATCCCAGGTCATGCTGCTGCGATATAATTGAATGCGGTTTCCGGGATTGATCTGTTGCGGCCCTTCCGGTGTATTCACAGTGATCCGGCGTCCGCGATTCTCATAAAACACTTCATCAATCGGATTTACCGGTACATTGCCCAGCACGTTGAATTGTACATTGGCTTTGAAGTTCGGAGCTGGTTGTGCGGTAATGCCCACATTGAATGACTCCATATGATCGAATCCCAGTCGGGTGGGATATCCGGTTGTAGTGGGATCATCCTCTTTGGGTGTCGCGATCAGACTTCCCCCTGTATTATAGGTAGTGAAATTGGCCTGCATGTCGCTCAGGTAAATTTTTCCTTTGTCTTCGGCCTGTAATGCAGCCTGATCGCCCCTTGCACGGAGCATTGCATCTGCGATAGGAGCTGCGGCTAATTGGTCGAGTTGTTGCGAGTTGCCAGCATACGGATTGAAATGATGCATATCACGTAATGCATAGTATGCGGCACGGGGATATAAGTCATAGGTGCCTCTTTCATTGGTTTTGCCTTTGGCACAAATACCAAACCATTCTTCGTTCATATTATTCTCACCGGCACTGTAATCATTAAGGTAGCCACCATTTGACCAGGAAGCAGTAATATCATGTTCATCCAGGTTCGTGGTTTGACCGGTTTTCCACCAGCCATCGCTGAACTGAAAGGTAAAGCCACCGATACTGTTCCCATTCTTACCCATTCCGGCTGCGTTGGCATAAATCTCTTTCCAGTTGCTCACGAGGCATTTTGCCTGGTAGGACTGGTCTTCACTTCCGGCCTGTGTATTGAATGCATCGGCACCAAACTCGGTAAGCATTACGGGCTTGCCCAATTCTTTTTTCGCTCTGTCATACAGATCGGTAAAGGTGAGACCGCGGTAACTGTTGATACCAATCACATCCACATCGGTACACTCTTTCGCAATGAGGTCGGAAAATAAAAGATCACCATTACAAATGGCCATCGGATGCCCCGCATCCAGTGTTTTCATTTCCTTTACGGCATCGTTGAAGAGTTTGTATAAATAAAAGGCGTCTTTGGTTGACTTACGGTCCTGCATCGGAATATTCTCCGTTTCAGCACCGCGCCAGAAAAGGCCATAGTTATTCTCATTACCCAACAGGAACATCAGTACCCCTGGTACGTTTTTGTACTGGGATACCATGTCTTTCACTTCTTTCATCAGAAGCTCTTTCACCAGGGGATTGGAATAATCGGTGTTCGGATGCCAGTTTCCTTTCAGGGTAAGACCGTATCTGCCAAAACTGTGGTTGAGCAGGGTGTAAATACCATAGTTCTCATATATATACTTAACCCATCTGGCAGGCACCCCGGTGTATTGCCGGATGGTATTGACCCCCATGTTTTTCAGGAGCGGCATTTCATTATCCAGGGCGGCCCGGATCACATCGTCGGGTTGGTTCCATAAACTGTAACTGAAATTGGTTCCTACCGGAAAATAATCCCAGTTCATCCCATTGATGAAGAAATCCTTTCCATTTACATTTAATTTGAATCCGGCCTCTGTCTTTTTGACATGGATTGAGGTTTCCTGGCCAGTTGCATGAAAAACTGCGGTGATTAGCAGCAGACTTAGTGCTATTTTTCTCATATGGCGATAGTTTGCAATTTGTTTAAAACAATCCGATTAACTACCCTCCTGTATTAAACAGGGTTTTTGGGTTAGCTAATTCAGTGTTTTTGATAAAAGATGGCCTTGTAAAAATATATCACCAACTCTCCATTTTCCAAAAAAAAGACCTCGACACTACTACTACAAGATTCATAAATTGCTTATTTTGAACAAGAAATACTACATCAATACTACATCATAACAGAAATACCACCCTTTGGTTCATCACCGCCAGGCAGGTTATCGGCTTCTTGCTGTTCCTTTTGCAATGCTTTATTGTAAGGGGTCAACCTGCCATTGGATCGGTGGAAGTTTCGGCATACACCCGTTCGGTTTATGCAGCCGGCAATCAAAATTGGGCAATTACCAACGATGCGAATGGTCGTTTGTATGTAGCCAACAACGAGGGTCTGCTTACCTACAATGGTACAAATTGGCATCTTTACCCGGTACCGAATAAAACAATCCTTCGGTGCATTTCGTTTGGTCGGGATGGAAAATTGTATGCCGGGGCCCAGGATGAACTCGGTTATTATGCACCTGACGAAGCCGGACAACTGGTGTATACTTCTTTGAAGAACCTCTTGCCGGAAGGCGAAAAGACATTTGCAGACATATGGGATATAGAGGTAACGGACAAAGGGGTGTTCTTCCGGGCCATTGACCGATTGTTTCGTCTTTCAGAAAATAAACTATCGGTTGTAAAATCTTCTTCCAGTTGGTTATCGCTGAGTACCTGCAATGGTAAAGCCCTGGCCCAGGAAAAAGACAGGGGCCTGTTTATTTTTGAAGGCGAAAACTGGCGCCCGCTCTTCGCACCCTCCTTGCTTCCCCCGGGTTTCATCGTTACCGATGTGTTTTCGTACAGTAAGGACAGCTGTGTGGTAAGTACTTCCAATAATGGTTTGTTTTGGCTGACTAACAACACACTCACCCCTTTCCGCCTTACCAATAATACCGAAACCCATTTTCTTTCGCTGGCCGCATTGGATAAAACCAGCTTCCTCGCAGGCTCCTATTCCAACGGTTTGTATAAGATCAGCCTGCAGGGTAATGTGCTGGAAATATACTCAGACAAGAACGGGCTTCCTAATAATACAGTTCGCTGTATTAAAACGGTAAATGGCAGCAATGTATGGATTGGCCTTGACAATGGCATTGCTACTATGAATTGTACGGATGCTATTAAACATATTAACCCGCCCTCCTTCCAAAACGGCAGCGGCTATGCGGTACATGCATTGAATGGTGATCTCTATTTCGCATTATCTACAGGATTAGAGTGGTTACGTATCCAACCTGATTCAGATCTCAGTCGGATGAATGTGTCACCTCAAACCATTATCGGCGGTTTGACCTGGCATATTACATCGGTGAACGATCAGTTGCTCATGGGAAGAGATGATGGTTTCTGGAAAGTAATTGATCATCGTGCGGAACTTATTTCTGCTGCTTCGGGCTATTGGGCCTTTCAGCCAACGGGTGATACTGCAAAGTCTGGTATTGCAGCAGGTAACTATTCGGGTCTTCAATTATTTCAGCAAGTGGCAGGCCGCCTCACCGATGCCGGTGGTATTCCGGGTTTTACGGAGTCGAGCCGCTATCTGGTAAAAGACGGCAATTATATTTGGGTATCGCATCCATACCGGGGTGTATTCCGTATCAACCTGACTGATAAAACCTATAAAAAATATGGTGTGGCAGAAGGTTTACCCGCCAGTCTGGACAATCATGTATTTAAACTCCGCAACCGGGTGGTATTTGCTACTCCCTCCGGGGTATATGAATACGATGCGAACAGTAATCGCATTATACCATCAACGGTATTTACACCATTGTTTGGAAAAACCCCATTACGTTATTTAAAAGAAGATGGAAATGGCAATATCTGGTTTGTTCAGGATAAAATGGTGGGCGTCGCAGATTTCACAAAGGAAAAGCCTGTATTGCAATACATCCCCGAATTGCGAAACAGGATATTGAGCGGGTTTGAAAATATTTATCCCTACAACAACAGTAATGTGTTCGTAGGTTCAGAGAGTGGTTTTTATTTTGTGAACTATGACAAATACCGGCAACAGATACAGGAACTGCATACCTATATTACACAGGTGCAGGTGATTGGCAAAAATGACAATGTATTATATGGAGGGTATGGTTTTGGTCAACAGGCTTCTCACCATGCTGCAATACCCTATAAAAAGAATTCGATACATTTTGCATTTGCTTCCTCGTTGTTTGCCCGCCAACCGGCTGCCGAATTCAGTTGCTACCTCGAAGGCTTTGATGAAACCTGGAGTAACTGGAGCAGTCAGTATGAACGGGATTATACCAATCTGCCGGAAGGTGATTATATTTTTCATGTTAAATCACGCAACAGTCCGGCCAATGAATCCACCGATTGTACGTTTGCTTTCCATATCGCTGCACCCTGGTACCGTACCTGGTGGGCTTATGCAGTATATACCCTGTTCTTTGGCATGATCATGTTGGGCCTTTATAAATTCCAGGACCGTCAATGGCATAAAAAACAAGAGGCACGGAGAAAAGCGGATCAGCAGCAATTTGAAGATGAACAGCGGCAGTTAACATTTTTGCATAACCTGGAAATTGAGAAAGCAGAAAAAGAACTGATCAAACTCAAGAATGAAAATCTGGAAGCAGAGATCGAACATAAAAATTCGGAACTGGCCAGCACCGCTATGAATCTGGTGCAGAAAAAAGAATTCCTGCTGCGGATTACGGGTGAATTGAATAAACTCTGTAAACCCGGAAAAGATACCGTAGAGATCAGCGAACTGAAAAAAATAATCAAGAGCCTGGGATCCGAAGAGAAATTGGACAACGAATGGAACCAATTCTCGATCCACTTCGACAATGTACACAGTAATTTCCTGGTACACCTGAAGAATGCATTCCCGGCACTGAGCGCCCATGAACTGAAACTTTGTGCCTATCTGCGCATGAATCTTTCCAGCAAAGAGATCGCCCAACTGATGAGTATTTCCGTACGCGGCGTGGAGATCAACCGGTACCGGCTCCGTAAAAAACTACAGGTGCCTCCGAAAGAAGATCTGTTCGAGTTTCTGCTGGCTGCAGAAGCAAAGGGTAGGCCGGAGCAGAGTGGTGAATAAAGCCATTTCGGCTCAAACGCCGTTTTACTCAGCCAGCACATACTTATTATAATTTTTTACCGCCTGCATTCGTCATCATTAGCAGGTGTAATTCTTCAAAAATCATTTCCGGGATACTCCAAAATAATATATCTTCCCTGAACAAAAATTTTTGACATGGCTAATACACCACACAAACCATCTACGTTTTTATTATTTCCCTGGGGTCTGATGTCTATCGTACTGATCCTTTTACTGAACCTTACCCTCAGCAATGAATGGTTTGGCAAAAACTGGAGCTGGATTGCGTTAGTGCTCATTATTCCTGCAGCTATCCTCGAAAATTTTAAAGTGGGCTATTCGACTATGCGGATCATGTTCATGAAAGTGGTATACTCACTGCTCTCCTTTCTGCTTGTCGGTATGGCTTTCGGATCGGCCCTCACCCATTATTACAATATCAAATTTGTAAAAGAAGGCGTTACCACTAAAGCCATTACACTCCCCTGGTATGTATTACTAGCATTGGTCGTGCTTTTGCTGATTCAGGTAGCACAGTTATTCAGTATGCTGAAAGCAGTGAAAAGAGAGTTTATGCAGATGGATCCGGATCAGTGATAGCAGTTGGCAGTTGAAGAAGTTGCATAGGTTACATAGGTTGAATATGTTACATAGATTGGATATGTAAAGGTGCTGATTTTGGGTTGAACTATGTTGAGGCAAAAAGTAGTCTTTATTTTTCCGGCGCTGCTTATAATTGTTTCAGTGCTGCTTTCAGAAAAGGCCAGGTGGGCAGTGAGGAAATGATCTTCAATTCTTCAGATAAACTAGTTTCATTATCGAGAAACCTCAGCACCCGCTGGGGTTTATTCTTTTTAAATAACCGTGTAAAGATCTTATCACCGGGTAGTGTATCGTGATAGAGAATATCAAGCAGGGTGTTGTCGTAGAATCGGAAACGTCCCGGGCTGGAAGGTATCTTATCCAGGGAAGCGCCTTTTAGTAATTGTTGCAGGATCTGTTCACTTTGTTTTTGTATGAATTGAAATGTATAGCCACTGGAACCTTTGGTTTGACCACCTGCCGTGCCGATCTGCCAACCACGTCCTTTGAAAGAAAGTTTTTCGTTGGTCATCGGAATAATACCCGCTTCTTCTTCAATAATGCGATAATCCTTTATCCCTAATTGCTCCGTGATATAGGTATTCAGACCTTTATCATATTCCGCTGGCTGAAGTAACGCTTTGCTGAACAGGGTGTATTCCACCAGTGCCTTAGTAGTTGAAAAAGGCATTACATATACAAAAGTGGTACCCTCCTTTTGCTCCGCTCTGAAATCCATCATAGTGGCTACTTTGGGGTCAAATGCGGGCTGATCCGTTTCAATGAGCCATCCCTTGAAATGCTGCAGGAGACGGAGCGATTTTCGGTTAGGCGTGGCCGGTATATAGAGTGAATTGAACAGTACAGGTGTTCCCAATGAAGTGGGCTGTCCGTTGAGAGTGATCACCGTCTGCCCTTCCTGCTGCTCCCAGTTTCCGATTTCGGCCATTACAACTTCCACATTCGAATGCCGGCTGATCTCGCTGAAACAATACTCATAAAAATCGATCCCGCGGATCATTTTGTACCGGTAAGGAGCAATAGCGGGCGTAGTGGAAAAACCATCGCCATGCACGGCTATCGTATCCCACTGATGATAAACGATTTCTTCAAAAAAGCCTTTATCTTTTTCCCAGAAGCACCAGGTACGGTCATTCTTAGTTTTAGTATCCTTATCGATCAGCAGTATTTTCTTGTCGTTGAAATGCCCGGAGCGCAACATGCGCACCAACAGGCTGAGGCTGCCGCAACCGGCCCCACAAAAAACAAAATCGTATGCGTTTGAACGGGGCAATCTTTTTATGATATGAATTGAATAATGTAAGTGAGTGGATCAATCCGCTTCCGGAGCATATTCCACTTTTTTGTTTCCGGCCATCAGCCGTTTATCATGGCGGATCTTTTCCCAGTATTTTTTTGCCACATAGAGCATGCCAAAACTTTCGCCATCGTGTTTATTCAAATGTTTATGATGCATTTTATGTGCCCAGCGGATTGCGCGGATATAGGTATTGTTGCTACGGGTAAACCATTTGAATCGTTGATGAATAATCACATCATGCACCATAAAATAGGCAAAGCCGTAAGCCATGATGCCAAAGCCAATCGCCTGCTGCCACCATACATGATGGAAAGTGCCAAAGAATATGAGCAGCATACTGGGTATGGCAAATATGACAAAGAAGGCATCGTTCTTCTCAAAAAAACCCGGCTCTACCTGGTGATGGTCCTTATGCAGGTACCAGAGAAATCCATGCATCACAAATTTGTGGGTACACCAGGTTATCCCTTCCATTATCAGAAAAGTGCCCACCAGTACTAATATATAATAGAGTACAATCATACGCTGTAAAATTACGAATTGATCACGGTTTAGAAGGATAAGCTTCTTTCCACCATGCTTCTATTCGGGGAAAAGCCAGCCGGAACCAGGCTGTATATTTTTCCGGTTCCTGTGCCATATCTTCTTTTAAAGCCGGCAATGATATATAGCGATAATTCATCACTTCCTGTGGGTTGTATTGAAAATCGCCTTCGTACTCACCCACAAATACATGATCGTATTCATGCTCAGTAAGTCCGTTTTCAAATTCGGCTCTGTACACAAAATCAAATATCTTTTGAACGGATGTGGTAAAACCCAACTCTTCTTTCAACCGGCGCAATGCTGCATCCGGGGTTTCTTCTCCGGGCGCAGGATGGCTGCAGCAGGCATTCGTCCAGAGTCCACCACTATGGTATTTGTCGAGGGCTCTTTGTTGTAACAACATTTCGCCCCTCGGGTTGAATAAAAAAACACTGAATGCGCGGTGCAATTGCCCACCGTTGTAATGGGCTTCCATTTTTTCTGCTATACCAATGGGAATATCCTGTTCGTCTACCAGTATCACCTTCGTACTATCCATAGTTATATGAGCCGCAATTGATTTTTTACGCCGGCCCTGAATATGATCATGGCCTTCCGGTAATTGGGAATCCGGATACGGGCTTCGAGTACCCTGGCGGGTTTCATTCGTTTTATTTTTTTGAAAAGGGAGAGGTAATATTTATATGCCACATACACACCAAACCGTGCTTTCAATGGCAAGCGGGAAATGGCATCGCAGGCATCCCTGAAATCCTGTGCGATGTCTTCCTCGATTTCCATTTTATCCCTGGCGGTGAAATTATTAAAATCGCAACCCGGGAAATAAATGCGGGAAAGGCCATTGTAATCCGCTTTAATATCGCGGAGAAAATTTACCTTCTGAAAGGCAGCCCCAAGGGAGCGGGCACCCGGTTCAAGCTCCTTATATAAATTTTTATCGCCCTCACAAAATACATACAGACACATCAGTCCCACCACTTCTGCAGAGCCATAGATATATTCTTTATACCCTTCCCCATCATAGCTTTTCTTTTCCAGGTCCATTTCCATGCTATTGAAAAAAGCCTGTACCAGTTGATGGTCTATACCATAATCATTTACGGTACGCTGAAAACTATTGAGTATGGGATTGAGGCTGATACCTCTTTCGATAGCATCCCAGGTTTCTTTTTTGAATTGCGCGAGCAACAGTGCTTTGTCGTGCTCATGAAAGGTGTCTACGATCTCATCGGCAAAACGAACAAAGCCATAAATATTATGTATCGGCGCACGCAAATCCTTATGCAGCATTTGTATGGCTGAAGAAAAGGACGTGCTGTAACTTTCGGTTACCACCCTGCTGCAAACTTCACTTGTTTTATGAAATAACTGAATCATGTTTTTGTAATATACACAATTTTATCGGAATGCCTTCTCCACTTGTTTGGCTACCACTTCACCACTGATCAGGCTTGGGGGTACGCCCGGCCCGGGTACAGTAAGCTGACCGGTATAAAAGAGGTTGCTTACTTTTTTACTCTTACACGATGGCCTGAAAATGGCCGTCTGCATCAGCGTATTGGCCAGGCCATATGCATTGCCCCGGTACGAATTATAATCATGTACGAAATCACTCACAGAATAGGATTTCTTGTACACCACCGAATCCAGTATACTTTGACCCGTATGTTTCTCCATTCTCCGGATGATCTTCTGAAAATAGGTTTCCCGGAGCGCTTCCGTATCTCCTTCTAACCCGGATGCCACTGGTATCAACAGCACCAGATTTTCATGTCCCGGGGGTGCCACCGAACTGTCTGTAAGCGACGAAACACTTGCGTAAAACAAAGGTTCGGCCGGCCAGAGCGGGTCTTTATATATTTCTTTACCATGCTGTTCAAACGGCACATCGAAGAACAAGGAATGATGCTCCAGGTTAGTCAGTTTTTTATTCAACCCCACATAATACAGCAGGCAGGACGGTGCCATGATCTTTTTATTCCACCATTTCTCTGTATATGACCTGTATTCGGGTGGCAACAATTCTTTTTCGGTAAAATGATAATCCGCTCCGCTGATCACTGCATCGGCCCGGTATACATTTTTATCGGTAATTACCTGACGGGCAGCGCTTTTTTCGATCTGTATTTCCTTTACATTTTCGCCGAAACGAAATTGAACGCCGAGTTCCAGAGCCAGCCGGTACATGCCGTCCACCACAGCGTACATACCTCCTCTAGGATACCAGGTACCACCTTTAATATCTGCATAGTTCATCAAACTGTACAGTGCAGGAGTATCTTCCGGCAGCGCGCCCAAGAAGAGTACGGGAAACTCCATCATCTGACGGAGTTTGGGATGGGTAAAATAATGGGCAATATGTTTTTTGATAGAAGAAAAAACCTGTAGCCTGAATACGCCACTTATCGTTTTCCAATCCATAAATTCGGTGAGAGAACGGCCCGGTTTGTACACCAGGTTATTGATACCAGCTTCGTATTTGTATGCAGCTCCTGCCAGAAATTTCTCCAGCCTGGCCCCGCTTCCCGGTTCGAGTGATTCGAAAACCTTTTTTAATTCTTCGAAACTCGCCGGCATATCGGTGTGGTCATCGCTCCAGTAAATGCGGTATGATGGATCGAGCCTTTCAAGTTCATAATAATCTGAAACCTTTTTGCCAAACTGTGCGAAATACCTTTCAAACACATCGGGCATCCAGTAAAAGCTGGGGCCCATATCGAAGGTATATCCATCTTGTTTCCATTGCCGGGCCCTGCCACCAGGTGTAGTATTCTTCTCCACCACTGTTACATTCCATCCCTGTTTTGCCATAAATGATGCGGCTGATAATCCCGCGAACCCACTCCCGATAACTACAACTGATTTTTCACTCACCATATTTTTTTTAATGTCGGCTGATCTGTTCCTTTAAAAGTTTACGGGCAAAATGGATCCGGCTCTTGATAGTACCGAGTGGTTCATTCAATGCTTCCGCGATCTCATTGTACCGGTAGCCTTCAAAGTACAACAAAAACGGGGTTTTAAATATTTCCGGGAGATCCTTTACGGCCTGCTGAATTTCTTTTACACGCAAATTACTTTCGGCAGAATTAGGAATGGCCGCTTGTTGATGATCCAGCAGGAATTCATTCGGAGTATTATCGAATATCGTTTTTTGCCGGGCCCTGCGACGGTAATTATTGATGAAAATATTACGCATGATCGTAAAGAGCCAGGCCCTGATATTCGTACCCGCATTATACTTTTCCTGGTTGGCCAGTGCTTTACAAAGGGTTTCCTGACAAAGATCATTCGCTGCTTCATTATCACGCGTGAGATTCACAGCAAAAGGCTTCAAAAAACCGGCATTGTTCACCAGCATCTCGTTAAACTCAATCGCAGACATAATTTTGTGTTTAAGATTAGATACGTAAAGTTAAACAAATCGGATTGGGATATGCCTATTTTTGTTTAATATTTTTGTCATAAAATTAAACAGTTGAGGGTCAAGGGACTGAATCAGCGGGAGGACAGGGAAACCAGCATTTCCACCACTTCCTGGAGGGATTTCTTGAAATGTACGTTTGCGGGCACCTTCTTTTTGTATTGATGGGTCAGCAAACCGGAGATAATGGTGGGGGTATTGAAAAACCGGTGCTCAGCATTATGAAGAAATTTTTCGAAATTGAAATTGGGGCAGGTTGCGGTAAGATGAATAAACGTATAATCCGGCTTTTTAAATTCGAGGAGGTGGATTACATCCCTTACCGGTACGTTGGCACCCAGGTATATTACCCGGAAACCGCGACTTTTCATCATGTACCAGGTAAAAAGAAGCCCGAGTTCGTGGTGTTCCCCTTCCGGGAGGAAAAGCAGAAAGGTGGTATCAGTATGTGTTACGGGCATACATCCTTCGATGGCCACGATCAGTTTTTGACGGATCACATTGGTCACCAGATGTTCCTGCCCGGGGAAAATATGACCGGTTTGCCAGAGTATACCGATCTTTTCCAGAAATGGAAAAATGATCTGCATCACCGCCCTTTCTATACCTTTTACATTGATATATCCGGTCAAAATTTTTTCAAACTTTTCAATATCGAGGTCCACCATGTGCTGCACCAGTTCATTCACTACTCTTTCCTGTATAGCTTTGGGATCGCCGAGTGAGAGGATACGGGTGCTGATTTCGTCCGGCTGCATCCGGTCGATATGCGATATTTTAAATCCGTATTTATTCAGCAGTGCAATATTGAGTACGGTCTTCAATTCCTCATTGGTATAATAGCGGATATTGGTGGTGGTACGCTGTGGCTTGAGGAAGTTATAACGCTGCTCCCAGATACGGATCGTATGGGCTTTAATGCCGGAGAGATTTTCCAGGTCTTTGATGGTAAACGCGTTCATAATATCGTAATTACAACCCGAATTGAAAAAAGTTCAGTGGCCCGCCCGCCTGGTTTCCCCCTCAGAGACCAGCATTGAGTATCCGCCCGGTATTCAGCAGTTTTTCCAGGGGTGCGGCCAGGGCCTTGTTTTGCAGCGCTTCAAGGTGCCGGAACCCATGCAGATCGGTACCCACCAGGTCGTAGTAATTCTTTTTGAGCAAGAACTGGGCAAGCTCCTGGGCGGATTTGCCATAATACCCGGTAATGGATAAGAGGTTGAGCTGAAACAAACATCCTGCATCTTTCAATTCTTCATAAAAATCCTTGTTGCCTTCCAGGTAGAGATACCGCTCCGGGTGCGCAATGATGGGTTGGTATCCCTGCATCTGCATTTCAAATAAAATATCTTTCAGGCTATGGGAAGGATAAGCCAGTGAAAATTCTGTAAGTACCATTTTACCACTCACGGTGAGGAGGGGCTCATTGTTCTTCAGCAATTCCGCTACATGGTCATCGAGAAAGTATTCGGCTGCCGCATGCAATTCCACTTCTATGCCTTCTTCTTTCAATGCGGTTCTTACTACGTCCAGTTTTTCCGCTATGATCTCCCGGGTGTTCTGATACATATCCCACATGATGTGCGGGGTGGTGATGAACTTTTTATATCCCAGTTCCATCATTCCCTTTATCAGTTTAAGGCTGGTAGCCACATCGGGTGAACCGTCATCAATACCCGGCAACAGGTGCGAGTGCATATCCACCCGTATCCGGCTGAAATCGGTAGGCTTTTGGGGTGGCTTGGAAAAAAGTTTGAACATCGTGCTTTATTCGGTACCGAAATTACAGTATTAAAAACTTCTTTTGGGCAGAGAAGAAAACACTTTATACACGAGGTTGCTTTTGGGAAAAACCACATACCAGGCCGTGAGGAACATGATCATAAAATCGGTGTAAAAGCTCTGGTGCTGCTGGTACCAAACTTCCAGTGCCCCTTTATACGGCAATATCACATCCCGGTAACATTCATGGGGCGGAAGGCTGCTTTGGGTAATGATCAGTTCTTCATCGCGGAATACAATGGAGCCGATGCCGGTAAGGCCGGGCTGCGTATTGTACACTTTGGATTTCATTTCATCCGAATAGCGGTCAAAGCCCACTTTCATCAGCGGGCGAGGGCCTACAAAAGACATATCGCCGGTAAGGATATTGATCACCTGCGGCAATTCATTGAATTTACTCTGCCGCAAAAACCGTCCAACTGCAGTGATGCGCGGGTCTCTTCGTACTGTTACATCCCCATGCCCCATATTTGGACTGTTTTTCAGCATGGTGGCAAATTTCCAGATGCGGAATATCTTATTCTTATAACCCACCCGCTCCTGGCGGAAAAAAACCTCATGTTCGCCGGTGAGTAATAACAGAATGACGATGGGTATAAATACCGGTAACAATATAATGATCGCAATCAGCGAAAAGATGATGTCAAAAAAACGTTTGATGAGCTTGTACATGGTTTATCCGATAGCTGCTTTGATCTCCTGCACTACAATGGCCAGTTCTTCATCGGTGATGCTGGTGGAACTGGGGATACTGAGACAGGTATTATAAATATAATCAGAATTATCTTTTTGCTGAATGTACACGCAATCTTTATACATCGGCAGTTTATTCATGGGCATCCAGAAGCGGCGGCTCAGAATTTTATTGGCATTCAGATGATCGAGCAATTGCTGTTGTTTATCCGTTTGTATAGTGAATAGCCATCCGTTGGTATGTACATCGGGCAATTCCTGCTGAAAACGGATATCGCCCACCCCAGTCAACTCTTTTTTGTAATAGGCCACACACTCTTTTTTGCGTGCAATGAAAGAGGGGAGCAATTCCATTTGTCCCACGCCGATTGCTGCGAGTACGTTTACCAGCCGGTAATTGTATCCCACTTCATCGTGATAGTATTCATCGGCACTGGCTTTGGCAGTAGTGGTCAGGTGTTTGGCATGTTTGGCCAATGCTTCATCATCGGTTACGATTACACCACCACCTCCGGTGGAAATGATCTTATTGCCATTGAAACTGAATGCCGCCAGCGGACTGAACGTACCGGCACTTTTGCCTTTATAAGTGGTACCCAGCGCTTCGGTGGCATCTTCCACGATGGGGAGCGGGTACTTCTGTACGATCGATAAAAAGCGGTCCATATCGCACATATTCCCGAGTATATGCACGGGCATAATGGCGCCTATCCTTCTGCCATCTTTAATATAGATCAGATCACCATTCTTTATATCGGTTTCATCTTCCAGAAACTGCTCGAGCAGGTCGAGGTCCATTTGCCAGAGCGAAGGGTCTGCGTCAATGAGCAGGGGTTCTGCATTCAGGTATTTGATCGAATTGGCAGATGCTACAAACGTGAGATTGGGCAATATCACATAATCGCCCTGCTTTACGCCGCTTAACAAAAGGGCGATATGCAATGCTGCAGTACCATTTACTGCAGCCACCCCATATTTGGCACCTGCAAAGGCGGCCACCATTTCTTCAAACTGTGTGACGTATGATCCCACAGATGATATCCATCCGGTATCCAGGCAATCCTTTACATATTTCCATTCGTTGCCGGCTATATTGGGCACGCTGAGCGGGATAAAGCGGGTGTTACTCATATACTAATTTTCCGGATTCAAGGTATTGGTTGTACCATTCTACTGTTATTTTCAATCCTTCCTTCCACATTACTTCGGGCTCAAAGCCAAGCTGTGTTTTTGCTTTGGTAATATCGGGGCAGCGGCGGCTTACAGAACCGGGATAGGTGGGTGCATTTTCAAAGGTGCCTGTATAGCCCATCAGTTCGCCGGCATAATGTATCAATTCGCCAATCGTGATCTCATCCTGCGTTCCGATATGATAGATCTCGCCATTGGTATTGGGTTGCTCCATAGCGAGTACGGTTCCTTTTACAGCATCGGTAATATAACAGAATGCGCGGGTCTGATCATGTCCGTATACTTTGAACGGATCTTCGCCTTTGCGGTAGCGTACCACGAGGTGAGGGATCACGTGTTTGAATCCCATACGGGGACCATAGACATTATGGTAACGTACTATGGTTGTTTCAAAACCCAGTATGCGGGCATAGTTCAGGAAGCCAGATTCACCCAGCATTTTGGTTACCGCATAGGTAAACCGCGGGTGACCGATCTCCTGAATACAAAGCGGCACTTCTTCGGGCGTAGGGGTAGTATATCCAAATGCTTCGATGGTACCGGCATAGCATTCGCTGGTAGATGTAAACAATACTTTTCCCACTTTTGAACGGCGCACCCATTCGAGTGTATTAAAGATCAGTGCGGTATTGATACGAATGATTTCATGCGGAATGGAGTTGGCATTGTCCACGCCCACTACAGAGGCCAGCATATATACCTGATCGTACGCCTCATCCAGTTGATCGAATGTGGCGGGGTTGGTAAAATCTCCCGCTACCACGCGGATATTATGTTTATTCACCAGTTCGGTAAAATAATCATCCTGTTTACCACGCGCGAAATTATCGGCAATAGTCAATGTATAATCGCGGTTCTCTGCGAGGTATTTGGTAATGTTGAAGCCGATAAATCCGGCACCTCCCAGTAATAAAACGTTTTTACTCATATGTGTTGTTCAAAAGGTTTAAAAGGTTCAAAAGGTTTAAAAGGTTCAAGAGGTTTCATAAGTTACATAGGTTTCATAGGTTGTTGGTACATGCTGCCTGAGCGTAGCCGAAGGCAGGTCCAAAAGGTTTCATAGGTTATTAGTACATGCTGCCTGAGCGTAGCCGAAGGCAGGTTCAAAAGGTTTCATAAGTTACATAGGTTTCATAGGTTGTCAAGACCTGCCTGCCCAATGGGCTGCCTGAGCGTAGCCGAAGGCAGGTTCACCATTGACTATTCACTATTGACCACTCACCATTATATATCTCCTCTTCCGATCACTTTCACCGTATGTTTCTCACTTACGGTACGAATATCCTCATTGGTGAGTACACCAATGGTATCATACAACAGACACTGCGGTTGCGATTTTATTTTATCCAGCAATGCTGCATTGTTCCTGTAATCCTTGTGTCCGGTAGTGATGATGATCACATCATAATTTTCCTGCAGCAACGCGTCGAGATCCTGGTTGATCCAGCTATCCTTTTCTTCCCAGTATTTTACATGCGGATCGTGTAAGGTTACCTGCGCTCCTTCCATCAGCAACTGATCATAAAACGGCTCCACCGGTGTATAGCGGGTATCGCCCACATCATTGAGGTAGCTCACCCCCAGCAGTAATACTTTTTTCCCTTCAAGGGAACTGTTGTATTGCGCCTTCAGGTAATTGAAAGCATAAATGGGCATTTTATCATTGATCTGTACTCCGCGTTCGCTTTGTCCCAGTTTTTCTTCACTGCCAAATAAATTCATACGTGCCCAACTGGCCAGCAGCGGATCTTTGGTAAGGCAATAGCCACCCACGCCCAATCCGGGCAGCATGATATTCTTATGCGTGGGGCGCATGCGGATGGCATTCACCACTTCATAAATATCCACGCCCGCCTCTTCGGCAAAACGGCTCCATTCCACCATAAAGGCGATGTTCATGGCACGAAAAGAATTTTCCAGCACTTTCGCCATTTCTGTGGCATTGGTATTTCCCAATCGGGTAAGGGGGTATTCGTCGGTGCGTATAACCGTTCTTAAAAAGCTCTCTACGGCCACTGCACTTTTTTCATCGGTACCTGCAAATACCCGGTAAAAATTCTGGATCGAATCAATGTATTTGGGTCCGGGCATTACTCGTTCATAGGAGTGTCCCACTTTCAACTGATCTGACGGTAACCCGCGACTGGTCAATGCTTCTTCCAGCAGGGGACGAACAATTTTCTGCGCAGTTCCGGGAGGCACCGTGGTCTCCACCAGTACCAGCACATCTTCTTTACAGCAACTGCCAATGGCCGCAATGGCTTTTTTGAAGGGGGTAAGGTCCACATCATATCCTTCCAGGTCTTTCTGCACAGAGGAGCGTTTTTGTACATCGAGGTTGATGTCCACCACCACTACATCGGCCTTACTGTATGCGTACGCATCAAAGGAAGCGTAATAATTTTTTTTCTCCCGGGAACGTTGGTAATAGATATCGATTTTGGGATCGCTGGCCAGTATCGGGAAGATACCTTCGTTGATAGAACGGATTTTCCAATACGATGCGGGAGTAGGAAGATCCACGCCAATGACCGCATATTCTTCGGTCAGCGCATTGGCGACCACCAGGCCCATTACAGAACCTACAAAACCAAGTCCCTGAACGACCACTACTTTTTTCCCGGGGTGCAGGGCGATAAAAGCATCGATCCCCGCTTTATCATCGGGTGTGGCCGGAATTTCATATTCCTTCCCGGTAATGGGGCTTTTGGAAATTTTATGGGTTGTTGCTGTGGTTGTCATGAATGAGTAGCTGCTTGCAGTTTAAAAATATGGTTACCTATTTTGGTAAATGCCCAGGGGGTTTTATATGTGGTGGCCCTGATCCTTTTAGTGATTTCCTCCTCAGACATATCGGGAGTAATACAACAAAGATCATCCAGTTGCTTACGGGTATAGGGTTTCCGTTGCCATTGTTCGCTGGTCTGCGGTAATGTTTTCCCTTGCAAGAGTAATTGCATGAGTTCATAAAAACTCTCCTCGATCAACTGATAACAATGTTGTGTGACGCTATATACCGTATCCTCCTCCCCTATAGGAAATCGTTTTACTTTGATAATATCCCCGGAATCCACTTTTGCTTTCATGTGGTGACAGGTAATGCCGTATTCTTTTTCGCCATTATAGATGGCAAAGTTTGTACATCCGGTACCCGGGTATTCGGGGCTGCCGGGATGGAAGTTGATAGCGGCTACGGCTGCATTTGCCAGCAGGCTGTCGGGATAGATCCAGGGTGATATGAAGGAAATAAGCAGGTCGCCTTTCCAGTTCAGAATTTCGGGAGATAGTTTATCTTTTCTGCCTCCGGAAAAAATAGTGGGTGCCGTAAAATGTTTTTCCACAAATGCGGTGGCACGGCGGGCGTATTCATTGTCCTTTTTACAGAGGAATAAAACGTTGTATTCTTTCGGATCTTTTTCGTTCACTGTCGGTGTGTTATGAGGATCGGGCTTTTCGTTACCGGCCAGCAAAGGTATTGAGAATTAACCATATAACTGCTTTTGGGGCCATTTTTTAAGGAGCGGCGTACAGGTGGGAAATAAATAGAAAACCCGGCATATGTACCGGGTTTTCATATTGTTACAGATCCGAAAGTATAATTATGCGGCAACCAGTTTGCGGGCTGGTTTCTTTACCAACTGGCGTGCGGGGTTACCCACCACGGTGGCTCCGTCGGGAATGTCTTTCACCACAACGGTACCTGCCCCGATCGTTACATTGTCGCCGATGATGATACCCTGGCGAACTACCGAATTAGCGCCGATGAAGGTATTGCGCCCCACTTTCACATTGCCACAGAGTACAGCTCCCGGGGCAATATGTGTGAAGTCGCCGATGATACATTCATGGTCGATGCTGGTAGAGGTATTGCAGATCACTCCCTTGCCGATTTCCACAAGTGGATTGAGTGTAGCATTTGCTGCGATCATTATTCCATCACCCAATTTAGCAGAAGCAGAAATTACCGCGCTGGGGTGAATGGCATTGATCGGACTGCCCAAATACTGACTGAGGTTGTTGTGAATTTTTTCGCGGATCCCATTATGTCCCACACAGGCAAAGAAGTCGAATTGCTTCAACCGGTGAATCACATCTGATTCCTTTCCGAGATACTCTAAATGATAGGGATTGAAGGGTTTTTCCTCCTGATCGCAATAAGCAGTTACTAATCGGCCTGCACTGAGCAGGATGTCGATGATAACGTAGGCATGGCCTGAATAGCCTACAATGGCCACTGGTTTTTTCAATGTGGTTTTCATTGATTTGGATTTTGGATGAGCTAAAATAAATACGCATCCGCGTCGTACAAAACAATGAACCGAATAAAAAGGGAATTTTGGTACTAGTACTCTGGGTGAAATCGTAGTTTTCCGATTTCAGGGTCGTGTTCCTTCTTTTTCAAGGAGTTGGAGGTACCTTTTGTGCAGGAGAGCGTGTATTACCGGCTGGTCGAAATACTGTTCGATGTGCTTCCGGAGCGATTGGGCATATTCCCGGAGGGGGGCCGGGTTGTCTATCGCATATTTCATTTGCTGAAAGAGTGATTCTTCATCTTTTACTTCAAATATAAGTCCCGTCTTTCCGTGTTCTACAATATCAATATTACCATCAATGCGGGAGCAGAGCACCGGGCAATGCATAGCACCGGCCTGCAATAAAACATTCGGAAATCCTTCGCGGTGTGATGGATGAATGAGTGCATAGGCGATATGCATATAATATTCTACGGCATCACTCCATCCGGCCATTATTACACCGGGATGGGTTTGTATCAGTTCACGGGCTTTATCGCTTACCGGATCCACTTCATCTTCAAACGCTCCCACGAGCAGCAAGCGTGCAGATGGATGCGTATCATATATCCGTACAAAGGCCTGCAGCAATTCATCCATTCCTTTATCATGCACAATTCGCCCTACGGAAAGAAAATAAGTGAGCTTTTCATCGTAACTGATATGCTGTTTTATAGCGGCCAGTTTTTCCTCATTTATTACCCCGGGTGAATAGCGCGACAACCGAACACCATTGCTGGAACCCCGGCCGATCACTTCCATTTTAGATGCCTTTACCAATTTCTCTTCACGGATATATTTTTCCATGGAATAACTGTTGGGCCATACATGCGTGGCCGCACGTCCGGTCAGCTTTTCCATGAAGATGAGTACCCGCCTGCTGAAACCTTTGGTCGTTACAAAACGTAACCCTGCAATAGTATGCACCCGAATCTTTACACCGGCAAATCTGGCGGCCAGCATAGCCAGCAGACCTGCCTTCGGTGTATGCGAGTGTACGATATCCGGTTTTTCTTTCCGGAAAAAACGATACAATAACCACAGGCAGCGAAGATCCCCGAAGGGGGTCATGCGCCGGGTCATGGGAATGATATGATGCGGGCATCCTTCGTTGGTCTTTACTGTTTCCAGTTCCTTACCGTCACTGCTTACCATGATTACGTTAAACCCATGTTCCTGCATATATTTCATCTGCCCGGGCAGTAATACATTCAGTGATATAGGTGCAGTAGTGATTCGGATGAGTTTAGGCATAATAACGAAAAGTGAGCAGTTGATACTTGATCAGAATTATTTCTTCCCTTTGAATAAGCGCAGATAAATATATTGCCAAAAGCCAGGGTGCGACCAGAGAGCGGATGGCATGGCTGGGGGCTGCACCACCTCTATGTCGTTTGTAAGTGCATCTTCCACGGCCATTTTCACCAGTGGTATTCCTTCTCCAAACTGCAAATACGGGTAAGTAATAAAATTATCCCTGGATGTAGTATTAATTGTAGCCTGATACAGAACTCCGCCGGTATCTATTCCCTTATCCACGAGATGTACGGTAACTCCACAACGCTCGGGTTCATTATTCACCAGCGCCCAATAACCACCATGCACACCCCGGTATGCGGGTGTAATGCCTGTATGCATGTTGATGAATACTGCGCGGGTGCTTTCCAATACTTTTTTGCTGATGATGCGGGTGCCATTTACCAACACCACATCCGGGTCGAGTTCTTTCAGCATACGGATACAGGCTTCATCATTTACCGATGCTACCTGCATGATCTTTTCGGCTGGTAAAGGAGTCAGATCGAAGGCATACTGTGTTTGAATGGCAGCGATCCTTTTTTTACTGAACAGGGCCAGCGTTTTTCCAATAATGAGCGCAAAAGAAATCTGACCTGATACTTTGAACCATCCCATTTTTTTTGCCCGGCGTTTGGCCAGGGCCATGCCACGAAGGGGCTCTTCCTCGATGATGTGTGCTATGGGAAATGAACGGTTTACTGCATTGTATACAGCAGTAGTGGAAAAACAGGCTGAACAGAGCATGACTATTTTCTTATCCATTCCCAACAGCTTTTAATTCATCACTCAGTCCCGACATCGTGATACTGGTAAAACCATATTGCTTATTCAGTTCTGTATAATATTGTAATACCTTATCGAGAAAAGCGATATTCTCGGCGAGATTTGCACCAAAATTGTGCGGATGCCACCAGAGATGATACATCAGTTTATTTTTGGCCGCATGCTTCATGGCCTGCTTTATTCTGCGCAGGCGCAATCCATCGAGGAAGGATAGCTTGCGGCTATACGGGCGTAAGAAACGCGAGCCGGGTATATTCATCACCGGACTGGCGCGCATGGCTTTTTCCTCATAGCAGTGATGCCCCGTAAGATTGATATAGGTATCAATGATCCGCAACATACGGCGAAACAGGGATTCGTCATTTTTATTTCTTCCTGCATAAAGCCAGGAAGTGGGATTGCCGCGGTATGATTCAATGCCGGCTTCCCGGCACACAGCCAGGTATTCTTCATTGAACTGATTTCTTGGAAATACAAGACTTCTAACCTGTATGCCCATCTTCGCGGCAATATTTTTGGCGGCCTGCAGGTCGTGCAAGAAAGCAGTGGCCGTTTGTCCCGGTTCCAAACAATAATAATGGCAAAAAGTATGTGTGCCGATCTCGTGCTCCGGGTGCAGCTGTATTTGTTTCAGTAACGAATAGCCAAAATGCCAGGGGTCATCTTCTTCATTGAAACCGATCGTGGCCAGATCGGGGTATGGCGACAATTTAGTGTCAGTATATTCGGGACGTACTGCCGGACAATACTGCAAAAGTTCATCCCGGTTGGCTGCAAATAATAATCCTACTGTTGAAAACGTAACACGTGTATTGTATTTTTCAAATAACTGCAGCATAGCAGGTATGGCCTTTTGAACACCGAGTATATTCGCGCCATAATTTTCAATAGTACGTTTATCTCTTACACCCCAGAAGAGTTCAAAGTCGAGTGAAATAATAAATTTTCCGTTTTCCATTGCAGTTGTTTGTCGCCTCAGGCTGTTCGTTTCACACATTTAGCATGCCATACATTCAATGCAAAAAGTGTATAGAGCATTTTTGCCCTTTTCTCATCGGATACACGCACTTTTCGATCGAGCAGTTGATTGACAAAATTGCTGTCCACATAATTATTTGCATAAGAATCCGGTGAGCGGAGATAACTGAATATGATCTCCTTTAATTCTTTATCCACCCATTGTTTGAGTGGCACTTCAAATCCCCGCTTAGGCTGATGAATCAATTCTCCAGGCAGGTATCGTTCGGCGAGCTTGCGCAACAGGAATTTTGTATTCGTTCCGTTGATCTTATATTTTGCGGCTATGCGGGGTGCGTATTCCAGTAAGTCCTTCCCCAAAAATGGCGAACGCCCTTCGAGTGAATGGGCCATGGTGGCAATATCCATTTTTACCAGCAGAATATCGGGCAGAATGCTGTTGAAATCCATCAGCATGATCTTACTCAGTGATCCAAGCGCTGCGGCACGGGTCTCGTTGAATTCGCTGCGCAAATGTGAAAGGCAATCCCCTTCCGGTAATAAGAAATGTTGAAAATGGCCGTTGAAGATATCGGTGGTGGCAGAGAGATATACATCCAATCCTTTTTGTGAAGCCAGATCGGCGAGCCGGTACATATAGTTAAGCTTCGATTGCTTCTCATGTGAAAAAGGAATGATCTTTCTTGCCAGTGATGCACAGGCAGTGATGAATGCTGACTTGGAAAAGAAATCATATTTGGCAAAAGGCACATAACGGCGGTAGCCCCCAAATAACTCATCCGCTCCGTCACCATTCAGTACTACCGTAAGATGTTTGCGGGCTTCGCGGCTCACATAATAACTGGGTATGGCGGAATCATCATAAAACGGTTCGCCATAGTTGGATAATATCTTTTCGACATCGAACTGAAGATCGTCGAATGTTATTTTTATTTCCGTATGATGGGTGCCGTATTTTTCTGCCACCAGTCTGGCGAGTGATGATTCATCGTAGGCGCCGGAAAATGAAACGGTAAATGTTTTCAGCGTGGGGTTGTACTGCGATGCAATGGCCGTAACCAATCCGCTGTCGATACCGCCACTCAGAAATGCGCCCACTTCGAGATCGGATGATTCCACTCTCCGTTTGATACTGGTATGTAATGCTTCATCCGTAGCGGAGAGGGCCGCTTCCAGGTTGTCTTCTGTTTTCTTTCCATAGTGGTCACGTATATTCCACCAGCGGGTAAGTTGCGGTTTCCCGTCTGCAAGGGATATATACATATAATGAGCAGGCGGCAATTCATATACATCTTTATACGGCGTAGCGGCATGATGTAATGCGCCGAAGCGGAGAAACTGATTGATATGTTGCGGATCAATGTCCACCGTCACCTGACGGGTGAGCATGTTCAATTCACTCGCAAATACAAACTGTTCGTTCCGGCTAAAATAGTAACAGGGTTTTTTTCCGGCCCTGTCGCGGGCTATAAATAAAGCGTTGATGCTCCGGTCGTAGATAATGATGATGAACATGCCATCGAATTCGTCGAGGCAGGCGGGGCCAATCTTCTCATAGGCCAATAAGATCGTTTCTGTATCGGAACTGGTTTTGCCCTGTAAGCCCAGTCTGGCGCGTACTTCGAGGTGATTATAGATCTCACCGTTGAAGATGATGGTTTTGTCACCATGATGCATGGGCTGCTTGCCGGCAGATATATCCACAATGGCGAGCCGTGCATGAATGAGGTGAAGGTTCTTCTCCGTGAATTCCGTCTGTTCATCGGGTCCCCGGTGATAGAGATCGCGTTTCAGCGTCTGGCTGTCGAGTTTGTAATTAACAGATCCTGCTATTCCACACATACTCAGAAGAATTTTTTACTAAATACATACCGGGGTGAAAATTTACCCGATTTATCCATTATAATAAATATCATAAACAGGTAAAAGGGGAGGCAGGGTATTTTATACCGTGCCAGCGCACCGAAGTTGGTGGTGGTAATGCCCACGATACCTGCGAACATAAAGGTGTACACAAAACAAAATACCAGTACCGAATCGCTGAACAGGTATTGGAAAAAACCTTTGAAACCGATACGGTACATGGCCAGTAATGTAAGATAGAGCATGGCAAAGGCTTCCAGGCCCGTAAGGAACATGAGCGGAGAACCCGACTCCCATAAATAGGGCCGGAAGAGCGTGGCCACTACTCCCAGCGGATACAATGCGATAAGACTACCCACCGAGTTGCCGGCCGAACCTACGGTAAAGTTAGACCCCGATCCTTCCGGCGAAGAGAAACTTCCCTGTACACCCTGTACGGTCTGCAGCAGTTTATCGGTGGAATATTGCGCGGCGATCTCTGATTGGGTTACAGCCTGCAATACAAAAAAACCCACCACCAATGACACCGATGAAAACAACACGGCTGCCACCTGGCGGAGTGTTTTATCCTTAATGCGGTTCTTATACTGTAAAAAGACCCATAAGATGAAAGCAGGCAGTATACAAAGCAGGATATAGGGTTTAATGTTAAAGAGAAGGAACCCTGTCACAAATGCGATAATGAGTGAGATCACGATCTTCTCTTTTTTGAAAATGATCTTATGCACCGCATACAACATAAAGCCCATTGACCCCATACAAATAGAATCTTTCAGCAGCGATCCGCCCCAAAACAGAATGGAAGGCAGGAATAAAATAGCAATTGCCAGTTTACGGTGCAGCCGGGGAAACATTTCATAAAACATCCGGTACACACGCCAGCAGCCGGCGAATGAATATAAAGACAGACAGAAACAAATGCAGATATAGCTTCCCGAAAAAATAAGGGAAAAAGGCAATGCGAAACGGGGCACCATGTAATTGCTCAGATTCATCATGTAGAGGTTGGTATAACCGCCGTTGTCATTTAAGAAATAGAGATAATGCGGGCTGTTTACATCCAGCTTCAGCTTAAAGTATATCTCCTTCCATCCGGAAAAATCGTTGCTGAGCGAGTTCTGCATGTCGAGCACAGCCTGATAGTATAAGGATGTATCACCATAGCCATAGTAGAACTGGATGATCATGGCATATATGAATACAAACAGCAGACGAAAAAACAGGGCGGGGAAAAAATATTTTCCAATCTCTGTGTTTTCATACTTCTTTTTGAACTGATAGGCAAAAGCCCATATCAGCAAAAAGCAGATAGGTACCAGGAAAACATCATTTTCCTTCAGCAGCCGGAGATCCAGTTGATTAAACATGCTTGGTTACCTGATTAAAATAATTCGTTCATCTTATTGTTTGCCCGTGATTTCTTTGTAAAAAAGGATATAGTCCTTCGTCATTCGCTCCAACGAAAATACCTGATTTAATTCTTCATATGCCTGTTTCGCGATGCGGTCTTTCAGATCGGGGTCTGACAACAATGCGTCTGCATTTTCCACCAAAGATGGTACCGACCCGGGAGTGGCGAGATAGCCGGAATAACGGTTACGGATGATCTCATTGCCTGCCGGAAGATCAAAGGCCACAACCGGCACGCGGGCTGCAAAGGCCTCGAGGAATACCATTCCGAAGGATTCGCCCATAGAAGGAATGAGCACCAGATCCATTTTGCGCAATTCCGCATCGAGGTTATTGGTAAATCCGTGAAAAACGACATGATCCTGCATTCCTGTTTCTGCAACATGCTGCCGGATGGCTTCTTCTTCGGGACCCACACCAAAAAAATGGAGCAGAATACCCGGGTACCGGGGCACCAGCAGTTTAACGGCATCAATGGCAAACCGATGGCCTTTCATCTTGATCAGTCGCCCTGGCAATGCCAATTGCGGAGCAGACCTGTCCCGCGAGGCTGGCACGTCAAGAACTTTTGAACTATCAAGTTGTGAAGTATACCCATGATAAATGATCCGGTCATTTTTTGCTTTCAATCCTGCATTACGGTAAAAGTCTTTGAGACATTTGGATATAAAGATCACTCCATCGAATTGCCGGCATACATACTTTGTGACCCAGTAATACGGATCGAAATAAACTTTGCGGATCACCTGCAATCCGTATTTATTCTGGTAGCTGTCACGGTAGCCGTGCATGGTGCTAATGACCGGCACGGTGATCTTCTTTTTCCGCTTCAATGTGGTGGTAAAAAAATCGGCATATTTCAAATGACTATGCACCAGATCAAATGCGCCTTCACGTATATACTCCTCCAGTTGTGCCATGGCAGTTTTATCCATCATGGACCTGTATTGTATGATGCGAACGCCCACCCCGCTTTTCAGCAATTGTTTTTCAGCTTCTCTGGCCGAGGCGTCACTGTATCGTTCATGATAAAGTATACAACAACAGGTGGAAATGCCTTGTTGCTGCATGGCAGGAAGGAAATAGGTGATCAGTTTTTCAGCACCTCCAAATGCATTGAAGGTAATTACATGTAACACTTTCATAAATTCATCTGTATAGGGTGCTGGACGCACACTCTTCTCATCCGTGTTTGGAATTGCTTAATACGTTTCGGTATACGTCCACGATCTCTTCTGACATGAACTTCCAGGAATATTTTTTCAATTGTTCTTTACCGTCGGCCCGCAGAGTGCCGGCCAACTGTGGCTCTGCATATATCTTGATCAATGCTGCCGTTATTTCTTCTTCGCTCATCGGATCGAAGTATAGTGCTGCCTTACCTGCCACTTCAGGCAGAGATGATATATTGGAACAGAGTAAAGGTGTGTTATAATAAAAAGATTCCAATACCGGTATACCAAAGCCTTCCACCAGGGAAGGGAAAATAAAACAATGTGCATTACGGTAATGGCCAGCCACTTCCTCTTGAGAAAGATACCCGGTAAAATGCACATTCGAATCGGGAGCCGATATTCGGGCAGAAAGATCAGGATGTTGATAATGCAAAAAACTTTTATCTCCTGATATTACCAGTTTAGCATCAGCCGGTAAAGAAGGCCTTGCCTGAAAAAATGCCCGGATCAGTCTTTCCAGGTTTTTATGCTTTCGGGAAGAGCCCAAATAAAAAATATATCCCTTGTAGAAAGGAAGCACTGCTCTGTCAGCATATTTCTCCAGGTGCTCCCACCCTTCATAGATGACAGTTATCTTCTCTGTGATCTTTTTGGAAGGTTTAAAATAATTACAAAGATCATCTTTGGTGGCATTGGAGACGGCGATCACTGCTTCTGCATTCTTCAAACTGGCTTTCAGGATATGCCGGAAATAAACGGGGGCGGCACGGTAGAGAAAGTTCTTCTGGTAATAATGCTTCAGAATGGTCATATCGTGTACAGTAGCAATTCCTTTACGCTTTAGTGAAAGCGGATATTGGGTGGAGGTGCTGTGCAACAGATCGTAATTCCGTTCGTTCTTACGGATAAACTTATAGAACCACCAGTCGCGTTTGGGACCGATCATGGGGATCTCGTCTTCTGTTACGTCGAACTTACCAGTATTCAGCACATCATAGAAATCCGCATTATTATGACGCCGATTGATGAGCAGCCTGAAACGGTATTCGTCGAATGCACTTTCCGGAATATACTTCAGCAGGTTTACCACATACTGTGAGAGCCCGTCCACAATTGGCCTAACCGGCGATGCATCAATGATAATAGTCTTCATCATGAAAAAGAACGTTACGCAATACAGCGTAATGTTGTTAGATCAAAATCAGCATCAGGGTTTCTTACATCTCGCTTCCACCCCATTTCCCCCATATTCAAAATAAATATCAGTAGCACCCGGGTTTTCCTGTGTTTTACGAATAGCTCCTTTTGACCTGAAACGTTTGTACCAATCAGTAATTGATTCATGTGTATCCAGGTATGCTCCTTTTTCCAATAAAATCGCTGTGAATCGTCCGGCTCCGCAACCGGCTTCGATTAACAGTTTATCATGTAGTGAACTACTCAATTCACTCAGGCATTTTCCACCCGTTTTCGGCTGATCGTGGTGCCTGTTAAGGAATCGAGTTGAGTCTTTTTAAAAACCTTCCATTGATCTCCGAAAAGCGATGCATAAGCGCCGCTTTAAACAAAACGGGGTATCTCATTTACAATCGGAATTGTCTGGCTATTACTTACTAAAAAACCGCCTTCTTCACGGAGCTTCATGTTGTCTTTGTGCGCGTAGTACGTTGGGAACATTTTACTGTTTAAATACTTTGAAATATTTTTTAAGCAAAACGGACAAAGCATATTCCTCTTCCGCGAAATATCGGGCAGAAAATAGGTAATGAGTTTTTCTGCACCACCAAATCCATTAAATGTTATAACATTCAGCACTTTCATACTTCATCCAATTAGCACCCTACTGAAATATTTTCTGCTACAGGGCATTTAGTATCCCGTAACATTTACATTAAATCCTTATTTACCCGACAAGTAAGTATATTAAAAAAAAGAAACAATAGTTTAAATTTTATAGCCACCGGATAATTCAATATTTAAGCGAAGGGTATTAATTGTGTCAAAAAAAATGATACTTAATTCACTTAGCCAGAATCAAATTATAAAAATCCTTATACTTGTTTGCCATTGTTACCAACGAAAATCTTGTCGCCAGATCTTTAAGTGCATTCTCAGTCAATTCTTTCCTTTTGTCGGGATCACGCAATAAGGTAAGAACTTCGCGGGTGAGGCCTGCAACACTAAATGGTTCAGCTAATAGGCCCGTTTTATTGTGTATTACTATTTCATTGCCCGCCGGGAGATCAAAAGTTACAACTGGAATACCAGCAGCAAAGGCATCCAGAAAAACCAGACCAAATGGCTCCCAATAACTTGGAAGCAACGCGATATCATACTGTTGTATCTTTTCAACAATATCAGACTGGTAACCATGAAAAACCACCTGATCTTCAAGATGCTTATCTTTAATTATAGATTGCAGATCAGGAATATAAGATCCGGTACCCATAATATGGAGTAAGGCATAAATACCATGTGATTTCAATTCCTCTACTACTTCTACAGCATATCTATGTCCCTTACGTTCAACAATCCGGCCCGAAATAACAAGATGAATTTCATTACCAACCCGTTTAACTGAATTTTCGTTCTTTCGTGCAAGAACAAAATCATAGCCGTGATAAATAACAGCGGATTTACATTTTTCTCCAAGATGTGCCCGGCTGTAAAAATCCTTCATCAGATTAGAAATATATACTACACCATTCATTCTGGAAGTGACCCATTTTGTTAATTTATAATGGAAAGATTTTTTTAATTCCGGTACCACTTCCAGCCCGAACTTATTCATATATGCATCATTATAACCGTGTACAGTGGTAACTACGGGAATGGCAACTTTCCTGTAAATATTCAAGAGGGACATCCATATCTCCGCGTGTCGCAGATGGCAATGAACGAGATCTGCTTCAGCTTCCTTTACTCTTCTGTTGAGCCATAATATATTTCCAAATGACCATAAATATCTATACCTTTTATACTGTACGTGAACACCGGCAGCAAGAATCTTTGAACCAATAACGGTTGCTTCAGATTCGTGATTAATATGATGCAGAATCAGGCAACTTACCTGAATATCTGCATTACGTAATGCTGGCAAAAAGCTAATAAGTAAATTTTCTGCGCCGCCCAAATCCCTGATATTGATAACGTGAACAATTTTCATAAAGTCATTTTCCTCATTTATGGCTTTAATTTCCCCGGAAAAGTAACAGACAATCGGTATTAATTACTTTTTTTGCATCTCGCCTCCACGCCATTGCCACCGTATTCGCAATAAATATCGGTAGCACCAAGGTTTTCCAGCGTTTTACGTATACTTCCTTTTGACCTGAAACGTTTGTACCAATCCGTCAGGGAATCGTGTGTATCCAGGTAAGCCCATTCTTCCTGCATTTGTTCATTGAGTTCAGGGAATGCACGGTAGTAAGTGATCACCGGTGAAATCCGGTTCAGGAAAATACTGAGCAGTTTATTTTTACTGAATCGTTTATGCAGGGGCAAATAGCGATTCACCAATTTTTTGGTATAAGCGATCGTAAAATCGGGATTTTTTTTCTTAAGAAAACGCCTGTACAAAAATGCGGTCCGCAAAAAATACGATTTTTCAAAGGTGTAATGGTCTATCACCAGGTGTCCGCCTTTCTTTACAAGCCTGAAAAGGTCTTCGATCGTTTTTTCCGTATTGGGCGTGTGTTGTATTACCCCGATGCAGATAACGATATCGAAGATTTCGGGTTCAAATGGCATATCATTGATATCTGCCTGAATTACTTTGTGCCGTTCATTTACCGGACAATTTTCACGGTTTACTTCCACAGCGGTACTGATGTCTGAGGAAATCAGGTAAGCTCCTTTATCCAATAGTATTTCGGTGAAACGACCGGCACCACAACCAGCTTCGAGTACCAGTTTGCCACGAATGGAATCACTCAATTCTCCGAGGCATTTTTCCACCCGTTTACGGCTGATTGTGGTGCCTGTAAAGGAATCGAGTTGTGTCTTTCTAAAAGCCTTCCATTGATCCCCGAAAAGCGATGCATAAGCGCCGCTTTCCACAAATCGGGGTATCTCATTTACAATTGGAATTTTCTGATTTTTACTTACTAAAAAACCGCCTTCTTCGCGGAACTTCATTTTGTCTTTCTGTGAGTAGTAGGTTGGGAACATTTTACTGTTTAAATAGTTTGAAATATTTTTTAAACAAAACGGGCAATGCATATTCCTCTTCGGCGAAGTTTCTGGCAGAAGAAGACAGGCGTTGCCTTGTGGAAGTGTCCCTGATCAGATGGTTTATTTGTGTTACGAGATCGTTTACATTTTCAGATTCATACAGCAATCCATTGCTATTATGCGATATCATGTTGTTTACGCCCCAAACATTGCTGGCGATCACGGGCAATCCGCAGGCTAATGCCTGCATGATGGAGTTGCTCATAGTTTCACCGAAAGTGGCATGTACATATATATCGAGCGATTGCATAAAGCCCAGCAACTGGTGTTCGCCGAGCATGCCGGCAAACTCAACCTGTTCTGCAATACTAAGGTCTGTTGCCAACTGTCTGGTGGAGGCCATGGTAACGCCATCGCCGGCTATTTTCAGCGTTAGTTTAATGTCGGGTGTTTGTTGTACCAGTTGTGCAAAGGCTTTGAGTAAAGTAGCGTGGTCTTTGATCGGTTGCATCCGGCTTTGCATGCCGATCACCCATTCGCGGGTCGTGTCGCGGGGTGGTGCGGGCCGGTAGAGTTCAGTATCGAGACCATTGGGGATTACTACACCGATACGCTGAAATCGTTTAAGGGGTATAGCCTTGTATGCATCATCCCTGGATTCGGGTGTAAGAAATACAATGGTATCAGCATAGCGGGCAGATAACCGCAACCATTTCCATTCCATTTTCCCTTTCAGGTGATGAGCCTGTGTTTCCCGCACCATAATCCGGGTCTTGCGATGAAATATTTTATACCATAATGCCGGAAGTATATAGGATGTGCTGTGCAGGAATATAATATCCGGTCTGGTAGCACGGATGGCACGATATGTTTTTGTATAAAACGAAAGATCAAGTCCTTTCTTTTTTTTCACCGACCAATTCGGAATACCCAGGTCTTTACATTGACGGAGGTAATCTTCCCGTACCTCTTCTACGCCGCAAAACACAGCACTGGTGTTGAATTCTTTGGCCGTATCGGCTTTGGCAAGTGAAAAGAATACACTACCGTGTCCGCCTAATCCGCTGTATAATACGTGTACAATATTTTTCATGAGATCATTTTACATCCAGCGGTTATACCAAAGCTGGAACATAAAGAAATTCCACAAAAGCGGGAAGTGAAAATTATTACCGGCATAATAGGCATCGAGCTCTTTGCGCAACATGGATGCCTGCAGCATGCCATGTTTGGCCACCGCTTGTTCGCCGAGGTGTTCTTCAAAAAGAAATTTCAGGTCATTTCTGAACCAGTCGTGCAGCGGTACAGAGAAACCCATTTTCGGGCGCTCCATTATAGCCTGCGGAACATATTTATGAACGATCTTCCGAAGCAGGTACTTACTTTTTGTGCCGTTGTATTTTAGTTCATCCGGCAGAGCGGCCACCCATTCGATCAGGTTATGGTCCAGCAAGGGTTCGCGTCCTTCGAGTGAAATACTCATAGTGGCCCTGTCTACTTTAGTCAGGATATCACCCGGCAGGTAAGAGAGATAATCAAAGCTGAGTATCTTATCCAGATCCCCCGGCAAACGGCGTATAGCATTGTTGCGAAACAATTCATCTGCCGGAGTAAATTCCTGTTGCAGAAACTGATGAATGTACGATGGTGAAGCGGATTGATTGGCAAAATCCGCCATGTCCACCAGGTCGTATTTACCGGATATAAAACCGGCATATTTTGAAATATTCCCCGTTTCCAGATTCTTCCCATCGCCCACAATTTTTTTCAGGATACTTCCCGGTGCATTACGCAATAAAAAGGCCAGTGGTTTTCTTCCGAACGAAGGCACGCGTTTTATCCGGTCGGCTAAGCGCAGAAGTGATGCATGTCTTTCGTAACCTGCAAACAATTCATCGCCACCATCTGCAGATAAAGCCACCGTTACCGATTTTCGTGCAAACCTGCTTACCAATATAGTTGGTATAGCCGAACTGTCGGCAAAAGGTTCATCATAGAAATAAGGTAATTCCGGTATGATGGATTTGGCATCCTCATAGGTGCAGTACATTTCATGGTGATCGGTCTGCAGGTGTTGCGCCACTTTCGCCGCATACTCCGCTTCGTTGAATTTTTCTTCCCGGAATCCGATGGTATAGGTCTTTAACCGCTCAGAACTTCCGGTTTGCAGAAGGGCCGTTACCAGGGTACTGTCGTATCCGCCACTCAGGAATACGCCCACCGGCACATCGCTCACCATGCGGAGTGAACAGGCTTTTCGAAGTTTCTCTTCGAGTGTGTCCATTGCTTCCGCTTCGGTGATTTTCCATTTATCTTTTGCGAAATACCGGAGAATATCCCAGTACATTTCATTCTTTAATTCACGCGTGTTCAGGTGAAGGGTGAGGTGATGGCCTGCCTCCAGTTTATGTGTATGTTTAAATATAGCCAGCGGGGCCGGTACGTAAGAATAATGCAGGAACGAATAAAAAGCCTGTTCATCAATTTCCCGGGAGAATCTTTTTTCTTCCAGGAAGGGCTTTAGTTCGGATGCGAACATGAAGAGCCCATTGTGCCAGTAATAGTAGAGTGGCTTTACACCGAGCCTGTCGCGGCAGATATGTACCGTATGTTTGTCTTTATCATAAATAATATACACGAACATACCGGTGAAGCGCTCCACGGCTTGTGCGCCCCATTCGCGGTAGGCATAGAGTATCACTTCGGTATCTGAGCCGGATTTGAAAGTATACCCTTTCTCAACCAATTCTTTTCTTACTTCTTCATAATTGTAAACTTCCCCGTTGAAAATAATTGCGAGGCGACCATCACTGCTGAACATAGGCTGATGACCAAGCGGTGAAAGGTCGATCACGGATAAGCGACGTTGTCCGAGTCCGATGGTACAACCCGGTTCATCGAATATTTCGTGACCTGAATCATCGGGCCCACGGTAACGGATGCTGTCGGTCATTAGTTTCAGCAGATCCTGTTCAGTCTGTTTGTTAAAATCGATATATCCGGCAATGCCACACATATTGTTTTATTTATTACATCAGGAATACCAGGTAAAGAATAATTTCTTTGCAGTTGCGTAGGTATTCCTTTTCAGTAAAGTGGAAGGTTTGATCATAATCGCACGCAGCATATATCCGATGCTTCTCCATTTCAGTTTGCTAAAATCAGCATACTTCAATGAGGCAAATGCATAAGTGCTGCTTACGATCTGGTTATAAGAGGAAGTGGGATGAGCTTTGATACGGCGATCGTTATGTATGGTTTGGATAAGCAGCCGTATTCTTTTTTGCATCTTAATGCGGTTGGGGTTCAGTTCACCGCGTTGCTCATGGTTAATAAGGCAGGAGCAGATCACAGGGCTGTAATGAAACGGGAAAGCGCCGGCCAGTTGCAACCAAAGCACCCAGTCTTCAGATCCGGAAAGGTCGCGGTCTTCTGAAAACCCGAATTCACTCAGTCTGTCTCTTCTTACAAATACGCCATTACAGGCCAGTATGTTTTCGACTTGGAGTTGTTTATTAATGGTTTTCAGTGGTACTGGATTAGCCGGCTTTTCCGGTACAGGCTCCGGTGCTGCATCAATGATCTCAAATGCCTGTGCATAACATTCCGGGCTGCTTAGGCGGCTAATATTTTCGTGGGCATGCGAGAGATAGTAAGGATATACAATATCATCCGAATCGAAGTAGGTGACATAATTTCCTTTAGCTCTTGCTGCACCATAGTTACGGGCAGCGCCACGTTCACCGTTTTGTTTGTAATAATATTGTACCCGAAGATCACCGATACCTTCCACTACTTCTTTTGTATTATCGTTGCCGCCGTCGTCGATCACGAGTATTTCAAAAGAGGTAAATTCCTGGGCTATAAATGAATCCAGTGTGGCCCTGATCAACCCCGCCCTGTTATAGGTAGGAATTACAACGGAAAAAAAGACATTCATTTCAGGTAGTGCGGATTGCTATGGAGTGTTGGTGGTTAAAATACAGAATTTGAAGAAACAGATCATTGCGTGGCCATTCGCTGCTCCCAGGCCCATGCCGTACGCATGATATCTTCGATGGTATACTGTGGCTTCCAACCCAGTGTTTTCGCTGCTTTTTCATTGCTGGCATACACGGCCACTACATCCCCTTCCCTTCGGCCTGCTGTTTTATAATCGAGCTGAAGTCCACTTACTTTTTCAAAAGCCTGTATTGTTTCCAATACCGTAATACCATTACCGGTCCCCAGGTTGAATACATCACAGTAATGCCCGTCAGTAACGGTCGTCAGAAATTTAAATGCCATGGTATGCGCATGTGCAATATCACTGACATGAATAAAATCCCTGATGCAGGAACCATCTCGTGTATCATAGTCGGTACCAAAAACCGTCAGCGCCGGAATCTTTCCAGCGGCAAACTGTGTGATGGCGGGTACCAGATTACTTGGTCTTCCGAATGGTACTTCTCCGATATGACCGGACGGATGCGCGCCAGCCGGATTAAAATACCGGAGCAGGATGAATTTTGTTTTGCTGGCCGGAGATGTATTGCGAATAATCTGTTCACCCATTTGTTTGGTGAGGCCGTATGGCGATTCTGCTTTTGCCAGAATGGTATCTTCTGTTACAGGTAAATCAGATACATTGCCATACACACTGCAGGATGAAGAGAATACAAAAAACGGCACCGCAAATTCTTCGGTGCATTTGAGTACGTTCACCTGTGAAGCCAGGTTATTATAAAAATATAGTGCCGGATCTTTTACCGATTCATCCACTGACTTTAATGCTGCAAAATGTATGATCCCATCAAAGCGGTGTGCGGCAAACAAAGCACGCACCTCCTCAATTTTACACAGATCGGTAAATACAAAGGGGATTTTTTTTCCGGTAATTTTCTCAACTGCATCGAGCAGTTGGGTGGTGGAACGCATATTGTTATCTGCACATACCACATCATATCCATTCTCCACGAGGTCGGTAATGGTGTGTGATCCGATATATCCGCAACCTCCCGTAACCAGTATTGTACTCATGGTGTAAGATTATTTTTTTCGTACCGCAATTATTCTTTTGATGCCCTCTTCCACAGAGGTAAGTTCCCGGTTGAGGAGTCGGTGCATTTTACTCACGTCGGGTCTTCTGCGGGTCATATCTCCTTCCGGCAAAGGCGGCAGGTGTACCAACTCTGAAGAAGAGCCGGTGAGCCGGATGATCAGTTGTGCCAGTTCGAGAATGGTCATCTCTTTTTCTGACCCGATATTCACCACATCATTCACAAAAATATCATTGTACATGGCATTGGTGGTAGCTTCTATATTATCATCAATATAACAGAAGGTACGTGTTTGCAATCCATCTCCGTAAAGTGTAATGGGCTGACCGGCCAGCGCCGCATCAATGAATCGGGATACCACAAAGTCCGGGCTTTGATCAGGCCCATAGGTATTGAAAAAGCGGAATATGGTATAATCCAACCCGTATTCTTTTCTGTATGATTTCAAAAAGGCCTCGCCCACATTCTTAACTATGGCGTAAGGCAATTTGGAATTGAGAGGAGTGGTGTCTTCGTTTTGCGGAAACTCCACCGGCTCCCCGTATACTTCGGAAGAGGAGGAATAAAAAACGCGTTTTACGGCTGTGTTTTTGGCAAGCGTAAGAATGTTCTGAATACCCTGAATATCGGTAAGCACCGACACAGGATTGTCTAGGGTTCTTTTCACTCCCACTACAGCAGCATAATGAAAGATATAATCAAATCCATATCGGAGCACGACTGGTGATATATCATTAAATGAATTCACATCGGTCCGGATGAATTTGTAATTGGGATACTTTGCAGCATCCGGAAGTTTTTGAATGCTTCCGGTGGTAAGATTATCCACGATTACCACAAAATTATCCGGATCCTGTACCAGTTTTTTGGCCAGGGCGCCACCCACATTTCCCGCTCCGCCTGTGACAAGAATATTCCTCATATCGTTTATTGGTTTAAAAGTTTGATATATGTCTGTAATACAGCTTCTATACTGAAAGTGTCCACCACTTTCTGGTGTAATGCCTGTCCCATTTCAGCGAGCTTCACTTTATCTGAACCATACTGTGCCAGTAATTGTACCGTTTCTTCCACCGGGTTTTCTTTACTCACCAGAAATGCGTTGTTGAGATGCGAAAGGTAATCGTCGAAGTCGCCCACTTGTGTGCAGGCCACCACTGTTTTATTGCACATGCCTGCTTCTTTTACCACATGGCTGCTGGCTTCTGAGTAAGAAGGATGAATAAGCAAATCGCAGGCTTCGAAATAATCGATCGTATTGGGTGCAAATGATTCCAGAAAAATATGATTTTGCATTTCGTTATCTGCGATCCATTTTTCGAGGCCTTCTCTTTCCGGCCCGTCGCCGATACTGAGCAATTTGCAATGCACCCCCTGTGCCACCAGTTGTTTTACTACTTCAAATGCCAGGATGTGCCGTTTGAGCGGATCCAGGCGTGCGACCATCAATAACAGCAGGTCGGAATTGTATTTAGTCCGGATCTCCGCTGCATTGTTCAGTGAGTTTTTCCGGTATTGCGAAAAGTTATAACAGTAGTTGATACGGAAAATCTTTTTCTCTGATACACCTTCTTTCAATAGTTGTTCCTTCACCTTTCCGGAAATGGCCACAATAGCGGGTGATAGCCGGTTGGCCCACCGATTGAGGATTTTATTTTTCCGTGAGGGCATCAGTTCTGCATAATCAGAGTTGTGCCTGAAATAATACAGTTTAGCCCGCATAAAGGGTTTTGCCATACCTGCGACGACTGCATTACTCTGCAGGTGAGCGAATACCACATCGATACGATGTTCTTTACAAAACCGGCGCAGGTAACGGGCCTGGTTGATAAAGAAAAAAAGGCTTCTTCCCTTTACGGTATGTGAAGAAAATGTTTTTGCACCCAGTTGCGAAAAGTTTTCATGCAGCGGGCCGGGAGGGGCCCATGTAAGCAGGTATACTTCATGTCCCGCTCTTATCAGCAGTTCGGCCTGCGACTGTTGATCCACTGCACGCAGACTGGAAGGAGAGTAAATAAGAATTCGTTGAGAAGACATGTATACTAGTTTTTCTGCGTACCGGAAAACTCCTGCTTATAATGATGGGGTTTGAACACGCGGTAAAGCCCCAGCACTAAATGCCGGTTGAGTTTTATTTTCAGGTACCAGGCACGATCCTTTGAAATATTCTTCAACAATTCGGAGTAGTTCTTTTTTACAAAAGCATTAACGCTGGAAAAAACGGGAGGATTATGCATGCGTAAAAAATACAGGCTTGCTTTGATCATTTGTTCCAGCATTCTTCTGCGCCAGTCTTCCAACTCAGGAAGCTGGGATGCCGTGATCTTTGTTTTCGCAAATGCATACACTTCTTCCGCCAGGTAAATGCGGGAGAGATGAGAGTACTCCGACATAGAACCCGATTCGTTGCCGCCATGCCGCACAAATACATAGGAGTCTTTATTGATGAAACCTACATCGCCCTGCAACATCAATTTCAGGATACATTCAGTATCAACATTGAGGTATTTTGACTCGAAGATATTCATGTCTACCAGGTCCTGTCTTTTCATGAGACAGCCACCAAAACACAAGGAACCGTTTTCCGGATATTGTTTGAGTACTTCGAATCCGTTCCAGAGATTCTTTTCCCACAGTGGAGTTGTATTGAACCGCGCTTTTCTGTCTGCATGAATGTTATAAGTGATCATCACCCCGAATACCAACCGTACCGCCGGGTTCTGCTGTATGATATCCATGGCCTCAGAAACAAAACCCGGGTTCACCATATAATCATCGCTGGAAATATACATTACGTATTCTCCTTTGGCAAGCTGATCGGTAGCTATTTTAAAATTGGGCATCATCCCAACGTTCTGTGCATTTTGTGAAATGCGAACCCGGGGATTACCGGTATATGCACTGAGTACCTCCATGGTATTGTCCGTAGAACGGTTGTCGCTCACGATCACTTCAATGTTCGGATAATCCTGTTCCAGTGCGGAATCAATGGCCTTAGTAACGGAAGCGGCGCGGTTGTATGAAGTAACGATGATACTTACCAGTGGCAGGGTATCAGTTGTTTGCTGTAAGGGCATCTGTGCTCAGTTTCTTCTTTATAAAATTGCGAATGTCAGGCAGGCATATCAGGGAGGCCCCAAATACGATCAGGGAAATGACAGCCATGGTAAAAAAATTAATTATGATATCCGGGAAAAACCAGATCATGGCAGCTTTACAGGCCGACACCAGTGCTAATGGCATGAGCAGCGGCAACAATGTATCATTTATATACCAGTGCTGCAATTCACCTTTCAGCATCCGCTGGTGTAATACAGGAATACTGAATAGAATATAACCTGCATTAACGGAAAGCCATACAAATGTGGCACCAAGCGAACCGTATCGGGCTGTCCACCAGAATAACAATGGCAGCAATATGATAGCAGCGATCAGGTTCTGGTAAATCACAAATTTGGTGCGTCCCCTTGCCAGTATCAGCAGGTAAGGAATCACCATCAGGCTATTACATACAGAGCCTGCCACCAGTATCTTGATCATGAGCGATGTGTGCTTTACCGTTTCAGCATTGCCGGTCCAGATGCGCAATACATCGTCGGTGAAAAAGATCAGGATAAGTCCTACCGGGAATACGACCGTCGCAACAAGTCTGCACGCCCGGTGATAGGTTTGCCGTAACAGGGTTTCATCTGAAGTAGCAGCGATACCAGACAACCTGGGAAAAAAAGCTGCGTTCACCGGCGCCACCAGCATGCTGAGACTGGTAGCTACTGTAAAGGAAAGTATATAATACCCGTACTCGGTAAGCGGCAGCATTTTACTGAGCACTACTTTGTCGGCCTGAGATATAAAAAAAGTGATCAGGCTGATACCTGTCATACCGGCGGCAAAACGCCAGATCTTCAATAATTCTTCTTTGGAGAACCTGGGTTTTGTAAGTGCCTTAGGCAGGTAATGCCAGAGGCCGGTTCGCATCAGCAAAACATATATGAGGCTGATGATTGCCTGCCATACGAAAAAAAAAAGAATGGAAGGTTTAATCCAGATGAATAATACCAATATACCGGCAGCACGAATGGTGGTCATTGTTACCATGAGTACATTATCCAGTACTTGTCGCTCCAATCCCAGGAGACCACCATTATACAAACTGATCGGCCATTGAAATGCCACCACCAAACCCATCAGCATGATCGCTTGCTGAACGGTTTCTGCAGGTATTTTTTCTGCATTAACCCAATGTCTGGCAATAGCCGGCGCAAATGCTACTACCGATACTGCGATCAGTAAACCGATGATCCAGTAAATGCGTTCTAAACTATAAACCATATTCCGCACCGTAGCCGGATCCGCATTCACGGCCCTTGCCTTTGCCAGCTCGCGGTTGAGCGTGGTACTCAGGCCCATGTCGAGAATGGTCATGGAGCCGATCAGGGTTCCGTAGAATCCCACCAATCCGTACGATTCAATACCAAGGAACTTAATATATACCGGTGCCAGTATAAGGCCAATACCACCCACCCAAACCTTACCGATAAGGTTGGCGATAATATTTACGGAGACTCGGCCTTTTTGCATGAAAATTTAAAACGACGGTTTGATTGCTTCCGGTCACTTCGTGCGGCGCAGGTATCCATCAGGGGCTACACTGATCAGCAGTTTATAATCCACTGATTTATCGATTTCAAAATTGGAATCTTCTTTGAGGTATTCGAATACTGCGGTTTTGGGATTATCACCGATGCCCCAGGGGCGGTTGGCCCATTCCAGGTCTTCCGGCATATCTTCTACAACGGTGTCAAACACCACACAGTAACTATCCACCGAAACCAAGGGTGCATAGCATTTCAGTTCGGCCAGTACATGTTCATGTGTATGGTTACTGTCCAGACACACCATGATCTTTTTCTTTCCGGCTGCAATCTGTTTTACCTGGTTCACCACTTCGTCACTTACAGAAGAACCTTCGATGAGCTGAATGCGTTTCATCATCGGGTGTTGCTCAATCAGATCACGGTTATGTTTACGGATATCAATATCAATACCCACTACCAGTCCGTCTCCGCCTATCAGTTCCAGCAATGATGCATAATAGATCACCGATCCGCCATGTGCCACACCCGCTTCGATGATCAGATCGGGCTGTACGCGCCAGATGAGTTCCTGCATGGCAATCATGTCCTGGGGATAAGCAATAATGGGCCTTCCCATCCAGGAGAAATTGTAGGAATATTGACTGCGGATGGTTTGGGTCATAAAGGCCTTTGCGGATTGCTGCAGGGGCTCATTCGTCCCATTGGAGGCGACCCGTTCTTCACGTTCGTGTTCGAATTGTTGTACCTGGTTCATTTGTTAGAGTATTAAAAAGTTGATAGAATCATTATTCACACTGCGGATGATCTCTTCTTTATAATTTTCGTTCATGATGATCACGGTGCCGATATCGGTACGGGCCTTAAAGGCTTCCGGACTGACAATGGGATGAGCCGTATGCGCAATGAATTTGTTCTGCTTCTTGGGACTTACATCCACCACCATTTTCACATTCGTACGTTCCGGATCCAGCAGGTTCAAAAAAGTAGACCCTTTGGCACCGGCACCCCAGATAGCGATACCATTATCCTTATGCTCGCTGATCAGTGATTTCCATTGTGCAAGCGTTTCATCAAAATGCAGATCGAGCGATTCTTCACTGATCACGAAGGAATTCACTTCCGGTTTCAGGTTGCTGAGATCCGCCAGTATATACATGTACTGCCCGTTGAAAAGACGACCTGTTTCCGCTTGTGTAAAGAAATTGGCAAAGGAAGCTTCGGTAAAATAGTTACAGTGTTCATAAAAGATATCCCAGAAGGATTTCTTGGATATGATCCAGTCCAGGGTTGGCACTTCAATGAATATTTTTCCTTTGTAATCATTGGCTTTTGCTACTGTATGCAGAAACCGGAACGGATTGGGTATATGCTCCATCGTATGGCGGAGGAGGAAAATATCAATGCCCAGGTTTTTATAGCGTTCGTCGAAGTATTCTTTCACCACCAGCGGGTTTTCCCCTTCGTATGCCGGATCGAAACCGATTACATCCAAGCCGCGTTCATGCAGCAGATCGAGAAAATAGCCTTTGCCGCATCCGATCTCAGCGATCTTCATTTTTTTATCTGTTACCGCATCTTCAAAACGTGCCAATACTTCTCCGATATAATCCTGAAAGAACGGAGAATAGTTTTGTTCATTCTGATAATCCGCATCGTATTGCATAACGGTTGGATCAAAAGCGGAATTAATAACGATTCCTTCCTGTGGATGAATCTGCATCACCACATCGCCGCAAACAGCACCGGCGGCCTGTTCAGCAGTACCATAGACCTTGTTCTGAAAAACCGGAACACTTTTTTGAACAAATAATACTTTACTCATCGGTTCGTTTTTTTGGTTGAGCCCCAGAATGACATGGGTTCATAATCATTATAACTATAGAATCCGGTATGGAGCCGGATATGGATATTTTTTTCCCTGAGATACTCCATTACTTTTTCCTTTACGGTGATGGGTTTCCCGCTTGCGCAATTGAAAATACCGCTCCCTTCGTGTGCGGTGCTGATGGCAGTAATCATTGCAGCCGCATCTGCCACCGGAATAAAATCACGCACTTGCTCACCGGGACTCATATTGAATTCGGTCTCTCCCCTTCCGATAGCAGCTTCGAGTTGGGAGAACAATGATTTCTCCGACTGACCTTTACCATATACATAGAACAACCGGATCCATTTAAGCTGAAACTCCATTTTTGTTTGCAGTTGCTGTAAAAACTTCCGCAGTGTATCTTTTGCCAGTGGATACGAAATGGTGGGATCGGTGGGGGTATCTTCGGTGAGTTCACCCTCCTTCATACCGTATTCCAGGCAGGTACCGGTGATAGTGATATCGGTGAGACCTTCTGAAACCAGTTGCCGGATAAAGGCATACTGCTCCGGAAGATTTTTTTCAAAATGAAAGAGTTCTTTATAGTTAGGCAATCCGCTCCAGGCCAGGTGTATGATCTTGTCGGGCGAATGGAATTTTTGCAACAGGCCGGTTTCTCCGGCAGAAAGATCATAGGACACATATTGTACCTGATCGTACCATGACCGTGTGACAGCCTTTTCTGCCTGGGCCGAAGTGGCCACCACATCAATTCCTTTTTGCAGCAAATCATTGATCACATATTCGCCGACAAAACCTGTAGCACCTGTTACTAATACTTTCATCAGTTCGGTCAGAATATTTGTAAAGAAGGTACCGGTGTTACAAATTGACCGCCCCAGTCCCTTACATAATGTAGTTGCTTAGAAATTTCATCCCGCAAATTCCATGGCAGGATCAGGATATAATCCGGCTTTGAATCTTTGATCTGTTGTTCTGCCGTTACCGGAATATGACTGGCCGGAAGATATTTCCCTTGTTTGTGCGGATTGGCATCCGCTACAAAGCTGATCAGGTCATTTTTAACCCCGCAAAAATTGAGTAAAGTATTTCCTTTGGCGGCAGCACCATATGCGGCTACTGTTTTTCCCTTTCTTTTTTGTTCAATGAGAAATTCCAGCAACGACCATTTTATATCCGCCGCTTTCTCCTGAAATGCTGCATAGTAATTCATGGAGGTTACACCTGCTGCAGTTTCTTTATCCAGCAAAGCCTGCACACGAGGGGAGATAGTTTCAGCAGGTCCGCCTGCATGTCTGGCAAAAATGCGAAGCGATCCGCCATGCGTAGTTAACTCTTCCACATCAAACATCTCGAGACCGAATTCACGGAATATCTTTTCAACGGTATAAAAAGAGAGATAGGAGAAGTGTTCGTGATAGATGGTATCGAACTGACTGTTGGCCACCAATTGGAGCAGGTGGGGAAATTCCATAGTGATCACTCCATCTGGTGCAAGAAGTACTTTCAGTCCGTTTACAAAATCGCGAATATCCGGTACGTGTGCCAGTACATTGTTTCCGAGCAGCAGGTTGGCTTGTATGCCCTGTTGTTTTAATGAAGTGGCCAGATCAGTACCGAAGAATTCAACGAGTGATTCAATACCTTTTTGACGGGCAATCTCCGCTGTATTAGCGGTAGGCTCAATACCGAGGACAGGTACCCCGCGCTCTTTAAAATATTGCAGCAGGTATCCGTCGTTGGAAGCGATCTCCACCACTTTGGAAGATTCGTTGTACCCAAAGCGGTCGATCATCATGCCGGTATATTGTTTGGCATGTGCCAGCCAGGTGGCGGAATAAGAAGAGAAATACACATAATCCGCGTTAAAAATATCATCCGATTTTTTGTATTCATCCACCTGTACCAGGTAGCAGGAGTGACATACATATACTTTTAACGGATAATACACTTCCGGTTCATCCAACTGTTCGGCTGTAAGAAAAGAGTTGGAGGCCGGTGAATTGATGAGGTCAATAAAAACGGTGTCGAGCGGTGTGCTGCAAAATCTGCATTTCATTTTTTATAGCTTTATTCCCTTAAATGATTCTGTTAGTAATGGATGATTTTTATCGCGGTCAGACATCACGGTGATGCCGAGTGGCCAATTAAGATGTATCATCGGATCGTCGAAGCGGATACCGCCTTCATACCCGGCGGTATAAAAAGCAGAATGATGATAGATCAGTTCTGCGTTATCGGTCAATGCCTGAAACCCGTGTGCGAATCCTTCCGGCACATAGATCATTTTCCGGTTGGTGGCCGACAATTCCACGCCGGTGTGTTGTAAAAATGAAGGTGACCCTTCACGTATATCAACGATCACATCATATACTGCACCAGCTACACAACGGATAAACTTGGTTTCTGCAAAAGGCGGCAATTGATAATGCATCCCTCTTATGGTGCCTGCATGCCGGGTAAAGGAATGATTGATCTGAACCCATTCTTTGTCGAGGCCTAAAGCTGCAAATTCATTGCCGCAATAGGTTCGGGCAAACCAACCGCGTTCATCTCCGAATGGTACGGGATCAATGATATAGCTGCCGGCCAATGGTGTTTCGGTAAAAGTCATAGCTGTTGTGCAAATTGACTGATCTGCGCAGTGGTGATTTGGTATGCATCCCCGTTCTGCGATTGTTTATACCATTCGATCGTGGTACGTATAGCATCCCCCGATTTCATAGCGGGTTTCCACCCCAGTTCATTTTTTATTTTCGTATTATCGAGTATCAGCAGTACAGCTTCATGCGGATTTTCTCCGCCGGGTGTTACATACGTTCCTTTTCCCCATACAGCGAATGCCTGTTCAGCCACTTCTTTTACGGTAAGCACATCGTCTGCATCTGGTCCTATATTCCAGGCTTCGCTCAATGTGGCTGCATGCTGTTCATCTGTCATGCATGCACCCAATAGCAGGTAGGCGTATACTGGTTCGAGCACATGTTGCCAGGGCCGCACAGAAGAAGGATTGCGGATGGATAATGGTGTACCTGATTCAACAGCCCGTACGAGGTCGGGTATAATTCTGTCTTTAGAGCGGTCGCCGCCGCCGATCACATTACCCGCCCTTACACTGGCTACTGCTTTTTTATGTTCTGCATATTTTGCCGGATTGAAAAAACTACTCCGGTAAGAGTTCACCACAATTTCTGCGGCAGCTTTACTGGCACTGTAGGGGTCATATCCGCCCAGTTTATCGGCTTCCCGAAATGCCTGGCCGGTTTCATTGTTTTCGTATACTTTATCAGTAGTGATCACCACCACTGCACAGGGTTTGCTAAGCTGCCGAACCGCCTCCATCAGGTTGGCGGTACCCATTACATTCACATCAAAGGTATATAGCGGCTGCTGGTAAGAGACCCGTACCAGCGGCTGTGCGGCCATGTGAAAAATAAAATCCGGTTGAAAAGAAAGAACCGCTTCCTGTAATCGCTGTGCATCACGTATGTCGGCGATCACCGATTCACAGAGTGTATCGCCGTTGATCTTCACATAGAGATCTTCGGATGTTTCCGGTGCAAGTGCGTATCCTTTTACGGTAGCACCCAATTGATGCAACCAGGTGAGTATCCATGATCCTTTGAAGCCGGTATGGCCGGTTACGAATACACGTTTGTCTTTATAAATTGACTCGAGATAGTTAGTGCCGCTCATTATTTCCAATTTTTCCAGGGTGCATTTTCAGATTGCCATAATTCTTCCAGCTCAATTTTATCGCGAAGGGCATCCATACATTTCCAGAAACCAAAGTGGCGGAAAGAGGTCAGTTGTCCGTCATTCGCAATATCTACCAGCGGTTTCTTTTCCCATTGCACATCTTCCACATCACCATCGAGGTAATTGAAAATACCGGGTTCAAGTACAAAAAAACCTCCGTTGATCCAGATTCCATCTCCTTCGGGTTTTTCCTGAAAATTGGTTACGGTACCCTCTTCATCGGTACCAATCGTGCCAAAGCGGCCGGGCAATTGTATCGAAGTGAGAGTGGCCAGTTTGCCATGTGCGCGGTGAAATTTCACGAGGTCATTGATATTTACATCGCTTACTCCATCCCCGTACGTAAGCATAAAAGTTTCGTTGCCGATATACTTTTGAATTTTTTTCAATCGGCCGGCTGTGTTTGTGTTCGTTCCGGTATCTACCAGCGTTACTTTGAATGACTCCGTATTGCTATAATGCACATCCATTTTGTTGGAGCCCAGTTCAACTGTAATGTCTGAGTTGTAGAGATAGTAATTAATGAAATACTCTTTGATGATATGCCCTTTATAGCCCAGGCAGATTACAAAATCATCGTAGCCATACTGCTGATAGATCTTCATGATATGCCAGAGTATCGGCTTGCCACCGATCTCGATCATGGGTTTGGGGCGCACAGTGGTTTCTTCTGTAAGCCTTGTGCCAAGACCGCCAGCCAGAATTACAACTTTCATTTTATCAGGATTTGATGCGTGAAACAAAAAAGAGGCCCATCTGATTCTGGGGCCGGGTGGAAGAGATGATCCACTTCCTTTTTAATTTTCCCATAATACCCCGTATGCCGGGTGTACCAATATAATAACGGGCTTCGGTTTCAAAGCCAAAATAATAGCCATAATTCACTTCATCATACCCATGCCTGCCGAGCATGTTCTTCAGGGTGAAGTGGGAGTACCAACTCACATGTTCCGGATTGATCCAACTCGCTTCCAGTTGCCCCATTTTCATTTTCCGGGTAAAATCCCTTCCGCTTGCATTGGGAGTGGTAATGATCAGGATGGAATCAGGATGCATAAAGCGTTTGATACCTTCGAGCATCAGCCCGGGGTTGGTAATATGTTCGATGAGTTCGCCGCATACGATCACATCAAAGGTGCGGTTCAAAGGCACATCTTCCAGTTTATTGGCATCGCCGAAATAGCCTTCGAAACCGTATTTCTCACGAATGATACGGGTATCCTCTTCCAGGTAATCAATGCCAACGATCTCTTTGGAAACTTTTGCCAGGTTGGCATGCACCCAGACTCCCTGAGCGATCAGTTTATCGTACAAATGGGAGTGCTGTACATAACCGAGATGTAATACTGATTTGTCTTTACACAGGCGCATGATTTCATCGAGCCTGAATATAGGTTTTTGCATAGGTGTCAAACAATTTTGATTGGTTCAAATTGTTTTCGAGGGTGGCGGACTGGATATTTATGATTGCATCGGGTGAAGTACAGATACATACCTGCCCCGTAATGAAAATGCTCCAAGTGAAAAATCATATTTCCGGAGAAACAGTATATAAAATAAAAGACAAAGTAACCAGCAAATGGAAGACAGGAACTTTGTGACTGACTGAAAAAGATAAATATAACGGGGCATCAGTTGATTGGTCACTCCGATCCGGTAATTACTGAATAAGGCTGTGATCACCTGCTTATCGGAATTATGATATACCGTATAAAGCAACTGGGGGTTTTCTTTAAGTGAAGCAAAAGAGGGCCGGTTCATGTTATTGAGAATCTTCTGATCAGGCTCCAAATCCGGATCGAAGAAATGCCATCCGTTGTCATATTTTACCTCCAGTGCAAAATGTCCGGTCTTATATTCAGGCGCAAACATTTTCACTGCGCGAACATCATAACCTTTCTGCAACAGCAAATTCATCATCACCAGGCTCTGCTGGCCGCAGAATGCATACTCTGATTGCAGTATTTCATCGGCCCCCCATACTTCATTTACCGACTTTCCTGTAGTCTTGGCTACTGCATACGCCAGAAAATTGTTGCCAAATGAATACGTATACAACCCATGATAAAAACGTTTCCGTATGACTTCACCCAGTAGTTGAGGATACAAACCTGCATCCAGTTTTTCACCTGAGTGCTGCTTTACCAGTTGAGCTACATGATCATCAAGTTTCTTAACAGAATTGATAGCGGAAAGCGAGGGGTCAAATTCTTCGTGACGAAGTACCGCTGCGCCGGGAAACAATTTATCTTTTACCGGTTTAATCTTGAGTATAAGATCCAATATACTCATAGCAAATAATGCTACAAAGCACAATGCAAGTATATAGTGGTAATGACGTGGTTTTTTCTTCATGATAATGGATTCCGACCTTTTATCTGCTCTTTACAAAGGTAAGAACCCATTTCATACGTATTGTTTGAACTAGTACGCGATTTTTTTCGTAATTCTACAATAGCCAAAATCGTAAAATTACGAACCCGTCATTTCAACTTTTTCGTAAACCGGCAACCACACTGATCGCCTTTTTGCTCTCCACAAGACCAATACCGTTTCCGGACATAATTTGCTGATAACAAATGGTATGCAAATCATTAAATCCCGAACTGAAATCTACCGGAATATTATTCACCAGTAACTGCCTATACGTATTTTCACCTACTGCTTTTTTTTCTTCCGGCAAATCGGCTGCGTCCACACTCAACATCCACTTCACGGTGGCCCGTTCAAATTGAAGGGTACCGGTGGCGCTTGTTGCCGTTGAATGTATAAGTGTGCTGCCTGTTGCTTCGCCGAAAATCCAAATCAGCATATCGAAAAAATGCAACCCGATATTCGTTATGATACCACCGCTCCTGTTCACATCTCCTTTCCAACTGTATTGATACCAGCGTCCTCTTGCGGTAATATATTGCAGATCGATATTGTATTTTTCTTGCGGGCCTCCTGCCATTACCTGGTTGCGCAATTCAATGATGGAAGGATGATAACGGAGCTGCAGAATGGAAAATACTTTTTTATTAAATTCTTTTTCCAGTTCTGCCAATGCATCCACATTCCATGGATTAAGTACCAATGGCTTTTCACAGATCACATCGGCACCAATTCGCAGACCAAAACGAATATGCGCATCATGCAGATAATTGGGGCTGCATACCACCACATAATCAATAGTCGTTCCGCTTCTTCTTAGTTTTTCACAATGACGGTCGAAGCGTTCAAACTCGGTAAAAAAATCTGCATCGGGAAAATAACTGTCCAGCACACCCGCTGCATCATGTATATCAAGCGCAGCCAGCAAACGGTGGCCCGTATCACGGATCGCTTTCATGTGCCGCGGTGCCACATATCCGGCCACCCCTATGAGTACAAAATTTTTCAATGCGTAGTACCGGTTTTTCTTACCTGGTTATTTTCCAGTATATACTGCTCACCTGTAGCCGTGCAGGTGGCTGTGCCTTTTTCATCGAAAGCCAGTTTGTTTCCGGCTTCGCTTACCCACCCTCGTTGCAATGCGGGGTTACCGGTTACCAATGCATAGTCCGGTATGTTTTTCGTTACCACCGCCCCTGCACCCACCATGGCATACTTTCCGATCTCATGCCCGCATAGAATGGTTGCGTTCGCACCGATGGTGGCGCCCCGGTGTACATGCGTGGGGCGATACTCATTTTTACGTTCTATAGCACTGCGCGGATTGATCACATTGGTAAATACTGCGGAAGGCCCTACAAACACGTCGTCTTCACACAACACACCATCGTAAAGCGATACATTGTTCTGCACTTTCACTCTGTTACCCAATACTACCGTTCCAGCCACAAATACATTCTGTCCCAGGGTACAATCATTCCCAATGCGGGCCCCTTTCATAATGTGACAAAAATGCCATACGCGTGAACCGCTCCCGATCTGACAACCTTCATCTGCAATCGCCGTATGGTGTATAAAGTAATCCATGCATCATTTCTTTCCAAAGGGCAAATGCTCTTTCCAAATTTCATCCTCCGGCAATGACCTGAAATAATCATAGGTGATCTTGAGGCCTTCTGCCCTTGCTACTTTTGGTTCCCAGCCCAACAATTTTTTTGCCAGCGTGATATCCGGCTGACGCTGCTTCGGATCATCGGCCGGCAGGGGTTTATATACAATGGACTGCTCAGTGCCGGTAAGTTTGATGATCTCTTCTGCAAATTCTTTCAGGCTGATCTCGTCCGGGTTTCCAATATTCACAGGCTGGCTGTAATCGCTCATCATCAACCGGTAAATGCCTTCCACCAGGTCGGATACGAAACAAAAGCTACGGGTTTGAGAACCATCGCCGAATACGGTGAGTGGTTCGCCACGTAATGCCTGTCCGATAAAGGCGGGTAATGCCCGGCCATCATTCAAGCGCATCCGCGGGCCATAGGTATTGAATATCCGTACGATCCTTGTTTCGAGACCATGGTAAGTATGATAGGCCATTGTAATGGCTTCCTGAAAACGTTTGGCTTCATCATACACACCCCGCGGACCCACAGGATTTACATTGCCCCAATAATTTTCATTCTGCGGATGTACGAGCGGATCGCCATACACTTCACTGGTACTGGCCACCAGTATCCGCGCCTTTTTACTAAGCGCAAGGCCGAGGCAATTATGTGTGCCCAACGAACCCACTTTAAGGGTTTGAATGGGTATTTTAAGATAGTCGATCGGACTGGCCGGTGAAGCAAAATGAAGAATATAATCCAGGTGACCCGGTACATGTATGAACCGGCTCACATCATGATGATAAAAACTGAACTCCTTCAGCGGGAACAGGTGTTCGATATTCTTCATATTCCCGGTGATCAGGTTATCCATGCCAATCACTTCGCAACCTTCTTTGATAAAGCGGTCGCAAAGATGAGAACCCAGAAAGCCGGCGGCCCCGGTTATTAATACTCTTTTCATGTAAAACGATTTATGTACAGCTATCCGGTACTTTTAAACGGTAACCTGAGTACGGCCAATGCTGTAATAGCTGAATCCCAATTGGGCAGTAGCCTGCGGATCATAGAGGTTGCGGCCGTCAAAAATAACCTTTGACTGCATAGCCGCGGCCATTTTATCAAAATCAGGTGTGCGGAATTCATTCCATTCAGTACAGATCACCAGTGCATCTGCACCTGAAAGCGCATCGTACTGGGTAGCAGCATAATTGATATCGAGATGCGGTGCTTCGTTCTTTACATTCTGCATCGCCTCCGGATCAAATACAGTAACGATCGCTCCTGCTTTTACCAGCTCCGCAATGATGGTAAGGGCTGGCGCTTCGCGTATATCATCGGTATTAGGCTTGAAAGAAAGGCCCCATATGGCGATCTTTTTACCCGCGAGATCATTTTTATAATAGTTACTGATTTTAGAAAAAAAGAAATCACGCTGCCGGCGGTTTACATCCATTACCGCATTCAGGATTTTAAAATCGTAGCCGGTCTCGGCAGATGATTTAGCCAATGCTTTTACATCTTTGGGAAAGCAACTGCCCCCATACCCGATACCGGGATACAAGAAATGTTTTCCGATACGAAAATCGGTACCAATACCTCTTCTTACCATATCCACATTGGCGCCCAGCCGCTCACATAGTACCGATATCTCATTCATGAAAGAGATCTTGGTGGCAAGAAAACTGTTTGCTGCATACTTGGTCAATTCAGCACTGCGTTCATCCATGAATAAAACAGGATTGCCCTGCCTTACAAACGGATCATATAATTGCTGCATTACTTTCCGCGCTTTTTCGGAACTGGTACCCACCACCACACGGTCGGGCTTCATAAAATCCTCCACCGCAGCCCCTTCCCGTAAAAACTCGGGATTGCTCACCACATCAAATGCATCGCGGATGCGTTCTCCGCCCGATTGGAGTATACATTCACGTACTTTATCAGAAGTGCCTACTGGCACAGTACTTTTATCGACGATGATCTTATAATCGCCGGGTTGCAGCAATTTACCCAGGTCGGTGGCCACACCAATTACATATTTCAAATCTGCACTGCCATCTTCACCCGATGGTGTAGGAAGAGCCAGAAAAATGATACTGGCTTCAGCCACCCCTTCCTGTAAAGAAGTGGTGAAACGAAGGCGGCCTTCTTTGAGATTGCGCGAAAATATTTTTTCAAGACCAGGTTCATAAATAGTGATCTCGCCGGAACGGAGCCGGTTTACTTTTTGTTCATCAATATCCACGCATATCACATGATTACCTGTTTCGGCAAAACATGTACCGCTTACCAATCCCACATACCCTGTTCCTATTACTGCTATTTTCATCTGTTACTGAAGTTTGTAAAATGGAATCCCGTTGCTGATCTCAGCGATCAGGAGTTTAAATTGCTTATTCTGTTGAGATAGGTACCATACCCGCTTTTCGACAGGTCGGATGCCAGTTTCTGAAGTTCTTCACGACTGATAAAACCGTTTCGAAAAGCTATTTCTTCAATACAACCGATCTTGGTACCCTGTCTTTTTTCTATGACCCGTACAAATTCTCCGGCATCACTGAGCGAATCGAAGGTGCCGGTATCGAGCCATGCTGTACCTCTGTCGAGCAGGGCCACTTTAAGTGTTCCCCTTTCGAGATATGTTTTGTTGACGTCTGTAATTTCATATTCACCCCGTGCGGATGGTTTCAGCGCACGGGCGATGGACACTACTTCATTATCATAGAAATATAATCCCGGTACTGCATAATTGGATTTGGGCTGTACCGGTTTTTCTTCGATTGAAATGGCTTTCATTTCTCCATCAAATTCCACCACACCGTAGCGCTCCGGATCGGAGACCTCATAGGCAAATACATACCCGCCCTCCACATTGTTGAGTGTTTTCAATTGTTTATCGAGGCCGGTACCATGAAAAATATTATCACCCAGCACCAAGGCTACTTTATCCTGACCGATAAAATCTGCACCGATCACAAAAGCCTGCGCCAGTCCGTTTGGAACGGCCTGCACGGCATATTCGAAACGGCAACCTATCTGACTCCCATCTCCCAATAATCGTTTGAACTGTGCATTGTCTTCCGGAGTCGTAATGATCAGTACTTCCCGGATACCTGCCATCATTAATATAGAAAGCGGGTAATAGATCATTGGTTTATCATAGATCGGCATCAGTTGCTTGGAAATAGCTTTGGTGATCGGGTACAACCGGGTGCCGGAGCCTCCTGCAAGTATGATTCCTTTCATAGTAGTAGTTTTATTATCTAACGAGTATTAACCCAAAGACAGGGATCGTTTCGTTGCCAGCTATATCGTTTTGTACGGGTGTGTGATCAGGTTGCGGCAAAAATTATTTATGATACTGCCGGTCATAATACTGCTGGTACTCTCCGGAGGTTACATGTGTAAGCCATTCCGTATTCTGCAGGTACCAGTCGATCGTAAGAGAAAGGCCTTCTTCAAAGGTGACGGAAGGTTTCCAGCCCAATTCACGATTGATCTTCGTAGCATCTATGGCATAGCGCCTGTCGTGGCCGGGTCTGTCTTTCACATACGTGATAAGTTTTTCACTGCTTCCGGTATCTCTTGCTAATTTTTCATCCATCAGGCGGCAAAGCAATTTTACCAGATCAATATTTTTCCATTCATTGAAACCGCCGATATTGTAGGTGGCTCCCGTTTTCCCTTCGTGAAAAACTTTATCGATCGCTGTGGCATGATCTTTTACAAAGAGCCAGTCGCGGGTGTAAAGGCCATCGCCGTATACCGGAAGGGGTTTCCCCGTAATCACATTATTGATAAAAAGCGGGATCAGTTTTTCAGGAAAATGATTGGGCCCGTAATTATTTGAGCAATTACTGATCACCACGGGCAATTGATATGTGTCGTGATACGCCCTTACGAAATGATCACTGGCAGCTTTGGAGGCGCTGTAGGGAGAATGCGGATCATAGCGGGTTTCTTCGGTAAAGAATCCGGTGTCGCCCAATGCTCCGTATACTTCATCGGTGGAAACATGATAAAAGCGTTTTCCTTCCAGATTATTCTTCCAATGATGTTTTGCTGTATTCAACAGGTTCACCGTACCGATTACATTGGTGTATACAAAATCAAGGGGTGAATTGATAGAACGATCCACATGGCTTTCAGCAGCAAGATGAATCACCCCATCGGGGTTCCATTTGGAAAAAACCATTTCCAGCGCTGCGGTATCCAGTATGTTTACTTTTTCAAAATGATAGTTCGGCAATTGATCGATATCGCGCAGGTTCTCCAGGTTGCCGGCATAGGTAAGTGCATCCAGATTGATGATCCGGTATTCCGGATATCGGGTTACAAACAACCGCACCACATGCGAGCCAATAAAGCCCGCGCCACCGGTGATAATGATAGTCTGTGCCATGGTATTAAAATGGATTTTGACGGTACCAGTTAAATGTTTTGCCAAGCCCATCCTCCACAGACACTTTTACCTGGTACCCAAGTAAACGCTGTGCTTTGGAAATATCAGCGAGACTGTGTTTCACATCGCCTTTTCGTTCGGGTCCGAATACCGGATCCATGGAAATGCCCGCTTCTTTTTTCAACCCCTCAAATAATTGGAGCAAAGAGGTTTGTTGCCCGCAGGCAATATTATACACCTGATTTACCGCTTCGCTATCGGTGGTAAACAGGGAAAGGATATTCGCCTGTACTGCATTATCAACATAGGTAAAATCGCGGCTATGGCCACCATCCCCATTGATAACGGGTGGTTTACTCTTCAATAAGGCTTCTGCAAATAAGGGAATCACAGCTGCGTAGGGCCCATTGGGGTTTTGGCGGGGGCCAAATATGTTGAAATACCGAAGACCGATGTATTCAATTCCGTACAGATCGGCGTACACTTTTGCATACAACTCATTTACATATTTGGTTACCGCATAGGGAGAAAGCGGATTGCCGATGGTATCTTCCACTTTGGGAAGTGCTTTATGGTCACCGTATGTGGATGAACTGGCTGCGAATACCACCCGTTTAATTCCGGACTCTTTTGCAGCAGTGAATATGTTGAGTGTACCGGTGATATTTACTTCATTGGTCGTAAGCGGATCATTGATAGAGCGTGGCACCGAACCCAATGCAGCCTGGTGTGTGACCACATCGGTATCCCTGCAGGCATTGAGACAGGTTTCATAACTACGGATATCTCCTTCTAAAAATTCAAACTTAGGATTGGAAAGAAAAGGCTCAATATTTTTCCTGCTGCCGGTGGCAAGATTATCCAGCACTCTTACCCCGGTTACCCGCGGGTCATTCAACAGTGCTTCGGCCAGGTTTGAACCGATGAAACCAGCTCCCCCCGTGATCAGTATTCGCATGCTATAAAGCGGATGATTTTATTTTTTATCTTTTTTTCGGAAGAACCTTCGCAGGTCCACGAAGTTGACGAATTTCTCCAGAATGTTCTGGGGTGGGGTTTCTTCTTCGTAATAACTGCCATAGCCATAACCATAGCCGTATCCGTAACGGCCATAGCCGTAGTAACCATATCCCGGCTTCAGTTTAACGTCGTTGATGATAATAGAAACTTTTGGCAGTTTATTTCCCTGATAGAACTCATCAATGAGTACTACCTGTTTCTTAAAGGTGTGTCCCTGTCGTACGAGATACAATGTACAATCTGCAAAGCGGCCCAGTGTCATGGCATCACTCACCATTCCTACCGGAGCAGTATCAATGATCACGACGTCAAAATTTTGTTTCAACCAGGCAAACATCTCCTCCAGTTTGGGATCCAGCAACAATTCAGAGGGGTTGGGTGGTACAGGTCCGCATCCGAGTACAAACAGGTTGTCGTGTTCCGGTACCTGGCGTATCATGTCTTTCAGTTCACCTTTACCCACAAGGAAATTGGTGATACCCGGCCCGCGCTGCAACTTAAGTCCGGACAATACTTTGGGTTTGCGTATATCAAATTCCAGTATCACCGTGCGCTTTCCTGCAAGGGCCAGTACCGCTCCCATATTCGTACTTACATATGATTTACCTTCTCCACTGAATGAAGAGGTGACGAGTATCGTGGGTTTTTCTTTTTGTGCCAACACATATTGCAGGTTGGAGCGGATGATACGGAATTGTTCTGCCACCATGCTCCGGGTGGTTTTATTGACCACCAGTACATTCTCTGCATACGAGTGTCCGATCTCTCCGAGGATCGGCACTTCTGTGATCTTTTCAATATCAAAGCGGGTGGTCACTTTATCATTGAGCACTTCACCGGCAAATATGATCAATGCAGGCAGGCACAACCCGATCAATACTGCAATAATCTGAATAGATTTTTTACTTGGACGAATGGGCTGCGTTACCGGGTAGGCCTGATTAATTATACTGGAACTGGCGATCGTGGATGAAATAGAGATCGCCGTTTCTTCCCGCTTTTCCTGAAGCAATTTGTACATGGCCTTATTGCTCTCTACCTGTGCTCTTTTTTCTGCCAGTTCTTTCAGTTTTACTGGCATGGCGCGCAATTGAGCCTGGTTCTCTCCACTGATATTCCGGTGGCGGCTCAATGATTTTGATAATGCACCCCGGATATTCTTCAGGTTCTCGAGAATATTTTTTCTCAATTTTTCGATCTCTGCACCGGCCTCCACAACCAATGGGTTATTGACTGGTGTGTTGGCATTCAGTAATTGTTCACGTTCTATCTGACGCTTGTTATAATCCAACACGAGCTGACTTAACGTAACATCTTCGATACTAAGTGTGGAAGGCACTTTGCTGAATTCATTCCGTTTGTCACGGAGATAATCATCCACGAGTACACAAACATTTTGCTGTTGTATTTCCTCATTAATTACTTTATCGGTCTCCGAAATATTCGAAAAATAGCTGGTGGATTGTGCTTCTTCATCAATGAGGTTGTTCCGCAACTGATAATCCAGCAGATCGCGCTGAAGGTTGTTCAGCCTGTCGCGGTAAAACGTAAGACGGTCATCCACGAATGCGAGTATCTGATTGAAGGATTGTTTTTTCTGCTGGATACTGTAATTCTCATATTCCAGCATAAGGCGGTTCACAATATCAGCTCCCAGCAGGGGATTAGGTGTTTGCATGCCGACCAACAGGATACCTGTACCGGGAGGTTTTGGCAAAACATAAATACTGCCTGCGTAAGCACCGGCAGCAACGGCGGTGGGCATCCAGTTCACCGTATATTCATTGCTGGTAATGGGAATGCTGGTAGGCTTCAACCGGAAAACTCCGTTTGCGTTTTTAAAATCTTGTCCGAATGATGCGATCGTTTCATCATTGATACGGAAACGATTATTATCCACGAATTTAATCTTAATGGAGAAGGAGCGGGTGGAATCGGCTACTGATACCGCTTCGATAGTAAAGGGACACTGGCGGTAGATGTTTACATTCTTTTTGATCTTTCCCTTTACATAATAACCGAAATGAAGGTGCAGGCTATCCACCACCCTGGCCATTAGCGGCGTGGACTTCAGTATTTCTATTTCGCTTTGTATATTCTGTACTTTATCGTTGATCAGGATCTCATCCAGCTTGCTGGTTCTTCCACCCTGCTGCTCGCTTTTGATATTCATGGTACCACCCACATTGTAGATGGGAATGGTGTAACGCAGGTAGAGATAAGCGATCAGCAGGCATAATGCCACCGAAAGCACAAAGAGCGGGAGAAACCGCACGTATTTATAGAACAAATCCCTGAAACTAAGATTCCAGAGATCCTTCCTGTTTTCGACAATCGCGTTGGGGGTATTATCTTCCATTGAGGTAATTACTTTTTAGCAGCTGGCTATTAATTTCTGATAAAAATATTTGCAAGCGTGGCTGCGGCAGCCACAAGTGTCAAGCCAAATGATATTTTCTGAAATACCCGTTGCTGGTCAGCCTCTTTCATCCGCTGTGATGTAGGCGATACCATTACCACATCGTTTTGCATGAGGGTATAATAGGGTGAAATGAACAATGAGTCAGAAGAAAGATTTACAATGCCTGTTTCTCTTTTACCATTCACTTCACGTAATACTTTGACCTGGTCTTTCCGGCCATAATCGGTAATTCCGCCGGCCAGTCCTACGGCCTCCAGTATGGTAAGCCGTTCGCCCGGCACACTGATCTGTCCTTCATGCCCCACCTGTCCCAATACGGTAACATGGAAATTGAGGTAACGCACAATCACCGTGGGATTGGCCAATAATTCCACCGGTTGTGTAAGTCTTTTTCTAACTTCTGCGGCGAGTTCCTGTTTGGTCATTCCTTCTGCATGTATGGTACCGAGCCGGTGATGATCAATATTTCCATCACTTCCCACCAGATAGCCGGCCGGCATTCCCTGTCCGGCGGCACCGGCAGTAGCAGGAAGATTATATAACATATCCACTTCGGGTTTGGTACTCAGGCTATACACCTGTATAGAGAGCAGATCACCTTTCTGTATGCGCAGCTCCTCGAATTTGACTTCGCTTCCCTTACCGGTGGTATCGGTGATACGTTCGAGATAGTAGGGAACTTTTTGCTGAGTCTTACAGGAAAATAAATAAATCGGAAGAGTCAATAATAAAATCCGGAAGAATTTCATTGAATCATTGTTTGTGTAAATGCAGCAATGGCCGCAGAATAAGATTAGGTGTTATTTCGGCAATACCGAAGTTAATTTAGTTCTTTCAATATGAGCTATCAAAATATAGCCGAGGCTGTCAATGGCCACACGGGCAGTTTTGCGCCGGATATCGAGCACTTTTCCTTCCAAATCCATCAGTGTGCCGTTGGTAACACGCACCCGCTGATTGACCCGTAACTGTACCGGTCTTGCCTCCACATGTTCATATTCGTCGAGGAAACGTTTGATTGCGGCAATCTCTTTTTCCCGAATCACGGCAGGCTTGCCATTCCAATAAATAAAGTTGATGACCCCATTGGTGATACGTACTGCACTGCGGTCAGCATCACTCACTTTTACAAAAACGTAAGATTTAAACAAAGGCTCTTCTACGATCTTAATCCGGTCGCTCCATTTCCTTTTCACTTTGTTTAGCGGGCAATAGCTTTCCAGTCCTTTTTCCGTAAGGAGCTGGTTCACTTTTTTTTCCCACCGGGGCCGGGTGTAAACGGCCAGCCATTTTTTTGTCACTGAAAAAGTTTAGGGTCAGAGCTTCGCCATCTCAGCCACACGATTAATAATTTAAGTGACTGATTAACAAGTATTTATACGCGAATATGCGGCAGAGCACAGATACCCTGCTGAATTTGCATGCAAATATAGGTGAAGATGTGAGTGGAAAGACAATAAAATGAGCGGATTTTGAATGATTTACCCCCACGGGTTTATAACTTTTTCGTAGTAATTTTCCTGTTTTTTTAATATTTTACGGGATTACAGAAAATTGCCAATAATCTGCTGATCCGGTTGATCAATACTTCAGCAAAAAAACTAATACCTTGAACCAACGCTTTTATTCCCTGGATGTATTTCGTGGTGCTACCGTTTGCCTGATGATATTGGTCAATAATCCCGGTTCCTGGGACCATATTTACCCACCGCTGGATCATGCAAAATGGCATGGTCTTACACCGACCGATCTGGTGTTTCCATTCTTTCTGTTTGCGGTGGGCAATGCCCTTGCCTTTGTAATGCCCAGGCTGGAGGCAGGAGGGCCTTCTCTTTTTTGGAAAAAAGTGCTGACAAGAAGCCTGCTCATTTTTACCATTGGCCTTTTCCTTACCTGGTGGCCCTTTTTTAAGTGGGTAAAAGAGGATATCGTGGTAAAGCCATGGGCCTATTTGGATGAAAAGGGAATGCCGCAGGGTGTACGCATTCTCGGGGTGCTGGCACGAATCGCTATTTGCTATCTCGTAGCCTCTGTACTGATCTATTATTGCAAACTCCGTGGCGCTTTTTTGATCGGACTCCTGATACTGTTGCTGTACTGGGTGCTGTGTTTAGCATTGGGAGATAGCGCGGATCCCTATAGCATGTCCGGTTGGTTTGGTAACAAAGTGGACAAGGCGGTTTTGGGGCTGGCCCATATGTACAAAGGGGAAGGTATACCCTTCGACCCGGAAGGCATCATGAGTACCCTGCCCGCGATCGTACAGGTAATCTTTGGATATATGGCGGGTGATTATATTCAGAAAAAAGGGAAAACGCCCGAAATGCTGAATGGACTTTTTGTTGCCGGCGTGGCCATGATCCTCACTGGATTTTGCTGGGATATGCTTTTCCCCATCAATAAAAAGATATGGACCAGTTCCTACACTGTGTATACCAGCGGCATGGCCATGATCACTATTGCCACTATGATCTATTTCATCGAATTCAAACAGGTCAAAGGAGGGCTGGCACGCTTCTTTGATGTATTTGGAAAGAATGCGCTTTTTGTATTTGCACTCAGTTCATTCCTGCCAAAGGGGCTTTCCCTGATTCGTATTGACAAAGAAGCCAATCCCTGGAATTTTTTATACGTAAAGTTGTTTCAGCACTTGCCCGGTGATCCCCGTACCGGATCATTGCTGTTTGCACTCTGCGTCATTGCGTTCATGTGGGCCATCTGCTATTGGATGGATAAAAAGAAAATCTATATCAAAGTGTAAGTACTATTGCTTCATGTATCAGGCCCCTTCGGGTTGATGGATTCCTCCTATTTCAGTCAGGAAAATATACTTACTCCGGTTAATTTACCATGCACACCGGTTAAATTTCCTTAATTTCCCTTTTTATCACCTCCAAACTAACAGCTATGAAACACTTCTCACGGTTATGTATAGCCGTAATTTCCTTCACAGCATTCGTATCGTATACTGTGAACGCTCAATCGGGCAGGTTGTATCATCATACTCCTGATATCCAGAAAATGACCGCAGCACAAAGGATTTCCGGGCAGGGCTCGAATATCGATGTGGTCTATCACCGTTGTACCTGGCGTATCCATCCGGATTCTCCTTCAACGGCTTCTCCGGCGAAATATCTTCGCGGCAATGTGACCACCCGGTTTGTAACCAAACAAGACAACGTAACCCAGGTAACTTTTGATTTCAATAATGTACATACCATCGACTCCGTAAAATATCATGGTGCCAAATTACCCGGCACGAGTATCGTATGGAGTACTTCAAAAATTTTACAACTCACGTTCCCTGCCGCCATTGCCACCACTGGCACGGTTGATTCCCTTACAATTTTTTATAAAGGCACTCCTCCAGCCGTCAGCGGACAGGCGCTGGGGTATCAACGCGGTGGTACATCAACTAACAATTACGTATACACGCTTTCAGAGTCGTATGAAGATCGTGACTGGTGGCCCTGCAAACATGATATGACCGACAAGATCGATTCCATGGACATCATCGTGAGTGTACCCAGTGCATTCTGGGTAGCGGCCAATGGCAAAATGACCGATTCATCCACATCAGGTACCAGCCGCATCTTCCGTTTTTCCCATCGCTATCCCATCGCATCATACCTGGTTTCGCTGGGTGTGGCTAAGTATAACCGGTATCACCGGGGCACGGTGAATATTGGTGGCACCAATGTGCCGGTAGTGTATAATCTGTTTCCCGGCAAGACCACTAACACCTACAATACTATTCTGGCCGCAATGGATAAAAGCAAACTGGAACTCGTGCAGTTCAGCAATAAATATGGCGACTATCCATTCAAAAATGAAAAGCATGGTTATTACGAATTTGGCTTCGGTGGCGGTATGGAACATCAGACTTTTCCGGAATGGGCGGTGGCGGTCTTACCAGTTGGTCCATTATTGCCCATGAGCTGGCACATCAATGGTTTGGCGATAAAGTAACCTGTGCCACCTGGAATGATCTCTGGCTCAATGAAGGCTTTGCCCGCTACAATGAAATACTGGCGGCAGAACTGGTAAGCGGGCTGGGGAATCCGGCCACACATCGCAGTAGTATCAAGTCCACAGCTCGCAGTGTTTCCACCACACCGATATATATCACTGATGCCAGCACTTCGAATACCATCTGGACCACCAATAACGATAACGCGATTTATGAACGCGGATGTATGGTAGTGTCAATGCTGCGTACATTGCTGGGTGATGCTAAATTTTTTCAGGCCTGCCGGGATTATCTCAATGATCCGTTGTTGTCGTATAAAGCTGCCACCACAGCCGATGCAGAGCGAAATTTTGAAAACCAGTTTGGTGCCGACATGAGTCACTATTTCAATGCCTGGATCTATGGTGCAGGTACACCTTCGTATACGGTGAACTGGGCCACCACCGGAAATAATATCACCGTACAACTTACTCAAACAAGAACCGCAGGTGCTACCGTAACCTATTTTCCGATGCCGGTAGTATTGCGTGCAGCCAATACCGGCAACACCTCCAATACTACGTTGGTCTTCTATGACCGGGGCGATTCTGTATTCGTGGCCGGCAATGGCATTACCCTCGCCAGTGGTGTGGCCGGCAATACCATTTCGGTGAATCTGGCTTTTGCACCCGCAACATTAACCTTTGATCCGGATAATGTAACGATGGCGACGGGCACCACTACCAAAGTAACATCCTTAAAACAAGCTGCTCCCTTTGCGACGGAGGTGGTGACAGACAAAGCAGTCATATATCCCAACCCGGCAGACAAAGAGATCATTCTGCATCGTGCAACAGCAACTGCCGGCACTGTTACTATCACTGATATGAATGGGAAAATAGTACTTCGCAGGTCCGTGAACAACCGGAGTGAAAAAATAAACACCTCGCAACTTGCCCCTGGTAATTATATTGTGCAGGTAACGGAGAACGGGCTGCTGACGCACACCGTAAAAGTAGTCGTACAACATTAATTTATCCTGAATAGTAGCTTTAACCCCCGGATCATTCCGGGGGTTATTTTTTATCAGTTTATAAGCGCGCCTGTATTTAACATATCCATTTGTGTATTCCACTCGTTTATATCATCTCCTCTGCAAATAATTTATTTTTACGAAATGAACTACCAAATGAAAATACTCTTTGTATGCACTGCTTTTTTATTCAGTCAGGCAATACCCGCACAAATACCCTGTAGCAGCCCGGTGATGGGCAAGGCCTCCAATCAGTTTTCGTTTGACTTATACCGGCAGCTTTCCGAAAAGAATGGCGCCCTGTTTTTTTCCCCCTTTAGTATTCATAGCATACTGGATCTCACGGCCGAAGGAGCTCGTACACAAACATTGGCGGATATGCAACAGGCATTGCATACAAAAGGAATAGATAACTGTATTCGGAATGACAACAGGGATAACCTGCTTCGTTTCAACAGGGGTGATGAAGCTGGCGACAGCATTTATACGGCCAATTCTATCTGGTTGCAAAAAGGATTGAATGCAGAACCTGCATTCTCTTCAACAGCCAACAATTATTACAGCGCAGGATTGCGTGAAACAGATTTTATTGCTAACGCTGAAGGCAGCCGCGCTTCGATCAATAAATGGGTGGAGCAAATAACAAGGGAACGTATCAAAGAGTTGATTCCTGCTGACCTGATCAAACCCACGACCCGTATGGTGCTGGTGAATGCACTCTGGTACAAAGCTCCTTGGGCATTTCCGTTTCGAATAGAAAATACGTCGCCGGATAAATTCTATACGCATGGCGATACGGTTATGGCTCCTTTCATGAAAAATACATTGCCGGCTAATTATATGGAAGATGAATTGGCCCAGATGGTGGAACTGCCCTATAAATCCGGCAAACGATCCATGCTGGCATTGCTTCCTGTTGCCGGTAAAGAAAAGGAATTTGAGCAAAGTCTTACAGCTGCTTCAGTCGAACAAAGAATTGCTGCGCTAAAAAAACAAAAGGTACAGGTGCGTTTACCGAAGTTTAAGATGGAAACACAGTTTGATCTGTCCACCGTTTTACAAAATATGGGCATGAGCCGTGCATTTTCAAACAATGCAGATTTTTCTGGCATCAGCCAAACCACCTCATTAAAGATCAGCAATGTAGTGCATAAGGCCTTCATTGAAGTGAATGAAAATGGCACTGAGGCTGCGGCGGCAACAGCAGTACTGATGGTATTGACCACTTCTGCCCATATTGACCCTGTACCGGTAAAAATTTTTAATGCCAACCGGCCCTTTGTCTTTATGATAAGGGATAATGAGACGGGGATTATTTTGTTTATGGGGAAAATGAATAAGCCATAAACAATTTCGAATACCTTGTGCTGATTCTTTTGATTACTTACTGCATAGGTTTATTCAAAACAACCTCCCCTGCTCTCCCGGTCTCCTGAATAAACTCGTATTCAGGCTCCACTCTTCTGCATTCATATTATAGAGTTTACCATATTTTTTATACTGTTGTGCCACCAGTTCCGCAATATGTCCTTCGCCGCGCATACGCACACCCCATCGGGTGTCATTCACTTTGCCATCATGACTTTGCTCCACCAGGTGCCAGATCTTATCCGCACGATCGGGAAAATTCTTATACAACCAGTCGTGAAATAAAAATTTGATCGCCCCATTGAGCCGGATAAACGTATAAGCGGTAAACGTGGCGCCATTATCTGCCGCTGCTTTCATAATGCGTTGCATTTCGTGTTCGTTCAGTCCTGGTATCATGGGACCCATCATAATGCCCATGCGTACACCGGCGCTGCTGAGTTCATTGATCACTTTTAGTTTCTGTTTGGCTGTAGTGGTACGCGGCTCCATACTGCGGCGCAGGTCTTCATTAAACGAAGTGATAGAAACCATAGCCGATACGATTTTCTTCTTTGCCATTTCCTGCAATACATCTTTGTCTTTGAGTATCCACGAATTTTTGGTAAGTATACCCACGGGCTGATTGAATTCATTGCACACTTCGAGCAGGCCGCGCGTAAGGCGGTATTGCTGTTCGGCCGGCTGGTAGCAATCGGTGTTGCCACTGAGCATGATGGGAGTGGCATCCCATTTCGGGTGCATTAAAAATTTCCGCAGCAATTGTGGTGCATTCTTTTTTACAATGATCTTTCGTTCAAAGTCGAGACCCGCACTATATCCCCAGTATTCGTGTACATTACGGGCATAGCAATAAATGCAGCCATGTTCACAACCGGCGTAGGGGTTCATACTGTAGCTCATGCCCACATCCTTGCTTTCCACTTTATTTACGATGGTCTTTGATTCCTGCTCCATATACACGGTTCTGGCATCGGGCTCTTCCCAATCGTCGATCCCTTCGATATGCTCGCGGGTGGATTCATTTTTTAAAAAGCGGTTTTTGGTATTGAACTGAGCGCCTCGTCCGGCGATATAGGCAGCCCCTTCTTCCGGTTTTTGGGGCGCTGCTTTATAATGGTCCTGTTTCAGTTTTTCCGACATAGTATGGTTTTAACTTTATCATGTAAAAAAATAAAGGGAGAACAAAGTGTAAATTCCCTCCGGTTTCATTCGCTGCAAATACTTTTACGCTTTATTCTCCCGTACGCACATAACCCATCCCTCAATTAGTTCAGCCACAGATGTACACAGATAGACACAGATACACCGAGATGCACACAGATACACACACCTGCCTGCCGGCAGGCAGGAATCCGCACAGATAAAGATTTTTAAAATAATAGCGGCTGGTCAGTTAGCGCCGTTATTTAAAGTTTTCCAGGACAGTCACCCCATAAATGAATCAACACCTTTAATTTCCTGAAACATACGGCCAAAAATATATTCTGTGTTCATCCCTGCCTGCCGGCAGGTGTGTATATCTGTGGCTAAAACAATGCGCCCTGTTTTGTGGCCACAGGCATATTCTGAAAACTGAATGTATGTAACGTATGATATTTCAACTCTCCTTCAGGCCGGCGAAGCAGGGTCATTCCTTCGGCGATGAAACGTCCGGTAAAATGTTTGTGGCTGTACTCCAGCCAGCCCTTTTCATATTGCCAGGGTTTTAATTTGCGGGCAATGGTGATATACGGTTCCATGATGAAATGAGGTTTATGATCATCATTCAACTTCATCAGCCGTTGCGTATCTGTACGGATCTCTTTGATCAGACCCTGCACCGGAAGCTTACTCGTAACATTAATATAAATGGTATGAGAAGGGAAGCTGCCGAAATCCTTAAGCTCCACTTTAAAGGGCGGGTAACCCATGGCCACCGTTCGCAGCCGGTTGATGATCCGCTCTTCCATCATAGCATGCTGCGTGAAACTAACCAGGCCAATTTGCGGCCGGCCCCACCTGGCATGGTCCGTCTGGTATGTGCCCGCAAAATCTTCTTTCACTTTCATAATTCGGTTCCAGAGTTCTTCATGCGGACTTAGTACCAATACATACTCATACACCCGGTACCCGGGAATACTGCTGATAATTGTTTCCATAACCCATCTTTTTTAGTTGCGAAAATGCTTACCCATTTTCTTAGCACTAATTTACTAAATATTTTAGTTTTTCCAAAAAATATTTCTATTTTTATCCTCCCAAAAAAGAATGGTTATGGACAGTGATGAATTTTACGGTGCCGCATACAAAGGCTCCAAACAATTTAAACAGCAGGATGTAAAGACCGCGAATGCCACCGGGTTTGGCGCCGCTGCCGATGATTATATGGAACGCGGTATTGACCTGAATGAACAACTGGTGCGCAATAAACCTGCGACCTATTTTTTCCGGATGAAAGGGGATGCCATGCGGGAAGCGGGTATCTATGATGGTGATATCCTGATCGTAGACCGGTCGGTAAAACTGACCAATGGAAAGATCATCGTTGCGGTACTCAATGGCGAGTTGCTGGTGAGGCGGTTTCACAAGAATTTTTCATCCGCTTTTCTTATTCCGGAAAACAGCCGGTATAAGGCGATCAACCTGGCGGAATTCAGTGATTTCACCGTATGGGGCGTGGTGGTACATTCTATTCATTCACATTTATAAACCGGTCCGGACCGAACTTTTATGCGGTATAAACTAATTATCCTTAAAATGACTACTATGTAAAATATACAACCCTGCTGGCTAATACCCGTTTTTAATTCACCCTTACTAAAAACTTTTAACCTGCCCTATGTCAATGCTCAACGTATGGGTCCATCTTGTATGGGCCACTAAATTTCGTAAACCCTTGCTGCCAAAATGTATCCGGGCGAATGTATTTCGTCATATGCGAAAAAATGCGAAAGAACATGGTATTCATATTGATTTTATTAACGGCCATTTTGACCATGTTCATGTATTGGTGGCCTTACGAGCCGACCAAACGATTGCGAAGACCGTTCAGCTTATTAAAGGTGAAAGTTCGCGTTGGATCAATATGCATCGGCTAACGTCTGAAACATTCGACTGGCAGAACGGTTATTTTGCCGTTTCGGTAGACGAGCGAAACCTTAATCAGGTGCGGAATTATATCCGGAATCAGGAAACACATCATTTTGAAAAAACCTTTATAGAGGAATGTATTGCCTTTGAAAAGAGATATAACCTTGTATTAAATACTGATTCATTTGATTGATTGGCCCGGGTTGAAACCCGGGGCCGGGCATGAAATAGCGGAATGGTTGATTTGAATTGAAAGCATTATATGCGAAGAATGCGAGGATCAAGAGGAGATGCCGATAATTAATGCATGCCATTATTGCCCCCGGGTTGAAACCCAGGGCCAGGCATGAAATAGCGGAATGGTTGCTATTCACCGAAGATGTCGTTATTGAGTCGCATAAAAAACCGCGAGGAGATGCCGATAGTTAATGCATAGCCATTATTGGCCCCGGGTTGAAACCCGGGGCCGGGCATAAAATAGCGGAACGGTTGATTTTAATTGAAAGCACCATGTGCGGAGAATGCCAAGAGCAAGAGGAAGCTCCAATATTTAATGTATAGCCATGTGTTTCAACACATGGCATAAAATAGTGGAGCGGTTGATTTGAATTGAAAGCACCATATCCGGAGAATACGAGGAGCAAGAGGAGATGCCGATAATTAATGCATAGCCATGTGTTTCAACACATGGAAAATTAATTTGTATTCCAAAAAATGAAAGCGATTGTAGATTGTAATAATTTTTATTGTTCCTGCGAAAGGTTATTCAAACCCTGGCTCGACAAAAAACCCGTTGTGGTGCTCAGCAACAACGATGGCTGTATCATTTCACGCAGTGATGAGGCCAAATTGCTCGGCGTAGAAATGGCCGGTCCCTATTTTATGGCAAAACCTCTCATTGAGAAACATAATGTGACCGTATTCTCCTCGAACTACAATCTATATGGTGATCTGAGCTGGCGGGTAATGGAAACACTTCGTATACTCATTGGCAAAAAAAATGTGGAAGTATATTCAGTAGATGAAGCCTTTTTGGACCTCAGCATTTTTTCGAAGGAAGAACTACCGGCCATTGCCCTGCAAATAAGAGAAACAGTGGAACAATGGACAGGGATCAAAGTATCGGTAGGAGTAGCACCCACTAAAGTACTGGCAAAGCTGGCCAACCGTATGTCCAAAAAAAATAAGCAAAAAACAAATTGTATCATGGTGCTTGATACAGAAGATAAGATCATTCAGGCGCTGCGCAACACGCCCGTGGGTGATATATGGGGAGTAGGCTACCAGTATGCACAAAAACTGAAAGAGCATTGGTGTATTTATGATGCATTACAACTCCGTAACGTAAACGAAGAGTTTGCCAAAGTGCATTTGGGCGGTGTGGTAGGCGCGCGGCTGGTACGTGAATTAAAGGGAATCGCTTCCCGGGAAATGGAAGATGAACTGGTGAATAAAAAAATGATCGCCACCACCCGTATGTTTGGGAGCCCGGTAAGTGATATCGCCTCCATTAAAGAAGCCGTAGCCACCTACACCTCCCGCGCAGCGGAAAAACTGCGGCGGCAACACTGTGCAGCTAAAGTGATCAGTGTATTTGTAGTAGCAAAAGAACAGAACCACAATCTTACTTTTAAAAACTATGGTACCATCAGCTCACATACTATTCTCCCTGCCGCCACTTCCTGCACCAATGAATTAATAAAACCGGCCGTGGCATTGGTAGAAAAGCTGGTGGAGAAAGGGCAATTCTACAAAAAAGCCGGTGTAATGCTCAGCGGGATCGTACCCGATGCTTCTGTACAGGGAAACCTGTTTCAACCGGAGATTAAAAACAACGGTCGCTTACTCATGGATATGATCGACAATGTAAACTTCAGCCAGCGGGATGATGTACTGAAATTTGCCGCATCAGGCACCACCCGCGACTGGAAAATGCGGCAGGAGCTCCGGAGCCCGCGCTATACCACCCGATGGGATGAGTTGTATGAAATTCATTAATGACCGGACAATATAGATACACGTTATAAACGGGAAGATTGGAAGGCTCCATAAACGTGGGTTTAGTAAGCTGTGTACACCAGCGGGCATTCAACTGATCCAACAGGCAGATCGCTAATTCGGAAGAAGTGACTGCATCGAGAAATGAAAAATTCGCTTCGTTCTATTCCGGGTACTCGTGTAAAGCCCATCGTAATAGAAATAATGAGTGAATAAACCTTGTTGTTATTTTTTTTCCTGCCAGGCATACTATAACCATGTGTAGGCTCATTATTTAAACAATGTAATCCATGCAGAAGCAGCACAGCAACGCCCGAGAGTATTGTAATCATGAGTAAGGTCATGATGGCGATGCCGGAGCGGGTATAAAAACGATACTGCGAACATGCGATATTAACCGCATGGTCCGGGATAGATACTACTCAAAAATCAACAAAGTGAAATTGCAGGAGGAGGCCTTTTATCAATCCGCCATCGCGGGCAAATGGAATTTACATATACATGCATAGCCACCGGTTTTAATTGCTTAAAAGAACATTAACCGGGTATATCAATGAGAGGATCAAGTACCGCCAATTCTTCATCCGTAAACAGTTTTGATTCTATAAAAAAGCGTACTCCCAATGGTATCTCCAGCGAGAAACTGCTGCCCCTCCCGGGAGTTACATTCAGTATCAATTGCGTATGTTTCCAGTATTCATACTGATCGGCGGCCATATAAAATTTACATCCCTCCACTACACCCAGGCATACATCACTGGCACCCACCCTGAATTCCCCTTCCTGAAAACACATCGGCTGACTTCCATCACAACACCCACCACTCTGGTGAAACATCAGCGGGCCATGTAATAATTTTAGCCGGACTATCAGCTCTTTTGCCGGGGGCAATGCGATAATTCGTGGTACTGACATGGTTATTACATTGACGTTAACATTTTGCCATCACTGCAAAACAGGAAAGCGGTAACGCAACCCGTTACCGCTTTCCGTGTGGGATGCGCCTTATCAGAAGAAACCTAACTTGGTTTTGCTATAGGAAATAAGCATATTTTTTGTCTGGCGGTAGTGGTTAAGCATCATCTTATGCGTTTCCCTTCCGAAACCGGATTTTTTATATCCGCCAAAAGGTGCGTGTGCCGGATAGGCGTGGTAGCAATTTACCCATACTCTTCCGGCCTGTATGGCACGGGGTACCTGGTACAGTTCATGCGCATCGCGGGTCCATACCCCGGCACCTAATCCATACAGGGTATCATTGGCAATAGCGATCGCTTCTTCCGTGGTTTTAAATGTAGTGACCGAAGTAACCGGCCCGAAAATTTCTTCCTGGAAGACGCGCATTTTATTATGTCCTTTGAAAATAGTAGGCTTAATATAATACCCATGTTCCAGACCGCTGTTCTGGTGAAATGCTTCGCCACCACACAATACCTCTGCGCCTTCCTGCTTTCCGATATCCATATAGCTGAGTATTTTATTATACTGATCTTCGGAAGCCTGTGCACCCATCATCACGGTACCATCAAGGGGATTGCCCAGTTTTATGGCCTTGGTGCGTTGTATCACGCGATCCATAAATTTATCATAGATATTTTCATGTACCAGTATTCTGGAAGGGCAGGTACAAACTTCGCCCTGATTCAGCGCAAACATCACGGCACCTTCCACGGCTTTATCGAAAAATTCGTCATCGGCATCGGCCACGGATTCAAAAAAGATATTGGGACTTTTACCACCCAACTCCATCGTTACCGGTATCAGATTTTCAGAAGCATATTGCATAATGAGACGACCGGTAGTGGTTTCACCCGTGAAGGCTACTTTATTGATGCGGGGTGAAGAGGCCAGTGGCTTTCCGGCTTCAGTGCCAAATCCGGTTACTACATTCAGTACACCTTTGGGTAATATATCTCCAACAAGTTCCATCAGTACCATGATGCTGGTGGGTGTTTGCTCGGCGGGTTTTACGATCACGGTGCAACCGGCCGCCAGGGCAGGTGCAATTTTCCATGCGGCCATCAGCAATGGAAAATTCCAGGGAATGATCTGTCCCACTACGCCGATGGGTTCATGCAGGTTGATACTTACAGTGGTTTCATCGTGCTCACTCAGGGATCCTTCTTCGCTACGGATCACTCCGGCAAAATAGCGGAAATGATCGACCACCAATGGAATATCGGCCGCTCTTGTTTCGCGAATCGCTTTTCCGTTGTCGATCGTTTCCACGGCGGCCAGGTATTCGAGATTATCTTCGATCACCTGTGCTATTTTCAGCAGCAGGTTGCTACGGTAAGCAGCGGGAGTTTTGCTCCAGGTGGCAAAAGCCTTGTGTGCCGCATCAATTGCTTTTTCAATATCCTGAGCATTGCCGCGGGCAGCACTGGTAAACACTTTTCCATCTATGGGAGAAATATTATCGAAATAGGTTCCTCCTGAGGGAGCGGTCCATTCACCATTGATATAATGTTCGTAACGGCCTTTAAAATGAGGCCGGGCAACCGCATTGGTTGCGGGGGCTGAAGCGGTAGTTGCAGACATAATAGCAAGTTTAATCGTTAAATAATGCTCTAATTTTCAAAATATCCGGGGCCTGCCCGATCATTTTCGTATTTTTCAATAGCACAATCGTACCTGTTTTTCTCGCGGAGCGGGAAAAAAAAGTACCTTGTTGTACGATTAACGGTTGCCATGGCAGTAAAACATCACTTGCAAAAGATCGATCTCACCCATCCGAAATACCTGCAAACGCTGGTGGAAAACCGCCGTATTTTCAATCTAAAGAATTGCGAACTCAATGTGTTTGAAAGCTATCAGGAAACATACCGGGTACCCCTTACCTTCAGCGATTTTGTGATCACCAGTATGGTGCGGGGTAAAAAAGTAATGCACCTGTTTGATAAGCCCGCCTTTGATTACCTGCCCGGTGAAACGGTGATCGTTCCGGCCAATGAAACCATGGTGATCGACTTTCCTGAAGCGCAAACCGAAAACCCCACTCAGTGTATTGCACTGGCCGTAGATGCAGCTTCCATTCATAACACGATGGATTACCTGAATGAGTATTACAACAGTAGCCGGGAAGATCATTCGTGGAAACTGCAATTCAATAAATACCATTTTGATAACGATACCGATATCACTGAACTCATTAATAAGATCATACGGGTATGCAGCGGCGGAGACCGCTCTAAAAATATTTTTGCTGACCTGAATCTTAAGGAACTGCTCATACGCCTGGTACAAAGCCAGCACCTGCAGCAGGTGGCGGCGGAAATTGGCATCGGAGGCAATCAATCGCGGCTGCATTATGTACTGCATTATATCAATGAACATATTACTGATAAGATAGCAGTAGATACGCTCAGCCGCAAAGCATACATGAGCCGAAATATGTTCTTCAAATGGTTCAAAGAACAATTCGGCATTACTCCTTTGGAATATATCAACCGGGAACGTATCAAACTGGCCAAACAATTACTGGCTGATCCGCGCAATACCATTTCAGAAGTAAGTTCGCAATGTGGCTTTACAGATGTGAATTATTTTGTAAGGCTGTTTAAAAAAACCGAAGGCATAACTCCGGGCCTTTATCAATCATGTATGAAAGATTGAAGAAACAGATGAGTATCCGCTGAGTAAAAAGTCATACTTATTTCTGCGAATATCTGTTTACTGCATGTATTTCCTGCTCAGTTGGTACAATACTTTCAATTGCTCATTACTCAATCCTTTGGTCGTATCCTGCAGCCAGTGTCGTTTAAAACCAATGATGGCAGCATTGGTATCTTTCAGATCATAGCCTACTATACGAAGTGCCTGCAGGTGATTGAACCCGGTAGGTATGGTAACATTGGCAGGATCGTCATACCAATAACCAAAACCTTTTTCAGCAAGGAGCTTCCAGGGAAAGCGCCAGTTGGGATCATTTTTACGGGTGGGTGCTATATCCCCGTGTCCGATGAAATTAGACGCGGGAATACTATATGCTTTTTTCAACCGGTCGAGCAGCGTAAGCAGGCTGCTGATCTGTGCTTCGGCAAAGGGTTCAAATCCATTGTTGTCCAATTCTATACCTATACTGGAAGAGTTGAGATCGGTGGTATTGCCCCATTTGCTTACCCCGGCATGATGGGCCCGCAACAGATCATTGAGCATATGATGTACTGTACCATCTTTACAAATTACATAATGTGCGCTTACCTGTGTACGGGCGAGGGTGAATGTTTCAAGTGTTTGTTCACAACTGTTTTGCGCCGTATGATGAATGATCACAAAATTGGGCCGGCGCATAGAAAGGTTGGTTGTACCTACCCAATCTGCAGCATAGTGCAGACCGCCTGAATCTTTTACCGGGTATTCAGCCAGCCGTTTTGCATAGTTCTTTACCTGCTGCTTATACACTTTGTTGGTAGCGGCATATTTAGTTTGTGTACAACTGTACATCACCACTATGCCCGTAATAAGAAGGAACAACTTACTCTTCATAGATCAAATGTACAGGTATCAACGGTAATACAGTTTTGAAGGAATCGGACCGGGTTATTTTCTTCTCGGTGCACCCCTGTAGAACTTACGCTGGGTATTTCTGCCACCGGAATTGCCGGAGCGCACACGGGGATGATATGCGGGAGATGCCCCCAATTCGGCTGGAACCGGAGCCTTCTCCACTTCTTTGCCAAGCAACTGTTCGATGGATGCAAATTTATTCTGCTCCTTTTCACCTATCAGGGTAAAGGCGGTACCATCAGCTTCGGCCCTTGCCGTACGGCCAATGCGGTGTACATAATCTTCTCCATCGCCGGGCACATCGTAATTGATCACCAGATCGATCGTATCAATATCGATACCCCGGCTCAGAATATCGGTAGCTACCAGCACGGGTATGCGACCGGCTGTAAAAGCACTTAACACACTTTCCCTTTCGGCCTGTTCCAGATCACTGTGAATTTCAGCAATGTTGAATTTACCGTGTTTCAATTCACGGGTAAGTTGTTTTACGGTTTGCTTCCGGCTGCAGAATACCAATGCATTCTTATAAGGCGTTTCTTTCAGTATTTTTTTAACCAGTGGCAATTTTTGAGGTTCATATACCACATAAGCCCGTTGTACAATCTTTTCAGGTGGTTTGGAAATGGCGATATTGATCTCCACCGGCTGATGAAGGATCCGCTTGGCCAGTTGCCTGATCTTTTCCGGCATGGTGGCGGAGAACAGCAGGTTTTGTCTTTTCTCCGGCAATACTTTTATGATCTTATTGATATCGTCCTGGAAGCCCATATCGAGCATACGATCTGCTTCATCGAGTACGAGAAACTGCAACTTCTTCAGGTTTACATAGCCCATGTTCAGGTGGGCGATCATTCTACCGGGAGTACAAACAATGATATCTGCACCCATTTGCAGGGCTTTTTTCTCATTCACAAAATTCTGTGCATCATTGCCCCCGTATATAGCTATAGAACTAAGGTGCGTGAAATAGGAAAGCCCTTCCATATGCTGGGCGATCTGAATGGCCAGTTCGCGGGTGGGTACCACAATCAGGGCACCTACTTGGCCATCGACATGGTTTTCAAGCAACCGGTTCATTACCGGCAGTAAAAAAGCAGCGGTTTTACCGGTACCGGTTTGGGCGGAGGCGATCACGTCTTTTCCCGCCATAATGGGTGGAATAACCTGTTCCTGTACAGGGGTCGCATTTTCGTAATTGGAAGCTTCTATGCCTTCGAGCAGGTTCGGATGAAAGTTAAATTCTGTAAATCGCAAAATTCAGCGGAGTTAAAATAATGACACAGGAAATCCTGTAAATTTTTAGTGAAGATACAAAAAACGGCGCAGGTGCCCATTTCTGACCCCCAGGGGCGATGTTGAGGATTTTTACCACTATTTGATGGCCCTGATAAATCACGGGTACCCGGACAATAAAAATCATGACTATCCCTGCCTCCCGTCATACATACCGGCCAGGTTGTGCTGTAGCTTTCAGGTGCAAACTGCTTTTTGATCACCTAAATTCTTTGTTATGAAATATACATTACTAATAGGGGCTGTATTGCTGGGATTCACCGGCAATGGCCAGTCATGGGCCAAAGACTATGATCATGTGGACAATTGTGTTTGCGGATTATCGGTAGTGGGCAAAGCCGAGAAACATGGCTTTGTAGATAAAGATGGTAAACTGGTGGTTCCATTGATTTACGATGAGGCTATGACCTTTTCGGAAGGGATGGCAGCCGTAAAAAAAGATGGCAAATGGGGATTTCTGGACAGTACCGGCAAACTGGTAATACCATTGAAATATAATGATGCCATGTCTTTTCACGATAGTATCGCTATTGTAAGCAAAGAAGGTAATTATGGCTATATTGATAAAGGCGATAAAGCGATCATTCCATTTGCTTACGAAAGTGCCACCAAATTTTCCGAAGGACTGGCGGCAGTAAATAAAAACGGACAATGGGGCTATATCGATAAAAACGGTAAAGATGTGATCCCCTTCAAGTTCAGCTTTGCCGGCTCCTTTGAAGATGGCCAGGCCAAAGTACTATTGAACAGTAAATGGATCATGATCGATAAAAGCGGGAAGAAAGTGGGGGATGTGGAGTAGTGGAGGTTGCATAGGTTACATAGGTTCAAGAGGTTTAAGAAGTTCAAGAAGTTTAAAAGGTGTGCTTGCCCCTATGAGGCCCGCCGTGACGGGTTGCGTATGTTAAAAAAGTTGAGGAAACAGCGAAGTTTATGAATTTGGATCTGTTTTTTTTGAACCTAAATCAATGGTTGGATATCTGGATATTATTTTAAAAAATGTGGGAGAACGACACTTTTTGAGTGACAGTTCTCCCACTTTGGTATATGTTCATATTTTCCCTGAAAAGACCGCAACAGAAAATCAAAGTCCAAAACTATTTAATCCAACCCGAATTCAATCTCGCATTCCCACATCTTCACATTCCCACATTATCACATCACTGTTGTCCGGTTAAAATCTATTAAAGGGTAAAAAAATGGGAGGCGAACCTCCCAAAAGAATGATAAGTTTGAGTTACCACACAAAAACTCTCATTCTATGCCCAAACATAGTTTTTTTACCGGACAGCCTGTTTTCGCACAGCTACTAAATTTAATTCCT
>JAPLEH010000048.1 GCA_026391455.1 Bacteroidota bacterium
CGTATTCAATACCGGGATTATGCGGCTTGGCAGAATGAGTTGTTGAAAGGACCGGAATCGGAAGAACATCGCCAATACTGGCAGGAGCAGTTCAGCGGGGAGATACCGGTATTGCAATTGCCTGCTGATTTTATAAGACCGCAACACCTGTCTCCATTCGGAAGAAGAATCAGTGACGTAATAAAAGGGGAGCATTTTAGCAGACTGGCGGGCTTTGCAGCATCAATGAATTGCAGCCGCTATTCCGTTTTTATGGCACTTGCTGCTGTACTGCTTTACAGTCACACAAAGCAGGAGGATATTATCATCGGGTATCCGCTTTCACTCCGTGATAATACTGAACTTGAAAATCAGATTGGTTGCTACCTGAATACCATTCCCTTACGGATTAAAGTAAACCCATCAGATGATTTTATCAGCCTGGTGAAATCAGTTCATCAGCGTATGTCAGAAGCGTACAGCCACCGGATTTATCCTTACGATAAAATTGTTTCAGATCTTCCGGTAAGCAGAAACGGGGGTGTTGGATCATTATTCAATGTTGTGGTTGTGATGCAGAGCCTGGAAATTCACAGGAAAGCAACGCATAAAACCGGAAAAATAAGAGTGAGGGAACTTCCCGCCAATCTGGTTACTTCTGCAGTGGATTTCAGGATTGAATTTATTGAAAGAGCAGACCACTATGATGTGAATTTTGAATGCAATACAAGCCTGTTCAGGCCTGCAACAATCGATTTTTTCAGAAAAGAATTTATGATACTGGTTGAACGGGCCCTTCAGGAAGACTCCGGAGGCGTGAAAACATGGAGGCTTCTTCCGGAAAAGGTTCTTGCGTCAACGGCTGATCCGGCAAAACCGGAAGAACATTTCAGGATTATTTTTTAAAGTATAACCAAATGAAAGAAAAATTGCATTTCACAGAAAGTGAATCTGATGAACCTGGGATATTCTGGAAGGAACGTATTGAAAATGGCGGGTGTTTCTATTTTACGGAATTAAAACCTGAACTGACGGAGAAGGTATATGGAGTGAAAATGTACCGGATTCCGGATTCAATCAGCTCCATGGTGAGAAAACTTACAGATGACAATGACTCCGGGTTATTTGTATTCATCCTTGCGGCAGTTGGAGTACTGCTTCGAAAATATACAGGACAGGATAATATAGTGGTGAATACACCATTGCTAAGCAACCACACCACAGTGGCGTTTGAGCAGGATATTCCCATTGTATTTACGCCGGGTGGAGCAAACAACCGCCAATTCCTTAACACGCTGACACAACTTGTAAAAAATTGTTACCGGTTCCAGGATTACCCTTTATATAAAGTAACCGGGAAAAACGAAAATATTCTGCTCACGAATGTTCTGCTCACATTCGACAGGATGCATTCACGGCGGAATATGCATGGATATGACCTTATTATACGTATTAAAAAGGAAACAGATTTGCTGGGATGGGAAATCGAAGTTAATAAGGACTCCTATCAGCCGGATTTTGTAATGCGATTTTCAAACCACCTGAGTAATATTCTTGGTCAGTTGGTCAATCTGGATATGCACTCCGGCAGTCTACAAATGACAAGTTCCGATGAATTGGTTCAACTGATGAAATTTAGCGCGCCAAGGATTAAAGAACTACAAGAGAGCGATACTGTTGTTTCTCTTTTTGAACAACAGGTGCTGCAAAACCCCCATGCTGTGGCTGTCGGATTTGGTCAGCAAAAACTGACATATGGAGAACTCAACCAACTATCCGGTAACCTGGCGAATCACCTTATCAATAAGGCTGGAATCAGGCCCGGGGATGTAGTCGCTTTGCTTGTTGATAATTCTGAACGGACAGCAGTAGCTATCATGGGCATATTAAAGGCAGGTGCAACCTATCTTCCGGTGGATGGCCTGCTCCCAGATGACAGAAAGGAGTTTATGTTGACAGATTCAGGTGCGAAGTTAATCATTACTGAATCGGTATATTATTTCAGCAATGGGGGTTACAACCTTCCTGTTTTTCTTCTCGATATGGAACTGGACAACCTGCAAACTGCTCCGGTAAGACCATTAATACAACTCAAAGGAAATTTACATCCTTACATCATTTATACATCCGGAACCACCGGGCGCCCTAAAGGAGTAATAACGACACACATAGGTCTTTTAAATATGGTGAATGAACAGATTGCCCAGTTTGGTATTTCGGATGCTGATGTGGTACTGCAATTTGCCTCATTATCATTCGATGCGTCTGTTTCAGAAATATTCACTGCGCTTTGCAGCGGGGCAAGACTGGAATTTCTGAATCGGAGTATTATAAAGGATGCCGGCACACTTATTTCTTTTATGAAAGGAAAGGGCGTCACTGTGGTTACCCTTCCTCCTTCTTATCTGGGTGTTATCGCTCCCGAAGAACTAACCTTCCTGAGAGTAATAATATCGGCTGGTGAAAAGCTCAATACAGCCGCTGCACTACAGTTGAGCAGGCAGGTTGCAGTGTTTAATGCATATGGCCCTACTGAATATACTGTTTGCACCACTATCAATAAAGTAATGTCTGATATGAAAGAAGAGGAAGCCGAAAGTATCGGTTTGCCAATTGCCAATACCGCAGTATATATAACGGATCCGGATGGCTTATTGGTTCCGCCCGGAATCGTAGGTGAATTACTGATCGGCGGAACAGGGCTTGCTTCATACCTGCATGCAGCACCACATCTGTTGGAAAAGTTCATAGATAATAAGTTCAATGTTGATGGGCCGCCCCGTTTGTACCGGACCGGTGATTATGCCCGCTGGCTTTCTGATGGAAAAATATTATTTGAAGGTAGGAGAGATGATCAGATTAAACTGCGTGGTTTCCGTATAGAATTAAAGGAGGTGGAAAATGCAGCTTTACAATGTACCTGGGTTAAGAACTTTGTTGTTTTGGCAAATGAGGACGCTGGCGCAGTAAAAGTCATTGCATTTGCCGTATTGCAGGACGGATATACCACCGGAGAATTACAAAAACATCTCGCCTCTGTTCTTCCGGACTATATGATGCCAGCCCATATAAGACAGATTGATGCAATTCCTTTAACCAACAGTGGCAAAACAGACAAAGGAAAACTAAAGATGATCTATGCAGAATCCTATTCAAACCCGGATTTTAAAGCGCCGCGGAACCAGTACGAGGCCAGGCTTGCTGATATCTGGAAAAAGGTACTCGGAACGGATAAGGTGGGGATAAACGATAATTTTTTTGATCTGGGTGGAGACTCTCTTGCCATGATCCGGATGATCTCGGTGGTTAAAGAGGAGTTCTCTCTTGATATAGCCATGAATAGTTTTTTTGACCTGGATACGATTGAAAAAATGGCAGACTATCTGGTTCTGATGGATAAGTCAGAAGTTCCTCCGCAAAATGATTCAGATGTAATAATTATCTGATTAAGTAAATGATGCTGAAAAGGGATATAACAATCGAATGACTGAAATAAATGCAGATATTGTCCGGTTCTTGGCCGATCTGAAGCGCAAGGGTATTCACGTTTACCTGAAAGGCGGGTCATTGGCATTAAGTATGGCGGGAGGAGGATCACCGGATCAGGCTCTTATTGATCTTTTGCGTTCACGAAAGGAAGCGTTGCTTTCTTTTTTACAGGCGCAGGAGCAATTAAGTCAGGAGGAGAGTTTCCCGTTATCAGGTGAATATGAAAATGAGGAAAGAGTGCCGGTAACTTTCGCACAGAAACGAATCTGGATTATTGACAGACTTATGGGTTCGGCAAACTATCACATCAATCTGGTCTTGAAAACAGAAGGTGAGCCGGATTTGTTTTTGGCCGAGCAAGCCTTCCGAACGATCGTCCACCGGCATACTCCATTGAGAAGCGTTTTCAGGGAAAGGGGTGATGAACTTTACCAGGAATTACTGGATGCCGACCGGTGGCAAATGGAGAGATCCGTTTGTAAAGATAGTAATCCGGAAGTGGCTATAGCTGCGCTTACAGGCAAGCCGTTTGATCTGAGCAGTGATTTTATGTTCCGCGCATCAGTGATTGTTTTGCCGGGCAATGAACAATTGCTGGTACTGGTTACTCATCACATCGCGTCCGATGGCTGGTCACTCCCTATCATGGTAAGGGAATTTGCAGCATTGTACAATGCTTATAAAACGAAAACGGATGCAGGTCTTGCTGAACTTAAAACAACCTATGGAAATTTTGCAAGATGGCAACATAAATTCCTGAATGCATCGGTTTTAAAAGATAAACTGGATTGGTGGGAGCAAAAGCTGAAAGGGATAACCCCTTCTGGACTGCCTGCGGATGTTCAGACAAATTTGAAGGATCCATCCCGGGGAAAGATTTTAAGTGTTGCCCTGCCAATGCAGCTATACAAACAGATTGAACAATGTTGCAACAGGCAAGGGTTCACTCCTTTTATGGTTACTATCTCTGCGTATTTTGTATTGCTTCACCGGTATACGGGTAGCAGTGATCTTACTGTGGGAGTACCCGTAGCCAACAGAAATCAGCAAGCGACTCATGCATTAATAGGCCTTTTTGTAAATACACTGGCAGTGAGAGCACAAATTGATGATAATGCGACTTTTGCCAGTGTGGTGCGACAGGTTAAGCAGTACATGCTGGAATCATTTCCCTATCAGGATACTCCCTTTGAATTGATTGTTGACCGTGTTGTAAAAAAAAGGATCGCAGATCAGACTCCGGTTTTTCAGACAATGTTTTCCTTTCAGGATAAAGCGGGTGGTCTGTTGCCGGTTTGTGATGGATTTTCCATGAAAGTGGTGAACCAGCACGAGGTAAAGCCAAAGTTTGATCTTTTATTTGATATCCTGCCGGCCACAGAGAGATGCGAATTGAGGATTGAATATCGTCCGGATACATTTTCTGAGGACAGGATCATAAGCATGGTTAAGCACTATGAGTATATCCTGAGAGCATTTGTACAGGAGCCGGAAGTGCCTGTAAGAAAAATAATTTTGCAGAAACCGGGTCAGGTTGAAGCATTAATGCAGCTTTCCCAAGGTCATATTAAGAAATATTCATTCGGTGATGGTATCGTTGATTTGTTTGAACAGGCAGTACGTGCTATGCCGGAAAATACTGCGGTCATTTATGGTGAAGAAGCGGTTTCCTACCGGCAGCTTAATGAAAAGGCAGACCAGCTCTGTTATTTTCTTCTTTCCCGGGGTGTCAGGCCGGACATGTTTGTTCCGCTCTGTATTGCAAGAACACCCCTGATGATTATTTCAATACTTGCTATATTGAAAGCTGGCGCGGCTTATGTTCCTGTGGATCCTTCTTTTCCTGTAGCAAGAATTGAACATATACTCTCTGATACATGTGCACGGATTGTGATCTGCACAGGACCTGCAAAAGCAAAATTTCGTTCCATGTCTGGCGGATTAACTATAGTTGATCCGGAGGAGCCCACTGTAACTGATGCCACGGGTTTGCATGCGCAAAAACTGAAAGCACATAGTGTAGACAGGATCGCTTATGTGATTTATACTTCGGGATCAACAGGTTTACCTAAGGGCGTAGTGGTTGGCCAGCAAGGTGTTATAAATCTTATCAGGAGTCAGACAAACAGATTTGGCATCGACAGTAGTGAAAGAATACTTCAGTTTTCAAATTTCACCTTTGATGCATCCGTAGAACAGATTTTTTTGGCTTTATTCAATGGTGCTGCTCTTGTGCTGGTCAGCGAAGAAACAAGGCTGAGTAAAACTGACTTTGAGGACTTGTTGAAAAGAGAAAAAATTACACATTTTCATACGACCCCTGGTTTTATTGAAATGACAGAACCCGGTATTTATGGCGGATTAAAGCGAGTGATTGCTGGTGGAGATGTGTGCAGTAACAGGCTTGCCCAACGCTGGGGAAGATATACACGCTTTTTTAATGAATACGGGCCAACTGAAACAACTGTTACTGCATTGGTGTATGAATTCGTTCAACAGGATGCCTTTCCTGCTTCTGCAACACTTCCCATAGGGCGGCCTTTGGATAATTGTATTGCTTATATACTTGATAATTATCAGGGCCTTCTCCCGATTGGTTTGCCCGGTGAACTTTACATCGGAGGTATACAGGTTGCAGAAGGGTATCTGAACAGAGACGCACTGAATAAGGAAAAATTCATTCACGATCCTTTTATTGCAGGTGGCAGACTTTACCGTACCGGCGATATAGCCAGGTACCTGCCCGACGGAAATATTGAATTTATAGGCCGTGCTGATGAACAGGTAAAAATAAATGGTTACAGAATAGAACTTGGTGAGATCAATGCAGTGCTTTTAAAACATGAATCGGTAAAAGCATCTGTTGTGACGGTAGTTTCGCCGCACAATGATGAAAAGGAACTGGCTGCATATTTTGAAAGTAACAATACGGTTGATGTTACGACATTGCGTAATCACCTGAAACAGTTTTTGCCCGATTATATGATCCCTGTTTATTTTATGCAGGTGGAAAATTTACCGCTGACATACCAGGGTAAAATTGCAAAAGACGAACTTCCGGCCCCTTCTTTCATTACAGACAGAAATGCTTATGTGCCACCTGGAAATGCATTGGAAAAAACTATTGCGTTAGTCTGGCAATCAATACTTGGCGTGGATAAAATCGGTATTCAGGATAATTTTTTTGAATCAGGTGGCAATTCGATGAAACTTATCCGCATGGTGGAAATTCTCAGGAATGAACATGGGATCTCCCTTACGCCCATGGTTGTTTTCAGGTATGCCAACATCAGTGCCATTGCTCAGTATTTACGTCAGGGGGAGGACAAATGTGAAGCTGAATCAGATGATGAAATAGAATCTTCTGTTGGGATTTTCAGGAACACTATACAAACTATAAATGACCGGAATGATGAGTGATAAGCAGACCTATACCGGACTTGAGATAGCTATTGTGGGGATGGCATGCCGCTTCCCCGGCGCTAGTAACCCCGAAATTTTCTGGAATAACCTTGTCAACGGAATAGAATCTGTACACCAGTATTCCGATAACGAGCTTATAGCATATGGTATGGATCCGGCATTCTTCAATCAACCTGGTTACGTAAAAGCGGGGGGAAGGTTAGAAAACAAGGAATCGTTCGATGCTGCATTTTTCGGGTATACACCCGCTGAAGCGTCGTTGATGAATCCTGTTCACCGGATATTTCATGAATGTGCATGGGAAGCAATGGAAGACGCAGGATACTATCCACCTGCTATTAAAGGGCTGACAGGTTTATATGCAGGTGCAGGGCAGGACCTGAACTGGCAAGTGTATTCCATGCTGTCTGAAAATGGACAGAATATTGACGAGTTTTCGCTCCATTTACTGAACAACAAAGACTATCTCGCTTCACTGATGTCCTATAAACTTAATCTGAAAGGGCCAGCGTTTGTGGTCAATACCGCCTGTTCCACTTCACTTGTTGCTTTAAACCTTGCCTGTAAAAGCCTTTTACTTGGTGAAGTAAAAATGGCCGTGACAGGTGCTGTGTCACTAAATACACAGAAAACCAAAGGATATTTATACCAACCCGGTATGATCAATTCGAAGGACGGACATTGCAGGGCTTTTGATAATGAAGCCTCTGGCTGTGTGGGAAGCGAAGGGGCTGGTGTGGTAGTGTTAAAGCGATTGGCAGATGCTCTCAGGGACAGGAATAATATTCATGCGGTGATCAGGGGAAGCGCGGTTAACAATGATGGCAACCGTAAAGTGGGTTATACAGCACCAAGCGTGGAAGGGCAGGCAGATTGTATCAGGAAAGCATTGGCATTATCCGGTACAGACCCCGATACCATCAGTTATATTGAAACACATGGTACAGGCACTCAACTTGGCGACCCGATTGAAATAGAAGCATTAAATACGGCATTTAAAAAACGCAGTACCGGTAACCGTTGCGCAATAGGTGCAGTGAAAACCAATCTGGGCCACCTTGATACAGCTGCCGGCATGGCCGGACTTATCAAGACAGTCCTTATGCTGAAAAACAAAATTATTCCACCTACTCTTCATTTCCGTTCGCCCGGGCTCCAGATTCCTTTTGAGAAAGGCCCCTTTTTCGTAAACAATGTGCTGACTCCGTGGAAAAAAAAGGATGATATGCCATTAAGGGCAGGAGTGAGCTCTTTTGGTATTGGCGGCACCAATGCATATGTAATACTGGAAGAAGCACCGGCTACCACACATTCAGCACCCATAAAAAATGACGGATATCTGAAAATGATTTCTCTTTCGGCCAAAACAGAAGATTCCCTGACCCGGTATAAAAAACTGCTCAGCGGTTATATCAGTAACAAGCAGATAAATCTCGGTGATTTATCATTTACGCTGCAGACAACCAGAGGACAATTTGCGTACCGGGACTGGCTGGTTTACCGTGAAAAAAATGAATTACTTAACTGGTTAGACCGAGATATACAAGCGGGGAATACCACTGATCGGAATGCCGGGTCAATTCCGTTGGTATTCATGTTTACAGGACAGGGATCTCAATATCCGGGTATGACAAAAGGATTGTATGAACATTTACCAGCTTTCAGATCAATCGTTGACGAGGGATTGTCCCTGATCGAAAAATACAGTGGGGAGGATTTCAGAATAGTATTTTCAGGAGACGGAGAAGAAGGAGAAAAAATAAACGAAACCAAATACACCCAGCCCTTGCTTTTTCTTGCCGAGTATGCCCTGGCACGTGTATTAATGACCAAAGGTGTTACGCCTCAATATATGATCGGTCACAGCATCGGCGAATATACAGCCGCCTGTATCAGCAATGTTTTCAGTTTTGAGGAAGCCATCCGGTTGGTTGTGAAGAGGGGGGCGCTGGTCAATTCTTTGCAAAGCGGTATGATGCTCAGCGCTGCATTAAGTGAAAAAGATGCAGAAACCTATCTGGCAGCGGGTATTTCACTTGCGGCGGTGAATGCAGAGGAGCAGGTCGTATTCTCCGGGGATACGGGAAAAATCACCGGGCTGGAAAAGCGTTTGTCTGAGCAGGGAGTAACATGCAGGAAGTTAAAAACCTCGCATGCGTTTCATTCTTCAATGATTGATCCGGTACTGGACGAATTCAGAAAGGAATTATCCGCGATCCGGTTTAATACCCCGGAAATACCTTTTCTATCAAATGTTACCGGATTAATTGCAGAAGCAAATGAAGTGACGACAGCAGAATACTGGATAAGGCAACTCAGGCAGGCTGTTAATTTTCATAAAGGCATTACTACGATTATAAAGAATACAAACAAAGAGGAAAGGCCACTGTTTCTTGAAATTGGCCCCGGTAATGTACTAAGCCGCTTGGTGATGTTGCAGCCGGGTGTGGATATTAAGCATGCCATCGGTTTGATACGTTCTGCACAGAGCCAGACAGAAGATATTCGCTACCTTCTTGAAGGTGTTTGTAAATTATGGTCAGCAGGAGTAAAAGTGGATTGGTCATCTTTTTATGAAAGTGATCAATATAATATTATTACACTTCCCACTTATGCATTTGCGCAGGATCGGTTTCCTGCTGAAGTCAACCCATACGATTGGGCTGGCCCTGGTCAACAAGAACACCGGACATTTGCCAAACTGCGCAAAAGCGATGCTTTGTTTTTCCCCTCATGGAGATCGGTTGTACAACCTGTTCAGATAAATAATCTCAAAGGTAAAACACTGCTTGTACTGAGTTCCTCAGATACTTTTTCCCGACAGGTGCGGAATGTGTTTAAGGAAGCCAGGGTAGTTATTACAGGCATAACAGAAAGTACGCAGTTTAAAAGAACAAGTGAGGGGAACTATGCCGTCAACCCGAGCCAACGGGAGCATTTCAGGTCACTGGCAACATCACTCAGCAACGATGGATATTTTCCTGACATGATCCTCTACGCCTGGATGCTTGCTGTGAATGATCAATCGGACAATTTCGCAGATGGATACGCTGCTCTTGATCTTGCCTGCCTTGTCCCTGCATGGCTGGTCAGCGAACTTAGCCGGTTTACAAACGGGGTTACTCCTGAATTGGTGATTTTTACCAATAGCTTATTTCGCATTTATGGCAATGAAATAGGAAATCTGTCTCAGTCACTAACCCTGGGCCTGGTACATACCATACCACAGGAGTCAGGATTCAGGTGCAGGTTGGCAGATGTGGCATACAAAGGACATGAAGAAAATGATGAGCGGGCTATAGCTGGTGCTGTTACAAGTCAGGTGACTGCATCAAGAATTTCTGCATGGCGCGAAGGGAAATTATGGAACATGGTCTATGAACGGAATACCCGTGAAGCAAAACTGACCTCAAAGGTTATACGATCCGGTGGGGTGTACCTTATTACCGGTGGTTTGGGCAATGTTGGGTTTCTCCTGGCAAAGCATATTGCCGGTGTTACGGGTGCTATTTTGGTTCTTACAGGAAGAAGAACCATGGGCCAGATTATGGAAGATACGACAGCTTGTGAAAGATGGATGCAATTAGAGGCATTGACAGATTCGGTTTATTATTTCACAACTGATATTACTGATTTGCAGGTATTCAGCGATACAGTTGGTGATATCGAAAGGGAAATTGGAAGCATAAATGGTTTTTTCCATACAGCAGGGATTACAGACAGAAAGCATTTTGAACTTTGTTCCGATTTAAGCCGTTCGAATTTTATTCAGATTACTGCGCCCAAAATATTGGGAGTGCAGGTGATTCATAGGGTTATGGGTTTGCGAAATACGGATTTTGGATTATTTATCTCAAGTATTTCTTCGGCCTTGGGTGGAATAAGTTACAGCGCTTATGGTGCAGGCAATGCATTTATGGAGCAATATATTATTGCCTGCAGCGCCAATTTTCCACAATGGAAATCTGTTGCCCTGGCTGAGCTGCTACTCGGGAGGGAAGAGGTCCGTAAGGAAGGAAATGGTCAATTAAAGCCGTTGCTGCCTGCAGACCTGGTAAATCTTCTTCTGGAAGCGGCATCTTATTCGGATACACCACTTATTCTTCAAAGCAGTATTGATCTGAATGAGCGTGCACTCCTGCATCCTGTTGGCATTAGGGATGTTCCGGATAGGCCATCTAACGGATATACCAGAAAAACAAGACCGGCTTTGACTACGGAGTATACAGCGCCTGCAACTGCCACAGAAGAAAAACTTGTACGCATGCTCGAAGAATACCTCGGTATAGAAAAGATCGGCACTGAGGATAGCTTTTTTGAGCTGGGAGGCGATTCATTGAAGGCAATGACGTTGCTTAAACGGATCAGGTCCGAGTTTGAAGTAAACTTGAAAATTGAAGATTTTTTCGATTTGCAGAATGTGAAAAGACTTGCGGAGGAAATTTCTGAACGCGGTTGGATCAATGGGGGAGCTGATGATGAACATGTGGCCGTGATCTGACAAATAAATTAATTCCATAATAGTGTAGCTATAAAAAATGAAAGAACTATTCGAAAAACTAAGGAGCTATGACATTCATGTCTCGGTATCAGGTGATAATCTGAGGATCTCAGGCAAACAGGAAATACCGGCTGAATTGCTTGCTGAATTAAAAGCAAGGAAAGAAATGGTATTGACCTATCTGAGGCAGCGGGCTTTTGACCGTGGGGAATCAGCGCCCATAGAAAAGGTGGCTTTTTCTCCAACAGGATATATTCTCTCTTCTTCTCAGATGAGGATTTGGATATTGAGTCAGTTCGAAGAGTCGAACAGGGCTTACAATATGCCTGAAACTTACCTGATCCGTGGGATGTTGGATCCTGCTATGCTTGAGAAGTCATTTTTTCTTACAATCGACAGATATGAAATTTTGCATACTGTTTTTATTGAAGAGAAGGATGGACAGGTATACCAACAAATAAGGAATGTAACAGACACTGGATTCAAGCTTGTATTTGAAGACCTGTCGAAAGACCCTGACAAAATGGAAAAGGTCAAAGGGTATATCCGGGAAAATACACAACAGTTATTTGATCTCAGTAAGGGCCCTTTAGTCCGTGCATCCCTGTACAAACTGGATTCAGACGAATGGGTACTTAATTATGTGATGCATCATATTATTAGTGATGGCTGGTCTATGGAGATATTAATGCAGGAACTGATGCGGAATTATATCGGCATTAACAATAATGAAACTTCTCCAGTTATTCCACTTCGCATACAATACAAGGATTATGCAGCCTGGCAGCAAAAACAACCCTATTCTGCTGCGATGGATGAAAACAAAAAATACTGGCTTGATTTCTTGGGTGGGGAGCTTCCTGTACTTCAATTGCCCGGCTCAGGATTGAGGCCTTTAATCCGTACATACAACGGGGCGGTACATTCTTTTATTTTTGATCTGAACAGTTCCCAGGCATTCAAGAATTTGTGTAATAATCAGGGTGCAACCTTATTTATGGGTTTGCTTACCGTGGTGAATATTGTACTTGGTCGTTACAGCGGACAAAATGATATACTCACTGGCACGCCTGTTGCAGGCCGTAATCATCCGGATACAGAAAATCAGATAGGGTTTTTTCTCAATACATTGATTATGCGGGTAAAGACTGATCCGGAAGATAGTTTTGTTCACTTGCTCGGAAAGGTAAAGGCGGGTACGCTCGGAGCCTTTGAACACCAGCAGTATCCATTCGATCGGTTAGTGGAAGATTTGGATCCTGTACGGGATCCCAGCAGATCTCCACTTTTTGACGTAATGGTTATTCTTCAGAATGCACGACCAGTTTCTTCTGATGCTCTGCAGCAGCACCTTCCCTTTTCATTAAGCCGTATGGCAGAAGAAGGGGATATCCGGACCAAATTTGATCTTACCTTCAGTTTTGCTGAGCGCAACAATGAACTGCATCTGGCTCTTGAATTCAATACAGATCTGTTTGAAAGGAAATTTGCAGAGAGACTGGCTGAACACGTTCAACTTATACTGCAGGGTTGTACGGCAAGGCCTGATGCCCCCGTTCTGGCATTGGATATTTTGAGCAATACTGAGCGGCGCCAGGTGATAACTGCGTTCAACAATACAGGAACTTCATATCCGCAAGATAAATCAGTTATTGATCTTTTCGATGAAAGCACACTAAAATATCCTGATCATATTGCAGTGTCTGACAGCAACCAATGTCTTACTTACCATCAACTGCATCAGCTTTCTGTAAGTATTGCTGAAAACATTTCTGCCGTTGCAGGCGATAATCAGGACGAACCCATTGCCTTCTTTTTGCCAAGGTCCTGTTATACCAGCGCCGTGATACTTGGTATACTTCGTGCAGGACGGCCGTTTATTGCACTTGATATTACATTCCCCGCGGAGCGACTGAATTATATTTTTGCTCATAGCGAGTGCAGAATAGTCATAGCAAAAGATGAAATGCCCGTTGGTATACACACGACACGCGTAGCAATATACAAGCTGGAGGAAATTGTAAGCACTCCGCAGGAACCTGTTAAGAAAGGGACGCCACCATCTCCTGCAGATGCTGCTTATTTTATCTATACTTCCGGATCCACCGGGCAACCAAAGGGAATACGCATCCCGCACAAGGCAGTTGTGAACTTTCTGTGCAGTATGCAAAAACAACCCGGGATCAGGGAAAAAGATCTTTTGTATGCTGTGACTACCTGCAGTTTCGACATTTCCGTACTTGAACTATTACTTCCATTGATGAGCGGTGCAAAGGTTTATATAGCTTCCGATAGTACATTAAAGAATCCCGAAAAAATTATTGAGGAACTGACTTTGGTAAAACCCTGCATATTACAAGCTACCCCTGCTTTCTACCAATGGTTGCTGGATGCAGGCTGGAAATGTCCGCCTTCATTAAGAGTGTTTTGTGGCGGAGAGACCATGAGTCAACAGGTGGCTGAAAAAATCATTAACACGGGTGCAGAACTCTGGAATATGTATGGCCCTTCGGAAACCACCGTCTATTCTGTTATCAAAAGGATGAATCACCCTGGTCAGAACACCATTATCGGAACTCCTGTACATAATACACAAGTATATATATTGAATGACAGGTTGCTGCCGCAACCAGTGTATGTTCCAGGCAATATATATATTGGCGGAGAGGGACTTGCCCTCGGTTACCACCAGGATCCCTTGCAAACTAGGGAGCGTTTTATTGCACATCCATTTGAGCCAGGTAAAATATTCTACGATACGGGGGATACAGGACGTTGGCTGCCCGATGGGGATATAGAATTTTTAGGTCGTCGTGATACACAATTGAAGATTCGCGGATACCGGATTGAGGCAGGTGAAATAGAAAATGCTTTACTGGGTTGCACTGGAGTGGAGAGTTGTGTAGTGGCAGGTATTGATTCACCTTCAGGCGAAAAGGAACTGGTCGCATATCTCACCTCCTCCGGAAAACTGGTGGAACAAGAGATGCGGGCGAATCTGGCACGAAAACTTCCTACTTATATGCTTCCTGCACATTATATGCAATTGGACGTATTGCCTAAGACACCTTCAGGGAAAATTGATCGTAAATCACTCCCGGCTCCTGTGGGTTCGGGGATAAGCAGAAGCGGGGAATTTGTTCAGGCAAAGACAGCCATGCAGTCGGTTATGGTATCACTTTGGCAGGAATTGCTTGGCCGGGATCAGGTCAGTGCGCATGATAATTTTTTTGAGTTAGGTGGAAATAGTATAAAAATTATCCGGCTGGCAAATGCCATAAGGAGGGAAACAGGTGTGAAGCCTGAACTGTCTGCCTTGTTTTCTCATCCGATACTTTCCGATCAGGCATCCATACTCGATGAAATCTTACAACAACCATCATCACAGGTTGTCACCATCCCAAGGCTGGAAAAGCGTGGGCGTTTCCGTATGTCATCGTCCCAACGCCGTCTGTGGGTATTGAGTCAGTTTCCGCAGAATAATGCGGCATATAACATGCCAGGTGTATATGAGTTGGAAGGGCAGCCGGATGTTTCCCGTTTGCAGCAAAGTTTTGTGGAGTTAATTGACCGTCATGAGATATTACGTACGGTATTTATTGAAGTTTCCGAAGGTATAGTCGAGCAGGTGGTGAAGGAAAACACCGGTTTTTCCATGGAGGTAAACGATTACCGTTTTGCAGAAAAAGTGGATCAGGCATTTTTGCATGAAAGGATTGCTGGTTCCCTGACTGAACCTTTTGACCTTTCTGAAGGCCCCTTGTTGAGGTCTGCAATATACCTTCTGCCCGGAGGCCGCTGTATACTTACATATTTGATGCATCATATTATTAGTGATGGCTGGTCAATGGGAATACTTCTTCGTGAGCTACTCCATTTTTACAACCGATCGCAAAGAAATACTTCTGTGGGCTTGCCTGCGCTGCGCATACAGTATGGCGATTACGCTGAATGGCAGCAGCAGGGATTGTCTGACGGGAGTCTGGAGGCATCACATATTTACTGGAAGAATGTATTAGGAGGTAAACTGCCTGTGCTTGAATTGCCTGGAGATCGTGTCCGCCCTGCGGTAAAAACCTGTAATGGTGGCAGGGTAATACACCAGGTAGAAACGGAGGAGTTGTCTCTCCTTCTTTCATTGTTGAAAACAGAAGGCTGTACTTTGTTTATGGGATTGGTATCATTAGTGAATGCGTTGTTATACCGTTACACTGATCAGGAGGATATAATAGTGGGTACACCAGTAGCAGGCCGCGAGCAGTGTGACCTGGAAGATCAATTGGGGTTTTACGTCAATACACTTTCATTGCGAACAAAATTCAGTGGAATGGAGGGCTACAGGAAATTACTGGCGAACGTAAAGGAAGTGCTGTTAGGCGCATATGATCATCAATCATATCCATTTGATGAGTTGGTGGAAGAATTTTATAAGGAGGTGGATATAAGCCGCAACCCAATGTTCGATGTGGCAGTAGTGTTGCAGAATACGGAACAGAAGAAAAAGCTGAATGAAGTTGCTGAAACCGGTGGCATCCGTGTCCGGAATTATGAGGCAGTAGAAAGACGAACAAGCCTTTTTGATTTGCGTTTTGAATTCATTGAAGTGGAAGAGGGGTTGAGTCTGCAGTTGGAATATAATTCAGATATTTTCAACAAAGATTCTATAGAGCGAATGATTCAGGTATTCTCCTCATTGATAAAGGCTGTTACCACGGCTCCTGATACCGCGATTGGTGAATTGAATATCCTGCAAAGCCAGGAGGCTGTTTTCTCGGGACTTGACCTCTTAGGTGTCACCTATCCACACAATGAAACCATTGTGACATTATTTGAAAAACAGGTATATGCTCTTCCGGAGAATACCGCCGTTATTTCAGGCGAAGAACGTATCACCTATGACGATCTGAACAGGCAGGCAAACAGGATTGCCCGTTTTCTGCTGAATACAGTGAATATTGCACCTGAAGACGGAGTGGGGTTGCTGCTTGATAGATCCTGTCATTGTATCGCTGCCATCCTGGGCACAGTTAAGGCAAGATGCATGTATGTACCAATGGATGCCAGTACGCCGGAGAACCGTCTCCGTTTTATGATCAAAGATGGAGAGGTGAAAGTGCTGATTACCGAAAGCAGGTACATTGAACTTGCCAACAGGTTACAATGGTCAGCTTCCTGTCTTAAAAATTATATCTGTTTGGACAGTATAAATGTTTTTGAAGAAGCTGAGCAGGTGGAAAACCTCATGATGAATGCGGAACTGTGGGACCATGTCGGGGAGAAAGCGCTTGATCAGGTAACAGGTGGCGGTTGGAGCAGTAGTTTTACAGGACTCCCGATTCCTTTGGATGAAATGGAAGAGTATGCCATGAACGCATACCGAAAAATTTCTCCGATGATCAATGATAAATCAAGAGTGCTGGAAATAGGCTGCTCTTCCGGGCTTACGTTACTTAAGATTGCTCCGGAAGCGGGCTATTACCTCGGAACGGACCTTTCACCTGTAATTATAAATAATACATCTGCAATTGTTGCATCATTTGGTTTTGCAAATGTTAAGTTATTGAATGTTGTCGCGGACAACATCCTTTCAGTAGGTGAAGCGGACTTTAACATGGTGATTATGAATAGTGTGATCCAGCATTTTCACGGCCACAACTACCTGCGAAAAGTAATAAAAGATGCAATTTCACTGCTTGCAGATGATGGATGCATCTTTATTGGCGATGTGATGGATATTGATATGAAAGACGCAATGATCGCAGACCTTGAAGATTTCAAAGAAACAAACCGGGGCAAAGGGTACCTGACCAAAACTGACTTTTCGGCTGAACTATTTGTGTCAAAAGGATTTTTTCAGGATCTCATGTGGGACGAAGACACAATTGCTGAAGTGGAAATATCAGATAAAATATTCACGATATCCAATGAACTTACCCGCTACCGCTACGATGTGATTATCCGGGTGAATAAGAAAAAACCAAAGCGTGCTCTTCCATTGCCTGCCAGAAATAGAATGCAATATGACTGGCAAGCGATTGAATTGCAGGCTGACCACAATCCCGGACTCGGAAATCTGCCAACAGATCCGGCTTATGTGATTTATACTTCCGGCACCACCGGAAAACCCAAGGGTGTGGTTATTAGTCATCAGAATGTTGTCCGGCTCTTTGTCAATGATCTACCTCTGTTCCGTTTTACGGAAGATGATGTGTGGACCATGTTCCATTCTTATTCATTTGATTTTTCTGTTTGGGAAATGTATGGGGCCTTGTTTCATGGAGGTAAATTGGTGCTTATAAGCAATGTTATAGCAAGGGATCCTGAATCATTCCTGACATTGATGCGGAAAGAACAAGTGACAATACTTAATCAGACACCTTCTTCTTTTTACAATCTGATCAGGCAGGAATTGGAAATGGAGGACAATGATTTGTGCCTTCGATATATCATATTTGGAGGAGAAGCGCTTGCGCCTTCCAGGCTTGCTCCATGGTTGCTCAAATATCCGGAAGCCGAATTTATTAATATGTACGGTATTACCGAAACAACGGTACATGTTACTTACAAAAAAATCACACCTGAAGAAATTGAGCAAAATATCAGTAATATCGGAAGACCCATTCCAACACTGGCTTGTTATGTGCTGAACCAACACCGGCAAAAGGTTCCGGCGGGGGTTCCAGGTGAGCTTTATGTAGGCGGGGCCGGTGTTTCCAGCGGATACCTTCACCGGGAACAATTAAATGCGGAGAAATTTTTAATATCTCCTTTTGATAATATTACCCGTTTATATCGCTCCGGTGATAAAGCCAGGGTACTTCCAAACGGAGACCTTGAATACCTGGGAAGAATTGATCAGCAGGTAAAGATCAGGGGTTATCGGATGGAATTGGGAGAGATTGAAAATGCCCTTAAACGGAACAATGCAATAGAGGAGGCCTTTGTGTTGGCGAAAAATATGTCGTCCGGAGATAAAGAACTGATAGCCTACATTCTGTGCAAGTATGAATTACAGATTAAGGATATCCGCGATTTTCTGAGAATGCATTTACCGGAACAGATGATTCCTGCCTATTTTATCCGGTTGGATAAGCTTCCGCTTACATCCAATGGAAAGTTGGATAAAAACAGACTGCCTGACCCGATTGAACTGAGCATGCATGGCAGCCAGCATTATCGCGCCCCTGTCACCAGCACCGAAAAATATCTTGCTGAAGTGTGGAGCGAACTGCTGGAGATCGGGGCTGGTCGGATTGGGTTGGATGATAATTTTTTCGAACTAGGCGGACATAGTCTCAGGGCAACAAGGCTTGCCTTCAGAATAAAAAAGGATTTTGTCATTCCGTATAGTATTCGTAATGTTTTTCAACACCCCACGATTACCACAATGGCACTGGAGATAGAAAACCTGCAATGGCTGAACAGAAGGGGGGGGGCTCCTGAACCGGAGTCTGACGTTGAAAAATTTGTATTCTGATTTATTAGGATTGTAAACTGAAGTCTGAATCATTAATTAACGGATCGCGCCTTTATCATAAATGCTGATATGCAAAATGTAACTGAAATAATTAACCGGCTGAAAGCTGTCAATGCGAAAGTCACTGTAAATAACGGAGAATTACAGATTGAAGCTGCGCGCCATACTATAGATGAAACATTCAGGCAACAGATAAGTCGAAACAAAAAAGAAATTATTGATTACATAGTATCACATCAGTCAGGGGTTTTGTTGGGTATCCCCCGGATAGGAGAGCGAGGTCGATACCGGTTGTCGTCATCGCAGCGTCGGTTATGGGTACTGAGCCAGTTTCCGCAGGTGAATTCGGCATACAATATGCCGGGAGGATCAGCCGTCATGAGATTTTGCGGACTGTATTTGTGGAGTCAGGAGAAGGTTTGGTGGAGCAGTTGGTGCTGGAGTGTATGGGATTTTCAGTGGCTGTACATGATTATCGTGAAGGCGGCGGGTTGTCAGCGTCTGAATTGCGAGAAGAGATTGCATCATCGCTTTCATCGCCGTTTGATCTTTCGCGTGGTCCGTTACTTCGTTCATCGTTGTACCTGTTAGGTGAAGGCCGCAGTATACTGACCTATACGATGCATCATATTATAAGTGATGGGTGGTCGATGGGTGTATTACTTCGAGAACTTCTTTCGTATTACAATAAATGGGGTGAGGGTATTTCTTCTGTGCTGCCGTCTCTTCGTATTCATTATGGAGATTATTCGGAATGGCAGCAACGGGGCTTGGTTGAAGGAGACCAGTCGTCCTCGCGTATTTACTGGAAACAGGTATTGGGAGGAGAGTTGCCGGTGCTTGATCTGCCGGGCGACCGTGCCCGCCCGGTTGTAAAGACTTACAATGGCGGGAGTGTGTTACACCGGATGGGATCAGAATGGTTTCCTGTCTTTCGTTCATTACTTCAATCAGAGGGTTGCACGTTGTTTATGGGTCTTGTGTCGTTGGTGAAAGCCTTGTTGTACCGTTACACGGGTCAGGAAGATATAATAGTGGGTACAACTGTGGCGGGCCGCGAGGAATGGGAGTTGGAGAATCAGTTGGGTTTTTATGTGAATACGCTGGTACTGCGGACGGTATTTAGCGGTACAGAGGGGTACAGGGAATTATTGTTGAAGGAGAAGGAAGTATTGCTAGGTGCGTATGATCATCAGTCGTACCCTTTTGATGAGTTGGTGGAGGAATTGAATCTTCGTCGTGATATAAGCCGCAATCCGTTGTTTGATGTACAGGTGATACTTCAGGATTCTTCGGGGCTGCCGGAAGAAAAATTAGCAGGTGGGTTGCAGGTAAAGGAGTACGAAGGATATGAGAAAGAAAGCAGTTTGTTTGACCTGACGTTCCAGTTTTATGAAACAGAAGAGTGCTTGGTTGTGCGCCTGGATTATAACAGCGATATATATAATAAGTCTACGGCAGAGCGGATATGCAGCCATCTCGAAGGCCTGCTGAGGTCGGTGAGCCGTGACAGTACAACCGGTCTGAATCAGCTTGACTATATAGGCGAGGGGGAGTTGTCGGAGTTGTTGCAGCGTGAGGGGCCTTTATTATATGAAGCACCTATTGGGAAAACGATAGTGGATTTGTTTGAGGAGCAGGTGACTTTATATTCTGACCGGATTGCCTTGGTATGTGGTGAAAGCCGAATGAGTTATGCGGAACTGGATGAGCGGTCATCGGCTTTATCAGCCTACCTGCGTACAGTGCAGGGAGTTCGTAAAGGAGACCGGGTGGGAATAATGCTGGACCGTTCGCTGGAATCGGTGTTGTGTATAATCGGAGTATTGAAAAGCGGTGCAGCATATGTGCCAGTGGATCCGTTGTATCCTGTAGACCGTATCAGTTATATGTTGTCGGATGCTGATTGCCGGGTGGTGATAACGGATTCATTTTACCAGTCATACCAGTCATCTTCTTTTTTGGAGTTTGAGGTGGTAAAAGAGTCTTTAGGGATGGAAGATCTGGCATATGTGATATACACATCCGGATCAACCGGTCGTCCCAAAGGAGTGATGATCCATCATGGAGGGATTGTGAATACGATATATGGTCAGCAACAAGCTTTTGTTGTAGAGCCGGGAGAGCGTCACCTTCAGTTTGCCTCTTTATCATTTGATGCATCGGTATCAGAAATATTTGTGAGTTTATGTTCCGGCTGCACATTGTACGTGGTTCCCGGCGAGATCAAACAGGAGCCGTTGCGAATGGAATCTTACCTGCAGGAGAACAGGATAGATATGGCCACCCTTCCGCCGGTATATTTTTCGATGCTGAGTACGGAAGGTCTGCGTGGGTTGAAGAAATTAATCACAGCAGGGGAGTCGGCGATATATGATAAATGTGTTGAGTACAGTCGTTACGGTCAGTATTACAATGCGTATGGTCCTACGGAGGCAAGTATATGTGCCACGATATATGCGTACGGAGGGGGTAAGCATGGTAGTGGCCGGATGCCAGTAGGTCGTCCGATCATCAATACACGCGTGTATATCCTGGATGGGGAGAGAAAACCTGTTCCTGCAGGCGTAGTTGGTGAGATATATATAAGTGGGCTGGGTGTATCCATGGGCTATCTGAATCAGGCGGAGCAGACAGGAATAAGGTTTATGGAGGATAAGTTTAATCCGGGACATCGGATGTACCGTACAGGGGATATGGGACGCTGGCTGGAGTCGTGGGAGATAGAGTTTTTGGGTCGTCGTGATACGCAGTTAAAGATCCGTGGATATCGTATTGAAGCGGGGGAGATAGAAAATTGTTTACTGGGTTGCAAAGGAGTGGAGAGTTGTGTGGTGACGGACGTGGAGTCTGCATCCGGAGAGAGAGAACTGGTGGCGTACGTGACGTCAGCCGTGGAGTTGCAGGAGGAGTCGATGCGGGCACATTTGCAGGGTAAACTTCCTGTCTATATGTTACCGGCGCAGTATGTACAGTTGAAACAACTTCCACAGACGCCGAATGGAAAGATAGACCGCAAGGCGCTACCAGTTCCATCAGGAATGGGGTTAGGGCGAAGCCGTGTGTTTGCAGAGGCAGAGACAGCAATGCAATCGGTGCTGGTATCAATATGGCAGGAGTTGCTGGGGCGTGAGGTAATCAGTATTGATGATAATTTTTTTGAACTCGGAGGCAACAGTATTAAAATAATAAAACTTGCAAAGCCTTTCCGCTCATTTTTCCTCCGACAGGGAGGATGACAATGAAGAGTATTTTGACAGGGGTCAACTGATAACTGATTTGAACAAATTTAATATTGACTATGATGAATAATGAATACAATGGACTTGAGATAGCAGTAATAGGTATGTCCGGACAATTTCCGGGCAGTGATAATCCGGCCGAATTCTGGAGTAATCTAAGAGAGGGCAGGGAGTCTGTTACTGTGTTCAGTGATGAAGAATTGCGCGCTGCGGGTGTGCCTGAACCCCTGATTAACAGTGACACATTCGTGAAAGCATGTGCAGTGATGAAGGCTGAAAGTAAGAATACCTTTGATTATAATTTCTTCGGATACGGACATGATGAAGCAAAATACATGGATCCGCAAATCCGGTTATTTCATGAACATTGCTGGAAAGCACTTGAGGACGCAGGTTATGCTGCTGATACAGAGAAAAAGCGTATTGCACTATTTGCAGGTGCTTCCAAGAATTATAACTGGAAAATGTATGTGTACAGCAAATCTGCTGACATATCCATGGATCCTTTCTATCTGGACATGATCTCTAGTCCTTCATTTATCAGCACACTGGTTTCATATAAAATGAATCTGGACGGCCCATCTATGTTCGTAGATACAGCCTGTTCCACTTCTTTGGCCGCTATCGGGCTTGCCTGTAAAAGTTTATGGTTTGGGGAAGCAAGAATGGCCCTGGCCGGTGGGTCCTCCGTAAGTACACAGAAAAGCCGTGGGTATATTTATCAGGAAGGGATGATCAATTCAGCAGACGGACACTGCCGGGCATTTGATAAAGATGCCAGTGGCACAGTAGGAGGAGAAGGTGTGGGTGTGGTTGTTTTAAAAAAACTGACGGATGCTTTAAAGGACCGCGATCATATTTATTGTGTGATTAAATCCATCTCTGTTAATAATGATGGTCATCGCAAAGTTGGGTACACGGCTCCCAGTGTGAAAGGCCAGGCAGATTGCATAAAAATGGCTCAGCGGCTGGCTGGTATCAATCCAGCTGATATCCGTTTCGTTGAAACGCATGGAACCGGAACCAGGCTCGGAGATCCCGTGGAGATACGGGCTTTGACTGAAGCATTTGGTATTAAGGGCAATCCACAAACTTGTGCAATCGGGGCAGTAAAAACAAATATTGGCCATCTGGATTCAGCGGCAGGTGTGGCGGGATTTATGAAAGCTGCTTTAAGCCTTTATCATAATCAGATTCCACCCAGCCTCAATTATACTGCGCCTAATCCTGAAATTAACTTCGACGAAGGCCCCTTTTATGTAAATACACAATTGAAGAACATTATTAAATCAGGTGATAAGCCTGTAAGGGCCGCAGTAAGCTCATTTGGAATCGGAGGCACCAATGTTCATGCAATTTTAGAAAGCCCTCCTGTAGCGGAACCAGGCGACAAGGGAAGAACATACTCACTTATAACTGTATCTGCAAAAACGGAAGCTTCCTTAGAAGCTTATCTGCAGAAACTTGTAACGCATGTCAAACAAACGGGTGACCTTAACACCGCCGATATGGCTTACTCACTCCAGACCGGACGTAAACAGTTCGCTTACAGAAAATCTTTTGTCGTTTCCGGTATTGAAGAGTTATTGCTACTTGCAAATGAACCTGGTTTCTTCAGCAATATCGTGCGCTCGGCCGACCGGAAGCCCTTGCCCGTTTTAATGTGTTCCGGCGCTGGTTCCCAATACCCCAATATGGGAAGAGGATTGTATCAATCTGAAAAAGTATTCAGGGAAAATATGGATCGTGGGTTTTCCCTTCTGCGTAATCTCACGGGGGAAGACTATCTCAGTATTATGATGCCTGACGATGCAGATGATGTTAGGATTAACCAGATGATTCATACCCAACCGGCAATATTCCTGTTTGGGTACTCACTTGCCAGACTTATCTTATCCTGGGGCATCCAACCATCTTTTCTGATCGGACATAGTATCGGCGAGTATGTGGCGGCCTGTATTGCCGGAATATTTTCTTTCGAAGACGCCTTACAACTGGTGGTAAAGCGGGGACAACTCATGCATACCATGGGTGCCGGTGCTATGGTGAGCGTATCCATAAATGAGTCGGATGCAAGAAATTTCACAAACGATAAAATTACACTTGCGGCAATCAACGGTCCCGAACAGGTGGTTTTTTCAGGTGATGAATCTTCGGTAGAGGCCCTCATGGAACAATTGAGCAATGCTGATATTTCCTTTGTAAAATTATATGCTTCCCAGGCAGGCCATTCAGTGATGATTGATAAAATCCTGGATGAATATGAGTTGTGTCTTAAAAAAGCGACGATTAACCGGCCAATCATTCCGGTAGTATCCAACCTTACCGGCGAAATTATTGACACCAACTCATTGTTGAACCCTGAATACTGGCTTCGCCATATGCGCGAAACCGTTCAGTTTTCAGCAGGTATAACCAAACTACTGTCACTTGGAAAAGAACTTGTCTTTATTGAAGCCGGTGGCGGACATTCGCTTACCACATTAGTATTACAACATAAAGGGGAACACCTCAGGCCAAAAGCGGTGAACCTCATCCGCCATGCCACACGAGAGTCTGATCATGATCAGCAATACCTGCTGAGTAGAACAGGCGATTTGTGGAATATGGGATTGACTATTGACTGGACTGCATTTTATGAAGGAGAAAGAAGGTACAGGGTGCCACTTCCAGGATACTGTTTTGAGAAAAATATACTTCCAACCGAAGTGGATCCTTTTGAATCCGGTCTTTTGCGGTCAGGATTCACCAATGCAGGAGCCAGCAATGAACTCAGCAATTGGATATACTATCCGGTCTGGAAAACATTACCAACTGCTGCATTGCCGCACAATGAAGAAAAGGGAAATTATTTGTTTTTTTCCAATGACACTGCATTCGATGAAAAATTGAAAGCCAGCCTCATGGCAAACGGGGTGCGGGTAACAGAAGTTATTTGTGGAACGGAATACAAAGATGACGGTCAGGATGTATTTACAATTAACCCTGTTGAGCCATCACAATTTGAAAGATTGTTTACTCAACTGAAAAGGCAGGGAACTTCATTCGCGCAAGTGATTTATGCATGGGGTATAAATGCAAAAGGTGATGCCTTGCGGCTCGAGGAAAATAACAGGGAGGTAAATCTTGTTTTTCTTTCGATGGTGCACATCATAAAAATAATCCTCCGCGATGAGCTGGCAGGAAATCTCCGGGTCACTATATTAACCGATTCGCTGTACCGTATCACGGGTCATGAGAAAATCAGAGCTGAGCAATCTCTCCTGCTTGGCTTGTTCAATACCATGCCAAGGGAGTGTGCTGTATCCAGCCGGATTATTGATTTGGAGTTGCTGCCGGCACACGAAGCAGATATCCGATTGCTGGCGGAAGAACTGAAACGCACCAGCAAGGAACCAGTCTTAGCCATCCGCAACCGCCAACGGTGGAAGATGGAGCTTGAAAAAAATGAGTCGGATCTGAGGGGGCTTTCATCACCCGTAAAACACAAGGGCACCTATCTTATTACGGGCGGATTGGGTAATCTGGGGATGGTGCTTTCAGAGTGGCTGATCAGGAATTACAAAGCCCGCTTAATCATTACCGGACGGAAGGAATTGCCGTATGAAAACCCAAAGCCTGACCCAGCGCACCTTTCAGCTATGGTCCGCCTGAAAAGGCTGCAGGCACTTTCATCCGATATTATCTATATTTCTGCGGATGTTGCTGACTTGAACTCACTTACGGTTGCTGTGGATCAAATGTATAAGCAGGTTGACAAAATTGACGGTATAATCAACCTGGCGGGTAATATTGATTTGAATCAGTTTGAGCTGATAGAAGATATCACCGCTGTCAATGTATTCAGTGTTTGGGCACCGAAAGTTATTGGCATACGAAACCTGTTCAGCCTTTTTAACGATAGGAACCTTGACTTTGTCTGGAACTCTTCAAGTCTTGCTTCCATACTTGGAGGTCTTGGGTACAGCGCTTACGCTTCTGCAAATGCATTCATTGACAGCTTTACAATGGCATTGCCCGAAAAATATTCCGGATGGAAATCTGCTGGTTTAGGTGAAATGCTTTTTTCTGAAGAAGAGATTAATAATGAAATCCCGTTACGACGTATAGGAATGGTGCCGGAAGAGATCACTACTTTTTTTGAGTGGAGCCTGAGTTTGGAATATTGCCCTCACGTATTTGAATCAGCTTCCGATTTGGTGGAACGTTACCGGAATACATATACTCCAGCCCAGGCCACTCAGGCGGTCTTGGAAAATAACACATCCATGGTGAAGGCAGAGAGGCCCCAGATGCAGGTTGATTACGCTGAACCTGAATCCCCGACTGAAGTAACAATTGCTGCAATGGTGGCTGATTTTTTTGCACTTGAAAAAGTGGGGGTGGATGATAATTTTTTTGAGTTGGGCGGGGACTCATTAAAGGCGATGATTCTGCTCAAGCGGCTTAAAAAAGAATTCGGGGTAAACATTCCGCTTAAAACTTTTTTCAGCCTTCAAAATATACGGCAAATAGCTGCAGAAATAGACGAAATACGTTGGATCAATTCCAGCAATGAAAAACAATATGTGTCCATCATATAAAGAAAAGATTATACCATGAGTGTCAAAGAACTTTTGAAGGAAATAAGAAAGAATAATATTGATCTGAGGCTGAGCGGGGAAAGTCTCAGGGTTGGTAGTGACAGCAATATGATCCCGGAAGGAATACTCAATTTGATACGTGAGAACAAGCAAGTCATCATAGAATACCTGAAGGAAAAAACTGTCAAAGCAGAAAAGGAGACAGGTATCAAGCCCACCGAATCCCCAGATGGATGTTACCCGCTTTCAACCCCGCAACGGCGCCTCTGGGTGCTCAGTCAGTTTGCAGAGGCAAGTGTGGCTTATAATATTCCTGCAGTTTATGTATTTGAAGGTACTTTGGATATTACAGCATTATCAGCTTCATTTTCAGCATTGATAGAGCGGCATCAGAGCCTTCGTACTGTTTTTCGTGAAACAGTTACAGACGATATTGTACAATATATCAAATCAACAGAAGAAACTGCTTTCACTCTATCCTGCACTGACCTCAGGCAGCATGAAAATATTGCCTCCGTAGCAGAGGAATTGATACAGGCCGAACTCGCTATGCCATTCGACCTCGTAAACGGCCCGCTGATAAGGGCTTCCCTTTACCAGTTGTCAAATAGCAAATGGATATTATGCTGCGCAATGCATCATATTATAAGTGATGGTTGGTCAATGGGTATCCTGATTAAGGAACTGCTTTTATTTTATCAGTCATTTTCCACAGGAACGGGAAACCTCCCTGCGCCTTTAAAGCTTCAGTACAAAGATTATGCATCCTGGCAACAATCCA
>JAPLEH010000053.1 GCA_026391455.1 Bacteroidota bacterium
GTTGTACGCTTTTCAGCACGTATGCAAAAAACATTAGAAAGATAATGTAGCCTCGACAGGAATCGAACCTGTATCTGGAGCTTCGGAAACTCTTATACTATCCATTGTACTACGAGGCCGGAAAATATGAAAATGTTTCTTTTATTCGGAATTTCACTATTCATTGCAAGAGCTTATTCAATCAGGTAAATTTCCACATTCTCTAATTCTCACATTTCCACATTTACTTAATTAACCCACTGGCGTTGGTGGCGAACACCTTTACGGCAATGGCCAGCAAAATTACGCCAAAAAACTTTCTCACAGCCAATAAACCTGCTTTTCCGAGCGCTTTTTCTATAATATTCAGCGACTTAAGTACGATATAGATCACGATCAAATTGACCAAAATAGCCAATAAAATCGTGTATTCATTCTTATCGGCCCGCTCAAACGTGGCTTTCAACGACATGATAGTAGTGAGCGTACCGCTTCCCGCGATAAGCGGAAAAGCGATGGGCACCACCGTACCCGAAGGGGCATCTTTGTCCGCTTTAAAGAACTCGATCCCCAGCACCATTTCCAGTCCCAGGATAAAGATCACGATCGAACCGGCCACCGCAAAGGAACGGATGTCCACCCCGAGCACATTCAAAAACGGTTTTCCGATAAAAAAGAAAAGCACCATCAGCCCGCCCGAGATCAGCGTTACCTTCCAGGCATTGATACCGCCCATCTTCTGCTTAATGGAGATGAGCATGGGTACCGAACCCACCACATCGATCACCGCAAAAAGGGTGAACGTGAGTGTGAGAAACTCCTGGAGGTTAAAATGAAACATAGCCGTTGGTTTATGCAAATGTAATCAACCGGGGTTATTTTTTTTGTTCACAAGGGCAGGGGTGGAGGCCAGGGTTTCCAGGCAGCTGCGGCAAAGGCAATCGGCATACGCAGCATCCAGTACGGCCCGTATGTCCGCAGGGATCACCACTCCATAGCACTGGCATTGGGTAATATTGCCCGGCTTGCACTCAAAGGCCGTTCCGCATCGGGGACAATGTTTATTTTCATGTTTACACATGGTTGCTGGTTGGTGTTTTTCCATTTGTGGTTTCTGTAAGATAGGATAGGTTTCGATAGTTTTATCAGCGTCTCCTTATTGCTGGCTTTTTTGAACCACATAGGTTCATTGGTAGGATAGATATCATAGTCATTCAATCTATGTTTTTACCTATCTTTTCTAATGTGCCTATGTGGCAAATACGCAAGAGTGCATAAAGCGACTGAGCATCGAATAAGCCAACCCCCACAATTATTTTCAATATCAAAAACTCAACCGTACACCACCGTATCCATTGAATCCCATTGTTTGAAAACCGCTGATCTCAGTGTATTTGGCATCCGCCACATTCCGCAGATCAGCAAATACTTTCCATTTAGCGTTTCCGAAACCATACTCCGCGTACAGATCCCACAAGGCATAACTCTTCAGCGTTACATTCACGGTGCTGAAGGTATTATTATCGAAATATGCATCCTCTCGCTTGCCAAACCATTGCAGGTTGCTGCTTACCAACAATTTCTTATTCACCTTCCAGGAAAGATTCAAGCCACCCGAAGATTTAGGCCGGCGCAATAAATTAAAATACGTGGTATCCTTTCCGGACTTACGCGTGGTGATCTCACCGGTTACATAGGTATAAAATGTTTTAAGCGTAATACCGGGTTGAAACGTATACGCCGCTTCCAATTCCACCCCATGATCTTTTTGTTTATCCTGATTGATATACTGCGAACGGAACGTAACCGGATCCGAATAAAAGAAGATCACTTCCTTTACATTCCGTACAAAACCCGTGATGCGTGCAGTGGCTTTGTTGTCGCGCGCAATATACTGTACACCTGCTTCACCGGTAATGGCCGCTTCGGGAGAAAGATCTTTATTTCCATATTCGGAAAACAACTGATACAGCGAAGGCGTACGGTAAGCGGATGAGATATTCGCATAGAGTTTCACCGTCTTATGTACCAGGTATGAGGGATTGATATTAAACACCAGATTCGATCCGTATTCACTGTGAATATTCAACCGGCTGCCCATTTCCAGGTTGAAGCCTGCTTTACTATTCCAGTTCATTGCTGCATAGATGCCTAATTGATTTTGGTGTAAACTATCGGCTGCATAGTTGGTGGCATAAGGGCCAAAGAAACCAACAGACCCATATTGCTGATCGGATTGCGAAGCCCTGAAATCCAGTCCTGCAGTCAGTTTCACCGTTGCTGATAAAGGCATATGCAGGTACGCATCTGCAAAATGCTCATGCCCTTTATACATACCTTGGGACCAGGTATCGAATCCATTGCGGCTTTTCACCGAATCATCCGTATAGCTGCGGTCAACGGCATTATAATTATACAATACAGTCAGTTTGGATGTACCCAACTCCAGTTCATTGCGCACACCGGCCTGCCAGCTTTTTTGGCGATAGGTATAATCCAGTTCATCGGTAAATGCACCCTGATCAATATCTCCATTGATATGTCCATAGCGGAAGAAGGGTTGTATATGCAGTTGCTTCACCGGGCGGAAGCCGAATCCCAATTGCACACTGCGCTGGGTAAAGCCGTCTTTATCCGTTACGGTGGTATTCGTATTCGAAACGGCTTCGTTAATACCCCCCGAATGCTGGTAGCTGAAGGCTGCATTATAATCTAAATTTCCACGCCTTCCGTTGATGCCCGCATTGCTCCGGAAGGTTTCATTGCTGCCATAACTTAATCCTGCATTACCGGTGATCGTTTTGCCGGTATTCTTCCGGGTAATGATATTGATCACTCCCGCTATTGCATCACTGCCATATAAAGTGGATTGACTCCCTTTCAGTATTTCGATGCGTTCAATATTTTGTACCGCGAGATTTCGGATATCAAAGTTCCCGCCAATACCCGAGGGATCATATACCGGTACGCCATCAATGGTGATGAGGGTATGATCTACGCGGGCACCACGCAGGTAGAGGCTCTTGTCTTTACCGGCATTACTGTTGGCCCCGCCGATATACAAACCCGTTTGTTCGTTCAACACCTGCGAGAGGTCTTTTCCCCCGCTGCGTTCCAATTGCTCGCGGGTAATGATGGTGACCACTTTGCCGGTAAGCGATGTTTTGTTGGGATACTTGTTGGCCGTTATGATGACTTCATCCAGTGCAGTGGCAACCGTGTCTTTGGGTTGCGCCAGTAGCTGAGTGCTGATACTAACAGCAGTCAGCACAAAAAACGTTTTTTTCATTTTCATGAATTTTTGTGTGACTGCTTCCGGAAACAAAAAGAGATAGAAACATAAATGCCTTTCGGCTTTTACATCTCCTGCCTTTCACCCGAAAGCCGAATAATGTTTACTTGATGTGGCAGGTCTTCTGGCTCAACTCGCAGTTTCTGTACCTTCCCATACGCTGCGGCGTACAGTGGTTGCAGTTTGAAACTGTTTCCCGAAATACCGGGAGGAGTTTTACAGCTACGGGGATAGCACCGGATTTGCACCGGTTTCCCTTTTAATGCCGGCGTTGATGGCCGGCGAACCAAATCGTGACAAATGTACAGCCCTGAAATTTTTCGGACGAAAGAGTTTTCAACAAGCGGGGGAGAAGTTTATCTATACATTTTAACCGCCTGCCGGGACTATTCGGTGATTAACTTTTATGTAACTTCCTTTGTAATATGAAGTGGAGCAGCGATACCCGTACAAAGGTCATTAATACCCTCAGCCACGCGGCGGGGTGGTTATTGTTTTTCAGCCTGATCATTGGCTTTCTTTCCAATTCGCCGGATGGTTCCACACATATATTCAGCCGGTTATTCTCCCCGCCTTTCCTGATCTTTTATGGAGTGTACCTCACATTATTTTACAGCAATTATTTTCTGCTGATACCGAAATTGTTTTTTAAAAAGAACTATGCCGTTTATTTTTTTATCATCATTTGCATGTTTGCGGCCGTTTATTTTATCAAGCCATTCGACCGGCTTATCAGTATGAATCCGCCGCCCGGTGGCAATCCGCCACACCGCATGGACATGCGTACACCCGATGGGCCACCACCCCGAAAGCCTTTCGGCAGTCCGGTAAAAAAAGACATCAACAGTATCATCTTATTTGTAACGGTCTGGTCGCTCAGCAGTGTTATCTGCATCATTCGCGAATGGAGAGGCACCGAGAAGAGGGCCTTGCAGGCAGAAACGGATAAGGTGAATGCCGAACTGGCCTTTTTAAAATCGCAGGTGAATCCGCATTTCCTGTTCAATACGCTCAATAATATTTATTCCATGGCCCTTACGGGCAATGAACATACGGCACCCAGCATCATGCGTTTATCCAATATCATGCGGTATATAACGGATGAGGCAGGGGAGGACCTGGTACCACTGGAAAATGAAATTCATTGTTTGCAGGATTATGTGGACCTGCAACGGGTACGGCTCAACAACCGTACACATGTTGACATGAAGATAACCGGTGATACCACAAACCGGAGAATCGCTCCGTTATTATTAATGGCTTTTGTGGAAAATGTATTCAAACATGGTATCAGCAGCCACGAAGAGAATACGCTTACCATTAAGATTACGGTGGACGAACACACCATTCAGTATTATAGCCGGAATAGAATTTTTTCTCCAACCATTAAAGAAGAGAGAAACGGTACCGGCATCGCCAATGCAAGAAAACGACTGGAACATTTATACCCCGGCCGCCATTTCCTTGATATCAGTGCGGGTGATGGATTTTTCACCGTACAATTGAACCTCAAAGCCTAATAACATAACTATGCCGCTTACCTGTATCGCCATCGATGATGAACCCCTTGCTTTAGCCCTGGTAAAGGAGTATGCCGCGAAGTCCGCTGATCTGCAATTGCTGCACACATTTGAAGATGCCATAGCCGGCAATGAATACCTGCTGCAACATCCGGTGGACCTGCTGTTCATTGATATCAATATGCCCGATATCACCGGCCTCGACCTGGTGCGTGGGCTGAAGAATAAACCCATGGTTATTTTCACTACGGCCCATGCAAAATTCGCTGTGGATGGATTCGATCTCGATGCCGTGGATTACCTGCTGAAACCCATTAGTATCGACCGGTTCAGTAAATCAGTACAAAAGGCGAAAGAGTATTTTGCATACAAAACACGTCCCCAATCCGTGGAGGCAGACAGTCTCTTTGTGTATTCCGAATACCGGATGATCCGGATACCTTTTACTGATATTGACTATATCGAAAGCCTCGAAGATTATATCCGCATCCATCTGCTGAATGGGAAGCCGGTAATGACCTTGCTTACCATGAAAAAGGTATTGGAGAAATTGCCGGCCACACAATTCAGGCGTATCCACCGGAGTTATATTGTGGCCACTGCTCAGGTGCGCTCGGTGCTCAGCCGTAAAGTAATGCTCGGTTCCGGAACGGAATTACCGGTCAGCGACAGTTATCTCGATTTTCTTGCCGACTGGAAAAAATCATCGTAACGTTTGTCATTGATTTGTCTTTTTGCATTGCTGCATTTATTTAACATTTTTCCAAAAATGAATTGATGATTTCTGCGTTTGGCAGGTATCCGCTTTTTCTGAATACAGCCCGTATTCATTCCAATTATATTCGAACAGCGTCCAGCAAAAAATAGCAGGATGTTTTCGGCTGTATGGCATGAAGATGGCTGTATGATACCACCACCATCCTGTAACGCTTCTGCCCGGAGTTTTTTTTTACCAATTAAAATTGATCCGATGAAGCGAACAATGATCCAACTGGCTGTTATGGCCACACTGCTGCTTACAATGAATGGGGCAGTCACTGCGCAGAACAACAATCCGAAATATGAATTCGGTGTTAATCTTGGTTTTTTAGTGTACCAGGGCGACCTTACGCCGAAACGATTGGGTTCGTTTGAAACACAAAATTTCGCATTGGGCCTGCATGCCAGCCGGCTGCTGAGTCCCTCTTTCTCTGTACGGGGCAATTTTGTATGGGGTAAGCTTAAGGGGGATGATGGCGTGTATGATTCGCCGGATTACCGGAAGCTGCGCAATTTCAATTTCACTTCACCTGTCATCGAACTGACCGCGCAACTGGTTTGGAATCCATTGCGGCGGAATTATATTGATAAAGGTTTTTCACCCTATCTCTTTGCCGGAGGAGGCTTTGCCCTGCTCCGCATCAAACGCGATTACAGCAATATCAATACGACCTATTTCAATCCCGAAACATCGGAGGTATGGGCAGGGTTGGCCGCAGATTCTGCCCATGCCCTTCCACGGATATTGCCCGTGATACCGGTGGGCGCGGGTGTAAAATATTATTTCTCTCAGCGGTGGGGTGTCAATGCGGAAACATCCTACCGCCTTTCTTATACAGATTATGTTGATGGCTTCAGCCAGGCCGCTAATCCCAAACAAAACGATCATTATCTCAACTATTCCATCGGTGTCGTTTATCGCACGGGTAAAAAGGATTTGCAGAAGTGTCCGGTGTTGAAGTATTGAGTCGGGAAGTCGGGAAGACGGGAAGTCGGGAAGTCGGAAAGTCGGGAAGACCGAAAGTCGGGAAGACCGACGTGTCCGCCGTTGCGGAAAGTCAGTGAGTCGGTTTAAGAAGTTGGAAGAGAAATGTTTGGTCATCAGTGCTCATCTCTACCGAAGTCAGATGAATTCATTTATGGCTATTCTTTGTATTGATTCGTGTTCATCTCTGCCGCAGGCAGATGTATTCATCAGTGGCTGTTCATTGTATTTATTTGTGTGTATTTGTGTTCATCTGTGGCTAAGTGTATTCGGCTGTTCATTGTATTTATTTGTGTCCATTTGTGTTCATTTGTGGCCAACCTGTATTCGGCTGTTCATCGGGATATGTGGCGCATTTACCGATAGACTTTTAACCTCGCACTATTTTTTCATTCCAACCCATACGTTACAAACGACAAGTGGCTGTTGCTGGGGACAGCAACAGAAAAAGCGGATTTGTCGGGCAGTTAGATGAAAATAACGGGCCTTGTATCTACAGGGCCCCATTTTTAAAATGTTTACCGGTACATATCGTCCATTCATCTATCAGAATTGGTGTACTGTATTGCACGATTCATATTTACAAAACAAAAATCAACAGGTATGGAACAATCAAGAAAAAAATTCCTCCGAAACTTTTTTATCGGAGCCACATCAGTGCCATTGATACTCGAAGCATGTAAAAAAGAAAGTACCACTTCATCCGGTAGCGGCAGCGGATCAGGGAGTGGCACCTGTACAGTGGCACCTACTGAAACCGAAGGTCCATATCCCACGCACAGTCCCTCCTCCTATGTGCGTTCGGATATCCGTGATGGAAGAACCGGCGTAAACCTGGCCATGAACATTACTATTAAAAACACCAACAACAATTGTGCAGCGCTCTCCGGTGTGATCGTGGATGTATGGCATTGTGATAAGGATGGCAATTATTCGGAGTATGGCACCGGATTTACCAGTCTTCATTTTTTAAGGGGCCGGCAAACCGCGGATGCCAATGGGCTGGTAAGTTTTACCACGATCTTTCCCGGTTGGTACACCGGAAGGGCCACGCATATACATGTACATATTTATAATGCCGCGGGCACGTCGCTGAAGATCACGCAGATATCTTTTCCGGAAGGAACAGGTAGTGCGGTACAAACGGTGAATAGCACGGAGGGGCAAGCCTATGGATATACGAAGGGAATGAGCGGCTATACTTATGCCACCGGTGATAATGTATTCAGTGATGATACAGCGTTGGTGGAACAGGCGGTTGTAACGGGTTCACTGGCCGCCGGATTTGTCCTTACCCACACGATCAATGTAGCGGGATGATTACTAAGATGAATAATTGAATCATGCAAACTTCAAAAAAGATTGTACTGTGCTACCGGAAGATCATTGCTGCTGATGCGGAAAAGACATGGGACAGATATGTGTTTGAAAGCAGTTTTGCAGAATACCGGATGCAGGCACAGTATTATGATCCGGAAGAAAAATACAGCAGTTTCTCTGCACTTGTACAGCAGGTACCCGCAGCAGAGAAACTGCATTTCCTGGTCAGTGCGGCCGTTACCGGTTATATAGGGCAATTGAATAATAAAGTACCGGATATAACCGATAACCTGGGGCGCACCTGTCTCCTCTTTGATAACTATCGTTTCGAGATTATTAACTCGGACAGTAACAATAAAAAAACGCACCAGGTGGCCGTCAATTTTTTTACCCGACCCATGATATGGCATGATACGATCGGGCAACTCTTGTTACTGTCGTCCTCACAAGAGGAAAAAGAAGGAACGGAATGGGATACGATCATGGTGCCGGTACAACCCTTTCTTAGTATTCATACGTTAAAAGAAAACACATGAACATTACACAAATTGATGTTGTATCCACGATGTACCTGTCTTATGAAAGGGCGGTTGTAAATACAACCGGGTGCTGCAGCAATTATTATTTTGGCAATACTGGGAATAGGTATCCGGGCAAGCAATCATTTAGCAGCCTGTACAGGGCCAGCGAAGAGCAACTGGATGCAGGAACTGTTACTGAATTTATTGCCAGCGAAAACACGTTATTAGTATTGTTGCCGGTAAACGGTGCGATTGTAGTTAAAGACCATCAACCGGAAGAAGATAGTATCGCAGCCGGACAACTGTATTTTATTCCTATGAAAAACGGGGAGCGCGTGCAGGTGAAAAACCCATTTCTGAACGGGGCTGTGAATTATCTGCAGCTCTGTTTTTATACAGGTCAGGCAGCTCCCGCACAAAAAGCCACCGCATCATTCGACGTAAATAAATACCCGGCCTGTATGATGCGTATTTCACCTGCACATATTGAATCGTATTTACTTCCTTTTATGGTGTCTATTGGAAAATTTGCGGGCCGCCAGGATACCATGTATTACTTCGCAAACCCATCCAACGGGGCGTGGGCATGCGTTTTGGCTGGTGCCTTCGAAGTGCAGGGACGCCTGTTGCAGGAAGGAGATGCTTTGACTTTGTTTGGTGAGCCAATGATCGAGATGGAAGCCCTGAGCAATGATGCTTTGTTGTTTCTGATCGAATTGCCCTTTACAATTTCCTGTATTTAGTCCACTGTACCGATGCGCCGGCATAAAAATTACGTCGGGCTGCAGCATTATAATACCGTCCGCCGGCGGCATTGATATCATTGCCGGCGCTGTAGATCTCATTCAATATGTTATCGGCTCCGGTATACAAACTGAATTTATAATTTTTTCTTGCTTTATTCTTCCAGCCGATCTGGCAGCCAAGCAAATGATAAGCGGGCGCTTTCGCACTGTTAGCATCATTGAGATAGACCGGCGCAGCAGCATAATAACTCATCCGCAGGTAAAAACCGGATAACAATCCCGTTTCACTCAATAGAGACAAAGATGAGGCAGGTACCGAGGGTACTTTATTGCCGGAAAAATCATCCGCGCCTTTCACAAATGTACCATAACGGAAATGGTTAACCGAAATATCAGACCGTAAAGAAATGTCTTTGATAAAGGAACCGTAAAAGCGTTGTGAGAGTTCTGTATGTAATTCGATCCCTTTTTGGCGGATATCCCCTGCATTCACAAAAAAGTCGGCCCCGCTGATATCTCTCCTTGTTACCAGTGCATCATTTAGCCGGAAATAAAAACCGGTCAGTTCAATCGTAAGCAGTGGATATTTCGACCGGTAAAAATGCACAGATGATTCAATGTTCCAACCCTTTTCCGCTTCCAGTTCGGTATTGATCACTCCGGTGGAAGGTAATACTTCGGCAAGAGTAGGAGGGGAGAATCCTTTGGATACAGTGGCTGATACTTTGAATCGGTTGCCAAACCATCTTGCCAGCGAAAGCCTTGGGGCGAATTCACTCCGGTATTGCCTGTTTTGAATCGATATCGGATTGGTATGATTGCGGGTAATGCGGAGTTGGGTTTCGTTGATACTGAACCCACTCATGAGATACCATTTATCGTGAATTTCAGCCGTAGCCTGGAGAAACACCACCAACGGCTGGTAACGGGTATCATCATCCGTTTGCAATGTATCGGGGTTGCCATTCTTATTGCTGTACACACGAGTGGTAAACAGTCCCTGCTGCCATTCTGCACCTGAATGGATAGTTAGTTTCACACCCGTCCAGCGTTTGGTATAGGTAAATACAGAGCGGCCTCCCAGTGAGGGCTCTGTTCTTCGTTCATAATTGCGAATCGCCGGATTCTTGATCTGTGCAAAGGAACCATACACAACGGTGTTGTTCGTGAGCCCGCGCATGATCCAGAATTTTTGCTTTATGCCCGCAAGCAGATTTGTTTGATAGATGGCGGCCTTTGCAGCCGCAGCAGAAGGAAAGGTGCTGGTAGCCGGTCTTGCAGCACGCGGGTCTTTGTTGAATTCGTTCAGTGTTAAGGCACCCGGTGTTTGATAATACATATTGGTGAAAAGTAATGCAACACCTAATTCATATATGTCGTATTTCACTGAAGTGATATAGGAAACATTATCTCTCCGCAAGGTAGAATGGTCCCTGTAGCCACCACTGCTGTTATGTGCAAAGGTCAGTTCACTATTGGATTTGCCAGTGGCTGTTCTTCCCCTGATAAAGATATTTTGCTGATTATAGCTGCCGGTATTGTATTCCAGATTGAGAACTGGTCGTATGGGTCCTGCGTTACCTTCCAGCATAATGAGCCCACCGGTACCTGCACCGTACATACTGCTGGCCGGGCCTTTCGCTATTTCAATCGTGGAAAAATTATTGGTGGCAAACTGATTGAAATAGGTATTGCCCCCCGGATCCGTTACCGGTATTCCATTCCAGTATACTTTCACATTGCGAACGCCAAAGGGTGAACGAAGGGAACTGCCCCTGATATTGATACGGTAACTGCCCGGCGACCGTTCTTCCATACGCACGCCGGCCACCACATTCAGTGCATTGACCAATGAAAATTTATTGCTATAATCGAAAATTGGTGCTGAGAGCGCACAGATCTGCGCAGCCATTTTAGGGGCCGCTTTATTTTGTTCAAAAGACCGGATGATCACACTGTCGAGGGTACGGGTGGTATCGGAACTGATTTGTGCATGGCCGGTACAGGCAACAAAAAGAAAGAAAAATATGAGGGATCGTTTTTGCATCAATACACAAGGGAGAATAAAGTTAGATGCTTTTATTTGTATCTTCAAGCCATGACGGCAAAGAATAAATTAGGCCCCTTTTCCTTTACCATGATCGTGATCGGCCTGGTCATTGGTATGGGTATTTTTCGTACTGCGGCCACCAGCGCAAAAGATGCATTGAATCCCTCCGTGTATTTCAGTGCCTGGATCATCGGCGGGCTCGTAGCGCTTTGCGGTGCGCTCACCTATGCAGAGATCGGCAGCCGCTATCCCGTTACCGGTGGATACTATAAAGTATTTGCCAAAGCCTATCATCCCAGTGTGGCCTTTGCCATCAATTGTGTGATACTGGTGAGTAATGCGGCCAGCCTCAGCGGCGTGGCATTGATCGGAAGCGGGTATATATTAAAATTGTTTCCGGGTGAGTGGACCGATATGCACAAAGCACTGATCAGTTGTGGTGCGATCATTCTTTTTTATTTTATCAACCTGGGCGGGTTGCGACTTAGTTCCCGCACACAAAATGTACTGATGATGATCAAGATCACCATGATTCTGATCCTGATCGCTGCATTGGTTTTTCCACAGCATTATGCCACAGAAACAGCCGTGCCTGTCGCCACCACATTCAGCACCATGGATTGGATCAAAAGTCTGGGCGTAAGTCTTATCGCTGTATCCTTCACCTATGGTGGCTATCAGCAAACGATCAATTTCGGTCATGATGTGGAGCAGCCTTCCCGGAATATTCCCCGTGGTATATTCATTGGTATATCGGTGATCATTTTATTATACCTGCTGGTCAATCTGAGTTATTACAATATTGTTGGTTTCAGTAATATGAAAAACGAACGCGAAGTAGCGTTTGTGGTCATGGATAAAGTTTTCGGGAGAACAGGAGCCCAGGTATTCTCTGCTTTTCTTTTCCTGGGCGTACTGGCCTATGTGAATGGCCTGCTGATGAGTAACCCCCGCGTAATGTATGCCATGGGAGAAGATCGCAGCCTGCCGAAAATTTTCATGCAGAAAAATGAAAAAAATAATGTACTCGGTTTTTCCCTCACCATATTTGCTGCTATCTGTATCGTGATATTATTCTTTGCACAGGAGTTTGAGAAGATACTCACGTTCACCATTTTTCTGGATTGTTTTGGCATGGTGCTCAGCAGTGCTACTATATTCTGGTTTCGCAAAAAGACCAAACACCTCGATGGTACCGGCATTTATAAAATGAAATTATTCCCGCTTATGCCGGTGATTTTCATTGCCGCATATTTATTTGTGGGTTCCAGCATTGCCATTGCAGATCCGAAAGCTGCCCTTATTGGCGTGGCGGTACTGGTTGGGTTTATCATCATCTATTTCTTTAAAGGGCCGTTGCTCAAACTGATCGGGGTATTGCGACGGTTTGCAGGATTAAATAACGACTAATGGACATATCGCAAATACTCAATGAACTGGGAGAAGACCGCGAATTGTATTTCAATGCGGTCTCACCGCCCATCATGCAGACCAGCAATTTCGCATTCAAAAAAGTGGCCGATCTGCGCCGGGCTTTTCAGGATGAAATGAAGGGTTATCTCTACAGCCGGGGGTTGAACCCGACAGTGGATATACTCCGTAAAAAACTGGCGGCGCTGGATGGAGCGGAAGATTGTCTGGTGTTCAACAACGGGGCGGCTGCGATCTTTGCCGGCATATTCGCCAATATCAAATCCGGCGATCATATAGTGTCCGTGCAAAAACCATACACCTGGGTGCAGCGGATGTTTGATGTGATCTTACCACGCTTTGGGGTAACGGTCACGTATATCCCGGGAACGGAAATCGATCAATGGAAAAATGCTACGCTCGATAATACCACTTTCTATTATCTCGAATCGCCAAACAGTTGGGATTTTGCGTTGCAGCCGCTCGAAGAAGTGGCCGCTTTTGCAAAAACAAAAAATATTACCACGCTGATAGATAACAGTTATTGCACACCCCTCTATCAGCAACCCATTGCTATGGGTATCGATATGGTGATGCAAACGGCTACCAAGTATATCAGCGGACATAGTGATACATTGGGAGGAGTGCTTTGCGGCACACACGCGATGATGAAAAAAATATTCGATAGCGAGTATCTCAATATCGGAAGTGGTATACAACCTTTCAATGCCTGGTTGCTCATCCGGGGATTGCGTACCCTTACCGCTCGTATCGAACGGATTACAAAGTCCACGGCTGCCGTGGTACAGTATGTAAAACAGCACCCGAAAGTGGAAGCCGTATTGTTTCCGTTGGATGAAACTTTTCCGCAATATGAACTGGCCAAAAAGCAAATGAAAGGAGCCTGTGGATTATGTACCCTGATACTCAGGACACCGGATATGGAATCGATTGTACGATTTTGCGAAAGCCTGCAACACATAATGATGGCGGTAAGCTGGGGAGGACATGAAAGCCTTGTGATACCTAAATGTGCGGGCCTGCAACCGGAGGAATTTGACCCGGCCAATCCCGAACACCGCTATGTTCGTTTATATGTGGGATTGGAAGAGCCGGCTTACCTGATCAATGACCTGGAGCAGGCATTGGCTGTAATGTGAGCAACGATTTTTTTTGTAACTTTGGCCTAATGGGAAATGCTGTTAAAATATTACCTCACTATACCTATGCAGATTATTTGCATTGGGAAGGCAAATGGGAGTTGATTGACGGCATACCTTATGCGATGAGCCCAGCGCCGGTCCCCCGGCATCAGGTTATTGCAGCAAATCTTATTTCAGAGTTCAGGCAGCAATTAAAGAAATGCGATAAGTGTAAAGCTTATCAGCCCATCGACTACCTCGTTGCCGATGATACCGTTTTTCAACCGGATATGTTGATCGTTTGCGGTGAGATAACAAAAAAATACCTTGATTTTCCACCCGCATTGGTGGCAGAAATACTATCCCCTTCAACCGCTGCAAAAGATCGCTTTACCAAATTTCCGGTGTACCAGGATAAAGGAATTCCTTATTACCTGATCATTGACCCTGATTTAGAGGAAGTAGAGATATATGTATTAACGGGCGGTCAATATAAATTGAAGTCCAGAGGCCGATCTATTACCAGCCAATTCTATCTCAGCGACTGTGATATATGGATCGATTTTGGTGAAATATGGCAGTAATCCCCTTTGGATAAATCCTAATCCATCCCTCCGATTACAGTCTGAGGTCAATCCCCGGAAAAAATCAGCCTTTCAGGCCCTATTTCATTTAATTTTGCGATATGGTTTGTAAATTCTGCTCTTTCCTGGCAGTACTGGTATGGTGTACCAGCCTTAAGGCCCAGGATAAATGGGATATTGTGCGCTGTGTGAATCACGCACAAAAAAATAATATTTCCGTAAGGCAAACGGACCTGCAATCCCGTTTTTCGGAACTTACCTACAAGCAAAATAAATCCTCCCAGCTTCCCACGCTGAACTTCAACAGCAGCGCCGGGTATCGGCTGGGTCGTTCCGAGAACCCCACTACCGGTGTATTAGAGGATAATAACTTCTTCAATATCGGTATGCAGTTGCAGACGGGCGTTACCCTGTTCAATTGGTTCTCCAAAAAAAATACGATAGAAGCCAGCCGCATCAGTTGGGAAGCAGATAAAGAACAAACCAAGAAAATACAAAACGATATCGCGCTCAATGTGGCGGTGGGCTATCTTCAGATTTTACTCGCCAGGGAACGGGTGAATCTTACGAAAGTGAAGATTGCGCAAACCGCCTCCCAGCTCGACAATACCCGCAAGAAAGTAGATGCCGGGGTATTGCCTGAATTGAATGCAGCTACACTGGAAGGACAACTGGCCGTGGATAGTTCCGAATATTATGCGGCGACTATGTCTGCACAACAGTTTTTACTGCAAATGAAAGCACTGCTTAATCTGGATGCGGCAGAACCTTTCGATGTGGTAACGCCTTCCGTTAATACCATTCCCATTATTCCGCTGGCAGAATTGCAACCCGAAACCGTGTATGCTACGGCTATTGGTACCCTGCCGCAACAACGGGTGAATCAGCTACGGATACAATCCGCACAAAAATCAGTGGAGGTTGCGCGTGCGGGTCTGTACCCCACCATTTCCGCTTTTGGCGGATTGGGCTCCAACTATGTGAATGTAAAAATTCCCCAATTTGCTTTAGGACCATCCAAGCCAACGGGGGCTACAGTAAATGTAACCGGTACCGATTATCAGGTGGTGGCACCTTCTTTTGTACAGGTGGGAGAGAAAACCATTTCCATGGGTACGCAATTCAAAAACAACTTTGCCCAGAACATAGGTATCGGACTGAGTGTTCCTATTTTTAATGGAAAAAGTGCAAGAACCAACTGGGAACGCTCCAAACTCAATGTGCAGCAGTTGGAGCTCGAAAAGGAAAAAGGGGATATGCAATTGAAACAGGACGTGTATAAAGCGTATAATGATGCCGTGGCAGCCCTGCAGAAATATAATGCGGATCTGAAATCGGTGCAAACACAGGAAAAAGTATATGATTTTGCGGGCAAACGTTATGCCGTTAATATGTTATCCACGTACGATCTGATTACCAGTCAGAACAATCTGCAAACGGCCCGTTTGCAGGCATTGTATTCTCAGTATGATTATGTGTTTAAAATGAAATTGCTGGAATTTTATAAAGGGCAGGGATTAAAATTATAATTCACGAATTATTGACACAGGTACACTGTGTCAGTTTGAAATGTTAGCAATATGAATAAGAAATTAAAATGGGGCCTGATCATTCTGGTGGTGTTGGTGGTAGGGGTGTTTTTCGCCAAAACGATGGGCAGTAAAGACAAGACAGAGAAAGTAGCGGTGGAAAAAGCCGGCAAGCGAACCATTATTGAAAGCGTGAATGCCAGTGGTAAAGTGTATCCCGAAGTAGAAGTAAAGATCAGTCCGGATATCTCCGGACAGATTACCGAGCTGAATGTGGAAGAAGGCGATACCGTAAAAAAAGGGCAGGTGCTGGCAAAGATCTATGCCGATATCTATGCGCTGCAGCGCGATGAGGCTGCAGCCCGGGTAAACCAATCAAGGGCCACCGTAGATAACAGTAAGGCCAGCCTGGAATCATTGCAATCCAGCCTGGATCTCGCGCGTCAGAATTTTGATCGTAATAAAACATTGTATGATCAGAAAGTAATTTCAAAGTCTGAGCTCGATCAGTTTGAAAATGCTGTACGTATGGCGCAGGCGGCCTATAATGCAGCGCAACAGAATATCCGGAGTTTACAGGCCGGTGTACAATCCACCCAAACGGGATTAAGCAAGGCCAGTAAAGACCTGAGCCGTACCACCATTATAGCCCCTATGGATGGGGTGATCTCCTCATTGAAGGTAAAAAAAGGTGAGAGTGTAGCGGGTAGCAGTTTTAATGTGGGTACCGAAATGATGACCGTATCCGACATGGCCGGTATTGAAGTACGGGTGGATGTGGGAGAAAATGATATCATCAAGATCAATATCGGAGACTCTGCAGATGTAATGGTGGATGCCTACAATAACCGAAAATTTAAGGGCGTGGTGACCAAGATCGCCAGCAGTACCAAAAGTTCTTCGCCCATTGCATCCTCCAATGATGTGACCAACTATGAAGTACGCATCAAACTGGTGGCAGCTTCCTATTCCGACCTCGTGGGAAAGAATTTTCCGTTCCGTCCGGGTATGAACGCCAGTGCTGACATTAAAACCAAAAAACTGGATAATGTACTCGCCGTACCAATCATGGCGGTGAATGCAAGGGTAAAAGGCAGCGATAAAAGCATGGCCGATAAAAAGAAAGAGGACAACGAAAATAAAGACGAAGCAGATAATGGCCAGGCTGCAAATGAAGACAGCGGCGGTTCCGACCTCGAAGAAGTGGTATTTGTATTGCAAAAAGATGGTACCGTGAAAAAAACCGTCGTCCGTTCCGGCATTCAGGATATCAACTATATTGAAATCCTCGGCGGTATCAACCCCGGTGATGAAGTGGTGATAGCCCCTTATGCAGCGATCAGCAAAACATTGAAAGATGGAGTAAAGGTAAAAGTGGTAGCAAAAGATAAACTCTTCGAAAAATAATCCGGCTTGGGTGCCGGCTGCAGGCCCGCACCACTTAATTTTATCAGCATGATGCGTTTTGGAATCATTGGAAGCGGAAGTTGGGCTACGGCACTAACCAAAATCCTGACCGACCGCCAGCACGCTGTGAACTGGTGGATCCGGAATACCGAAACCATACAGTATATCCGTACGCACCGGCACAATCCCCATTACCTCAATGCAGCCCGTTTCGATACCTCCCTCTTGAATATGTCAGAGAATATTCAGCAGGTGGTACAGCAATCGGATGTGCTGGTGATCGCTGTACCTTCTGCCTATATTGTGGCCAGCCTCAAAGGACTCACCGCAGCAGACTGGAAAGGGAAAAAAGTGGTGTCGGCCATCAAAGGTCTGTTGCCGGAACAGAATATCCTGCTGAATGCATACATGAAAAACGAGTATGCATTACCGCTAGAAGATTATTTTGCGGTACTGGGTCCCTGCCATGCAGAAGAAGTGGCAGAGGAAAAATTATCCTATCTCACTTTCTCCGGTACGGATGTGGCCACTGCTGCAACCATTGCGGCACATTTTAATACCCCGTATATCAACACCGTAGTGAATCACGATATACTGGGTGTGCAATATGCAGCGGTCTTAAAGAATATTTATGCACTGGGTGCCGGTATCGCACACGGCCTCAATTACGGCGATAATTTTTTAAGTGTATATATCGCCAATGCAGCGGATGAAATGGCGGGTTTTCTGCGCAAGTTCGGTGCAGAGCATATCACCGTGGGCGAGCATGAAGGCGAAGACCCCCTGACCCATCGGAAAACGCCCAACTATGCAGCCTCCGTATACCTGGGTGATCTGCTGGTGACCTGTTATTCCCTCCATAGCCGCAATCGCAGCTTCGGGAATATGATCGGGAAAGGCTATTCGATAAAGACCGCCCAACTGGAAATGAACATGGTGGCAGAAGGGATCAACGCCGCCAAATGTATTTATGATATTAATAAGCAGGTGGATGCAGCGATTCCCATCGCCGAAACGGTCTATCAGATACTATGGGAAGGCCGGTTACCTGTGGAGGGTTTTAAACGAATAGAGCAGGTACTGGTCTGAGTAGTAAGACCGGCAATATTGCTGTATCACCGTTAAAACCGTACACTATGCCACTCTCTTATCATGGATTTGCCCCGGCAGCCATACTGATCATGATCGCCACAATTGGGGCGCACCAGTTGTATGGTTATTGGAAAAGACAATATAAAGGCCGGAAATATTTTTAAATTTCATGCTTCGCCGTTTGCAGTAAATTTTTAACTTCACCACTGCAAACCAATAACTCATGATCCAGTTTTTTCAGGTACTCTTTCTGGTGGCCGCCGCGATATTGATCGGGATGAATGTATTTGAGTTCAATAAATACCAGGAAGGGAAAAAAGAAGGCAGCACCAAACCACATGCTATCAAGTGGTTCAATTTTATCCTCACTTCTGTGGTGGCAGTCGGTTGTGTGCTCAATATCATTGTGGCCTGGATCAGAAAAGGTTAATAGAACAAATCAGCCGCAATACCATCGGCCAGCAGTTTCCCCTCCTGTGTCAATACCAGGTGATTTTCTGTAACCATCAACAGTTTGTTGTTGATAAACTTTGACGCTTTTCGTAACAGCTCCTCCGTGGCGATTCCATACCTCTTCAGTATAAAAGCAAGGTCTGCACCCTCCATGGTGCGGAGTGAGGTCATGATGTATTCATTCAGGTGTTGCGTGTCGGTCAGCAACTCCTTTTCTGCCGGTATTTCACCTTTCTCCAAGGCATGTATATACGTGATATTATTTGACACATTCCATTGCCTTTCCATTCCATTAAATGAATGGGCAGACGGACCAATGCCAATATAGGTCTTGCCGGTTGCCGCCATCCAGTAGGCCGTATTGTGACGGCTTCGCCAACCCGGCCTGGCAAAATTGGAGATCTCATAGTGTTCATATCCCGCTTCCTCCATCCATTGCATGAGCAATACCAATTGCGAAGCCTGCTGATCCGGATCCACTTCGGGTACAAAATATTCACGGATCATTTTATCGAGCGGAGTTTTGGGCTCCACCGTCAGTGCATAACAGGAAAGATGCGGAATGCCAAAGGCAATGGCCTGTTCTACGTTTTGTTTCCAGCGCTCATCCGTCAGCCCCGGCACCCCATAGATCAGGTCGATCGTGATATTATCGAAATATTGGGTGGCCAGTTCAAGGCAACCGGCGGCCTGCGCTGCATTATGGGCCCTTCCCATCCACAACAGATCTTCTTCAAAAAAACTCTGAATACCTATACTCAGACGGTTTATCCCGGCTGCTTTCCAGGCAATCAGTTTTTCGTTGGTAATATCATCCGGATTGGCTTCGAGGGTTATTTCTGCATCGGCAGTTACAGGGTATTGTGCCTTTGCTTCGAACAGTATCTGGTTCAGTTCGTCAGCAGTAAGCAGGGAAGGGGTGCCTCCACCCAGGTACACGGTTTCTACAGAATTGTTTCCGATATATCCTTTCCGCAATCTCATCTCTGTACACAAAGCCTTTACAAGCGGTTCCTTATAATGAAGGGACGTGGCAAAATGAAAATTGCAGTAATGGCATGCTTTTTTGCAAAAGGGAATATGGATATAAATGCCGGACAGGTTGTTTGCTATTTAATGAATAATTTAGCTGTTATCTTACTGACCTTTCGGAATAAAGAAATAACGGGTTGAGAAAAATCAGACTGCAAATATCGGTGCTTGTGCTCTTGCTTCCATGTATTTATGCGGCAGGACAAACCACGTACACGCTTTCCCTTCGGGGACTCGATAAGGACTCTGCACAGATCGTTCGGGAAACCGGTATCCAAACCAGCTTCCCATCCCGCATACAATGTGCCGATTATATCAATAAACTTACGGGCCTTCTTCAGGCAAAAGGATTCGTTACGGCTTCGGTGGATAGTGTGATTTATGAAACCACCCATGCAAGGATCATATTGTTTACCGGAAAATTATACCGCTGGGCTGTACTCGATGCCCATTCTGTGGACCCGGCCTTGCTCGACGCCGCAGGATGGCGGGAGAAAATGTTCAGTGAAAAGCCCCTCGATTTTTCACAGGTGCAATTTATTCAGGGAAAGATACTCGACCGGCTTGAGAATACGGGATACCCCTTCGCTAACGTATTTCTCGACAGCCTGCAACTGGATGATGACAAAGTATCGGCACTGCTGAAAGTAGTGAGCGGCCCGGCTTACCGCATTGACAGTATACGTATCATTGGCAACGCAAAAATAACAGCCGCTTACCTGCAGCGCTATCTCGATATACCCAATGGCAGCACGTACAACCGGGAAAAACTGTCACAGGTCAATAAACGAATCCGCGAACTGAGCTACCTGGAAGAAGTAAAGCCGGCCGATCTGACCATGCTGGCCACCGGGTCTATTTTGAATTTATACCTGCGTCAGAAAAGAAGCAGCCAGGTAAATGTGCTCCTCGGGTTTTTGCCAAATAATGACCAGTTGTCTGACAAAAAATTATTGCTGACCGGTGAAGCCAATATCCTGTTGCGGAATGCATTTGGCGCAGGTGAAACCATCGGACTCAACTGGCAACAGATACAGGTCAATTCGCCACGCTTGAATTTATTGTACCAGCATCCCTACCTGTTTCGTTCACCCTTTGGTATTGATTTCTCCTTCGATATTTTTAAAAAGGACAGCAATTTTCTCAATGTGAATATGCAACTGGGAGCAGCCTATGCACTCAATAACCGGCAGTCCGGAAAATTATTTTTTCAGCGTTTTCAAACCATCGTCAGCGCCGGAGGAGTAAACCCAGCATTGATCATTCAGAGCCGTCGACTGCCCGATGTGGCCGATGTGAGTTCACTCAATCTTGGTCTGGATTATGAATACAACAGCACCGATTACCGGCTCAATCCCCGCAAGGGAAATCAGTTCAGGATCATTACCTCCATCGGTACCAAAACATTGAAAAAAAATAATGAGATACTGGAACTAAAAGATCCCAATGATCCGGGATATAATTTTGAAAAACTATACGATACCATTCGCTTAAAGACCTATCAACTGCGGGTAAGGGCCACCGCCACCCGTTTTCTTCCACTGGGGCGGCAAAGCACACTCAAGACGGAAATCAATGCCGGATTATTTCAAAGCGGAAATACCTTCCGCAACGAATTGTTTCAGTTGGGCGGCTACAAATTATTGCGTGGCTTCGATGAAGAAAGTCAATACCTGTCGCATTTTGTGATCGGTACGCTGGAGTACAGATTGCTATACCTCACAGGGCAGAACTCTTTCTTATATGCCTTGCTCGATGGCGGATGGGGACAAAACAACAGCGCTGCCCCCCGGTTATCCTATACCTATATCGGTACAGGTCTGGGTATTGCATTTGAAACAAAAGCCGGCATTTTCAACCTGGCCTGGGCAGTGGGCAAGCGCAATGATACCAACTTTAACCTCCGTCAGTCAAAGATCCATTTGGGCTTTGTAAACTATTTTTAAAATAGCCCGCAATTCGTTTTACACTTCAATACTTTTGCACAACAAATAAAAAATTGAAACGGTTTTTTCTCCTTGTAATTCTGATTATCGCCTTCGTAGCCGAACTGCCTGCACAGGAGCCGGCCGATACAACGCCGCGTGATACCGTTTCCCCTGCGCGGGTTTTGGTTGATACCCTGCTTGCAGATACCATTGCTCCTGAGAAAGCAAGGATACCCATCAGCTATGATTCCACGCTTAGGGCATCAATAAAACAAGTACGCTTTTTTCAGACCACGATCAGGTTGTTGCCCGGCAGTAATGCGATGGAATATAAACCCCTTCCGGCAAGGGCGGATGTACCGCTGCCGGTGCTGCGAAAGGTGAGTGGCAAAGAGTATCTGTTTTATGCCATGGTGCTGTTATTTATTCTGTTTGCCGTACTGCGAAGAGCATTTCCTAAATACTTCAGCGACCTATTCCGGTTGTTCTTCCGTACCACCCTGAAACAGCGACAACTGAGAGATCAACTCACCCAAACACCCCTGCCTTCCCTGCTTTTCAATGCGTTCTTTGTGCTCAGTGGCGGGCTGTATATCACCTTTTTATTGCAGCATTTTGCTATTGATCCCCTGAATAATTTTTGGGCCACCCTGCTCTATGCCTGTATCGGGCTGGCGGCCTGTTATTTTGTAAAATACGCAGGACTGAAGATCTGTGGCTGGCTCTTCAGTATGGACGAAGCCGCTGATTCCTATGTTTTTATCGTTTTTATAGTCAACAAAATGGTGGGTATTCTCCTGCTTCCTTTGTTGCTCATTCTGGCCTTTTCCTTAGGGGAAGTGTATGCCGCAGGCCTTGGTTTTTCCTGGTGTCTCTTAGGGGGACTACTTATTTACCGTTTTATTTTAACCTACGGGGCAGTACGTAATCAGGTCAAACTCAACATGTTTCATTTCTTTTTGTATATCGCGGCCTTTGAAATAGCACCTCTGCTACTGGTTTACAAGGCTTTGTTGATATTTTTCAATCAAACTACTTAACTTTGCAGCCAACTTTAGCCGAACCGAACATGAGCAAAAATGGGGTTACCAAGGCCGGTGAACAGGCCAAAGCAATACAGAAAATCCTTATTACCCAGCCGAGGCCAGATAGCGAAAAATCGCCCTATTTTGAGCTTCAGCGTAAGTACAGCGTAGAACTGGACTTTCATCCCTTTATTAAGCTGGAAGGTATACCAGCACGCGATTTCCGTAAACAAAAGATCGAAATCCAAAATTACACCGGCGTCATTTTTACCAGCCGGAATGCTATTGATCATTTCTTCCGCACCTGCGAAGAAATGAAAGTGAGTGTATCGCAGGATACCAAGTACTTCTGTATCACGGAAGCCGTAGCGCTTTACCTTCAGAAATTCATTCTCTACCGGAAACGCAAAGTGTTTTACGGGGCAGACGGCACCAATAAAAGTATGTTCGATGTGATCAACAAACACAAGTCGAACGAGAAATTTCTGTATGTATGTTCCGAGAATCAGCAGGATAATGAGATTGTGAACTGGTTAAAAGCTAACAACTGTGAGTTTGTGCTCGCTTTCATGTACCGCAGTGTAAGCAGTGATGTGAAAGAAGTATTGCTTAAAACAGAATATGATGTTATTTGCTTTTTTACCCCCAGCGGAGTAAAAAGCCTTTTTGATAATGCACCCGGATTTAAACAAAATGGCACAGTGATCGGCGCATTCGGCAATAATACTTCCAGGGCTATTGAAGAAGCGGGATTGCAATTACAGATTAAAGCCCCCCAGCCACAGGTACCCAGTATGGTGGCAGCGCTGGAACAATTCCTGGCAGCAGAACTGAAAAAGAAATAATATTCCCGAACTAATAAATGATTAAAGGATGTCTGCAAAGGCATCCTTTTCTTTTTCCCCGAACTTCGGGTATGTACCGCGTTTCGTTGTTACGATATTCAACAGCAGTATTTTAATTATGGCACCAACCCATTCCAATAAACTGATCGGCGAATCCAGCCCATACTTGTTGCAGCACGCTTACAATCCCGTAAACTGGTATCCCTGGGGAGAGGAGGCCCTGCAAAAAGCAAAAGACGAGAATAAGCCCATACTCGTCAGTATCGGGTATGCAGCCTGCCATTGGTGCCATGTAATGGAAAGGGAAAGTTTTGAGGATGAGGCTACAGCGGCCATCATGAACGAGCATTTTGTCAATATCAAAATAGACCGGGAAGAAAGACCCGACCTCGATCATATTTACATGGATGCTGTACAGGCAATGACGGGTAGTGGAGGCTGGCCCCTCAATGTATTTCTCACCCCCGAAGGAAAACCCTTTTATGGCGGCACCTATTTTCCGCCACAGCGGGCGTATAACAGGCCTTCCTGGAAGGAAACCCTGCACAACGTGGCGCAGGCATTTCGGGAAAGGCGACATGAAATCGATGCACAGGCAGAAAACCTGACCGCACATATCCGCGATTCCAATGCATTCGGTACGGAAGCACCTGGCGAGAAAAACTATTGCACTGCAGAAAACGCCACAGAAGTAGTAAACAATCTGTTGAAATCGGCCGATACCACCTGGGGTGGCTTTGGAAGTGCGCCCAAGTTTCCCCAAACTTTTTCCATTGTATACCTGCTCCGGTTTGCACATACCTTTCAAACCAGTAACCCGGATCTGGCATTTGCTGCAAAAGAACAGGCATTTCTCTCGCTCAATAAAATGATCGAAGGCGGTATTTATGACCAGATCGGGGGAGGGTTTGCCAGGTATGCTACCGATACAGAATGGCTGGCCCCGCATTTTGAAAAAATGCTTTATGATAATGCCCTGCTGGTAATAGCCCTTTGTGAAGCGTACCAGCTATGTCATAACGAACGGTACCGGGAAGTAATCATCGAGACCATGGATTTTGTACAGCGGGAACTGATGCATCCCAATAAGGGGTTCTATGCTGCACTGGATGCAGACAGCGAAGGCGTGGAAGGAAAATTCTATACCTGGACAAAAAAGGAAGTGGAGGATATACTGGGCGAACAGGCTGCATTATACTGTGAATACTACGATGTAACAGATGCGGGTAATTGGGAGCATGTGTCTATACTGCGGGTGAAAAAACCATTGTATCCGTTCGCTTCGGAAAGAAACCTGGATCCTGTTGCATTGGGTACGCTGCTGAAGGAATGCAGTGCCACATTGCTATCACACCGGAGTAAACGAATAAGGCCATTGACCGATGACAAGGTACTGCTGGGATGGAATGCCCTGATGAACACGGCCTCCAGCAGGGCCTGGGCCGCTACGGGCAGGGAAGATTATCGCCAACTGGCGCTTGCTAATATGGATTGTATATTGCGGGTATTTGCAACCGGAAATGGGGAGGCTATGTACCACACCTGGAAAAACGACCAGGCCCGGTATCCGGCTTTTCTGGATGATTACGCGTACCTGGCCGAAGCATTGCTGGCCTTGCATGAGATAACTGCGGATACCGGTTGGCTCTTAAAAGCTAAAGAAATTGCAGCGTATGTGATAGCTGAGTTTGGGGAAGAAGAGACGGGCTTTTTTTATTACACCGGAGCAGGTCAGGGGGATGTGATTGTACGGAAAAAGGAAATCTATGATGGTGCGATACCGTCGGGCAATTCGGTGATGGCAGCCAATCTTTCCAGGCTCGCCCTGCTATTGGGAGATCAGGAAGGGGAGGGGGGCTGGCAGCAAAGAAGCCTCCGCATGCTGAATACAATGGGGAGGGCCATTACCCGGTACCCCTCGTCTTTTGGGAATTGGGCAGACTTGCTATTACAAAATACGCTGGGAGTCAACGAAATAGCTATTACCGGCAAAGGATGGCAGGGGGTACACCAGGAAATAATGGGAGCCTATATCCCCTATAAAGTACTGATGGCTACGGAAAAGGAGACGTCCGACTGGCTCTTGCTGGCTGGCAAACCCGAAATGGGTAAACCTGCGATATATCTCTGTCGTAATTACACCTGCCAGGCGCCAGTATTTTCCGCAAAAGACCTTATCTCGCTGATAAACAGGCCCCCAAAGGGCAATTAATTTTTAGTTAATACAATAAATTAAACCTGCTCTCCGTTAGAGTTTTTACTTTGGAAAATACGCTTTGATTTAAAAAAATAAATTATAACCTTGTGTCGGCGAACAGTTCAAAATATTATATTTGCCCAATACCCCTTAAGTGTATGAAAATGAAAAACCTTTATTACACCCTGTATGCTACTGCCTGCATTGCTATTTTAGCAAGTTGCGGAGGCAGTGGTAAAAGTGGAAAAGGCGCAAGCCTTCCTAAAGATGGCCAGGTGCATGGAGTAGCGCCGGGTGGAAAGTACACCCTGCCTAAACCTCCCGGAATGGTGTATGTGCCACAAGGTACATTCCATATGGGTCCCAGCGATGAGGATCCTGCCTATGCATTCAGTGCACGTAACCGTGCTGTATCCATCAGTGGATTCTGGATGGATGCCACGGAAATCACGAATAACGAGTATCGCCAGTTCGTATACTGGGTGCGTGACTCTGTAGTAGCCCGTAAGATGGGTTATGTAAAATCAGGCACCGACGGTAATGAATACGTGGACTGGAAGAAGATGCAAACCATGAAGTGGAATGATCCCAAAGTAATGGAGCAACTCGCCGGTACCGATATCATCCTTCCTCCGGATGATCGTATCAATGGTAAAAAAGAAATCGATCCCTCCAAGATCATATACCACGCAGAATATTTCGACCTGAAAGAAGCTGCTAAAAGAGAAAATGCAGGTAAACCCCGTTCCAGCTTTATCGTTAAAAAAGACGTGCCTATCTATCCTGATACACTCTGCTGGATCCGCGACTTTGCCTATTCCTACAACGAGCCCATGACCAAGCGTTATTTCTCTCACCCTGCTTTCGGCAATTATCCGGTAGTAGGTGTGAACTGGAAAATGGCAGAAGCTTTTTGTAACTGGAGAACACATTACCTGAATGCTTTTCTGGATTCAAAGAAAAGAACACAGGAATCTGACTTCAGACTCCCTACCGAAGCTCAATGGGAGTATGCAGCACGCGGTGGCCGTTCTCAATCGATGTTCCCCTGGGGTAACTATTATCTCCGCAATAAAAAAGGATGTCTGATGGCCAACTTCAAACCCGGCCGTGGTAACTATCCTGAAGATGGTGGATTCTACACTGTACGTGCCGATGGATACTGGCCAAATGATTATGGTCTGTATTGCATGAGTGGTAACGTAGCCGAGTGGACATCTTCTATCTATTACGAAGGACGCAACAATTTCCAGCACGATATGAACCCGGATGTACGCTGGAATGCAAAAGACGATGATCCTCCCCTGATGAAGCGCAAAATCATACGCGGTGGTAGCTGGAAGGATGTAGGTTATTACCTGCAGACTGGTACCAGTACCTACGAGTATCAGGATTCAACCAAATCTTACATTGGCTTCCGTTGTGTAATTGATTTACCCGCAGCACCTGCAAAAGGTCGCAGATAAAAACAGCATACAACGAATTTCAGAACATGTCCAACCAATCATAAAATCTTTGAGGGGGCAGCAAACAAAACCTGCCCTCTCTTATCTCTCTTTTCTTTTATCATCATTTAAACCACTATTTAAAAAATCCAATTATGGCAGCAGCTATTCCCTCCAAAGTAAGTAAATGGATAGATGTATTCGTATCATTCGGTGCAGCATTAGTAATCTGGGGCGCACTCCGTAAAATCACTCACGCGGCCGATGCGGATACCTGGCTGTGGATAGGATTGACCACTGAAGCGGCGATCTTTACTGTGTATGGTATCCTGTATGCAATTTACCCGCCTGTAAAAGACGCTTCGCATGATGAGGAGCAATTTTCTGTGGCTGGTGCAAAATCCAGAGCAGCCTTTGGCGCCATGGATAAAATGCTGTCTGAAGCTGATATCACTCCCGATACCATGAAGCGTCTCGGAGACGGTTTCAAACAACTGAATACTACTGTTACCGGTATGAACGGTATCGGCGATACCATCAATGCTACCACTGACTTTACGAAGAAAACAAGAGAAGTAACCGGTCAACTGGAGAAAGTAAAAGACGCTTATACCACTGCCGCTTCTTCTGTAGGTGCATTCAATACCGCTACCGAAGGTGCTAAAATATTCCATGAGCAAATTCAGGTGCTTACCAAGAACCTGTCTTCTCTCAATACCATCTATGAACTGGAACTTCAGGAAAGTAATAACCACCTGAAAGCCCTGAACTCTTTCTATGGCAAACTGTCTGAAACATCAGCCCAAATGCTGAACAGTGCAGAAGATGCGAAGAAAGTACAGGAGCAAATCGGCTCTCTGGCCACTAACCTGGGCCGCCTGAACAGTATCTATGGTAATATGCTCACTGCTATGCAGGGTCGCAACTAATAACACTGTTTTATAAGGTAATATAAGATCAGTATCCTTGATACAACGTCACTATTAAGTAAATTAAAAACCACAAATCGTCATGGCATTACCTAAAGAGCCCCGGCAGAAGATGATTAACATTATGTACCTGGTGCTTACCGCACTGCTGGCACTGAATGTATCATCTGAAATCCTGAACGCTTTTAAAACAGTTAGGAGAAGCTTAGAAGCTACTAATGCTACTGTTAATAATTCTACCGGCACGATCATGAAGTCGCTGGAAGAAAAAACCTCTGAAGCAGCAACGAAAGACAGAGCACTGGAATGGCTTCCCAAAGCCAAACAAGTTGTAGCCCTTTCTACATCGCTGTACGACTATCTCGAAAAATTGAAAAATGACATCATCACCAAAGCTGGCGGTAAACCCGGCGATGCCAATGTGTCTTTCAAAGAAGATAACCTCGACATCGTTACCAAAATGATGGTGAAAGAAGGCGAGGGCAATAAACTGAAAGCCTTACTGGAAAAGTATACTACTGATATCAAAAAGATCGACCCCAGTATCGACAGTGCATTTGCTCAGGCATTCATCGATGTGTCAAATCCTCCCGGTCAGGACGGGAGAACTAAACCCTGGGACGTGGCCTATTTCAATATGGTGCCCACCGTTGCAGGTCTTACCATCCTGAGTAAGTTTCAAAACGATATTAAAACGGCAGAAAATAAATTGGTTGCATATTGTCACCAGAAAGTAGGTGAAGTAAAAGTAATATTCGACTCTTACTCCGCTATCGTAGGTCAGAGCACCAACTATGCAATGCCCGGTCAGGAGATCACCGTTACTGCAGGTATCGGCGCATTCAGTAAAAATGCACAGCCTACCATATCGATCAATGGTTCCAGTGTGGCCATTGGTGAGAAAGGCTTTGCAGAATACAAAACCACGGCTACCAGCGTGGGCGAACACAGCATTCCGGTGCGTATCAGCTTCATGAACCAGGTAACTGGTAAAGTGGAAGAAAAAGTAGAAGAGATCAAGTATACCGTGGCTTCTCCTTCAGGAGCTTCTGTAGCCCTCGACGAAATGAACGTACTGTATATCGGCTGGGATAACAAAGTAAGAGTAGCGGCCAGTGGCGCTGGTGATGAGAAAGTAAACGTTAGCATTTCTGGTGCTGGTGGTTCTATCAGCAAGACCGGTGCGGGTACCTATATCGCTAAGGTTAACAGCCTGGAAAATTGCACCATTAATGTAACCGTAGATGGCAAATCTGCCGGAAGCTTCCCCTTCCGTGTAAGAAACCTGCCTGATCCCGTAGGAACCATCGGTGGTGTACCGAGTGGTGATGCGGTAACGGTTGGTCAGATCCGCGCCCAGGGCGGTGTGGGAGCTTTTGTGAAAGATTTCCCACTTGATGTAAAATATACAGTGACCAGTTTTACGTTATCTGCAGACAACGAAGAGGGATTGATCGATGAAGCGCCCTGTCAGGGTAATACCTGGAGTGCGCAGGCAAGGAATATTCTGAATAAACTCGCTCCCGGCAGAACAGTTACGGTTGACAATATCAGAGCTGTTGGCCCCGATGGAAAGAGCAGAAAAATTCCCAGCCTTGTTTACTATACCAAGTAAAATTCAGCAATATGAAGCATAATTTTTTAAAAGCGGGTTTGGTGTTGATGGTGTCCATTCTGTTAGTACAGACTGCAGATGCACAACGTCCGAGCAGAAGAAGACCTGCTGGTGGTGGAAATCCTACTAGCGGAACCGGTGGAAATCCCACCGATACCACGGGTCGTGGAGTGGGTCAGATAAATAATAACGCACCGCCCTCCGGATATAACCCCAATGGTAATATTCCCATCGTAGTGGATTCTTCCGGGTTGAGCAGCAATGTAGCGAAGAAGTCACTACGTCAGGATGGTGCTTACGACAAGGGTAGTCTGACTTCCAGAACGCCGTTGATTTACGAAAACCTCCGTTGGGACGACGCCCTTTTCGCTGAAAAAGTGTGGAGAGAGATCGACCTGCGTGAAAAAATCAACAAAGTATTCCAGTACGACGCCGTGGATGATAATGGCAGCCAGATGTTCATCAACATCCTGCTGAAAGCGGTACAAAGCGGAGAAGTGACAGCTTTTTCAGACGACCGCTTTACCACTCCCATGTCTTTGTCTGAGGTACAACAGCTTACTCAGGGATCTGCCGATACGGTGGCCCAAACCAGGGTGGATGATCCTAACGTAATTGAAAAATACGTGGTGACCTTCGCCAGCTTTGATGCCAAATCCGTAATGAGATTCCGTATCAAAGAAGAATGGGTATTCGACCGGGAATCCAGCCGCATGTTTTGCAGAATTCTTGGTATCTCTCCCATCAAAACGGTATTCGACACCCGTTCGGGTAAAGAGCGTGGTCAGTCTCAGATGTTCTGGATCTATTATCCCGATCTGCGCCCCACACTTGCCCGTTATGAAGTGTACAACCCCAAAAACATGGGACAGAGCCGCATGACCTGGGAAGAATTATTTGAAAGCCGTATGTTCAGCAGCTATATCTTAAAGTCAACGATAGAAAACCCGGGCAACAAGTATATCCGGCAATATATCAAAGACCCGATCCTCGCATTGCTGGAAGGTGATAATATTAAAGAGAAAATATTCAATTTCGAACAAGACCTCTGGTCTTACTAAAGACCCGACTTTTGTTCTGAGCATAAAAAAGCCCCTGTTTTCAGGGGCTTTTTTAATGAATACCCGCGATCCCCGGCTGTGGGAAATCTTTAGCGATCAATACGTAAAAAAAAGAATCTCAAGTCAAAACCCATTAAGTGGTGATAGCAGTAACTGATTTAGAATAAGCACTACCCACGAAGGGGGAATAAAAAACTTTCAAAAATCGTAAAAATCCTATAGGAAAGTTGAATAAAAGTTGTATTTTCGTCTCGGTTTTTCATAGGATATTGGATTTTAAAAACGGGGCTGAATTTCCATTCTGGCCCCATTTTTTTTGTACCTATGTCAAACAATCAATTACTCTTACTCAGCGGTTCACTCATCGCCTAGTCCATTCATAGTATCACCAAAAATGCAGGATAAGTAGTTGTGTCAGCTCTGGTTGCTGAAATGCGCAATCACCAGACTCGCTTTAGCAGCACCGATCAGCGCGCCCAGTTCAGTGGCTGCATTTTCACCCATGGCTGCAGCTTTGATATTCTTTACTGATTTATACTTTCTGAGCAATACAGACGCGGTGGCTTCACCAATACCGGCTATGTCTTCCAGTTCATTTTTGAATGTGCCTTTGCTTCTTTTTTGCCGGTGAAAAGTAATACCGAAGCGATGTACTTCGTCACGAATACGACGGATAAAACGGAGGCTGCTGCTGTTATAGGGCAGTTTTTTTGATTCCTGATCACCGGTAAAAAACAACTCTTCTTCATTTTTTGCCAATCCAACCAGCGTGAGGCTGCCATCCAGTTCCAATTCATGCAGTGCTTCTGCAGCCGCCCCTAATTGGCCTTTACCTCCGTCGATGATCACCAGTTGAGGAAATGGCTGCGCTTCGTCGCGTAGGCGCTTATAACGCCTGTAAACGGCCTCTTTCATAGTGGCGAAATCATTGATGCCTTCTACGGTCTTTACATTGAAATGGCGGTAATCTTTTTTGCTGGGCTCCCCGTTTTTAAAACAAACCATGGCTGATACGGGATAGCTACCCTGGAAATTCGAATTGTCGAAGCACTCAATATGTGCCGGTAATACGGGCAACTGCAGATCGAGCTGTACCTGTTCCAGTAATTTTATTTTCTCCGTGTCTTTTTGATTGAGTTGAAGCCTTTCTTTACTCCGGAGTTCTTCGATATAATATTGCGCATTTTTAAGCGAGAGATCCAGCAGTTTTTTCCGGTCACCCCCTTTCGGAACGGTGATCACCATCTCCTGTTGAGGATAGTCGATCATAAAAGGCGTTACGATCTCCTTTGCATCACTGTTGAATGTGGTGCGGAGCTGTGCAATGGAGAAACTGAGTATCTCTTCAGGTTGCTCATCCAGATGCGTGATCAGTTTGGTAGTATGGGTCTGAATAATGGCTCCATTCCGCACCATTAAAAAGTTAACATATGCAATATCCCGGTCGCGGATAATGGAAAATACATCGAGGGACCCTGCTTTGGCATTGGCCACCACCGAGCGCGACTGGTAGTTTTCAAGAAATTCGATTTTCTTTTTCACCAGCGCGGCTTTTTCAAAGGCCAGGTCGGCAGCATGCATTTTCATTTCCTCTTTGAAATGCCGTATCACCGGGGAGAGGTTTCCACGCAAAAGATTCTTCAACTGTCCCAGGCTTTCCTGGTAATCTTCTGCTGATTGTAATCCTTCACAAGGGCCTTTACAATTGCCCAGGTGATACTCCAGGCATACTTTGAACTTTCCCTTACTGATATTGCCCGGCGTTAGATTCAGCGAGCAGTTACGCAACTGAATGGTCTGCTTGATGAACTCCATCAATTCCCGTACTTTCTTTACCGAGGTATACGGACCCAGGTATTCTGATCCGTCGTTTATTTTTTTACGGGTAAGGAAAACACGGGGGAAAGGCTCATGCTTGATCACGATGAACGGATAGGTCTTATCATCTTTCAGGTTGATATTGAAACGGGGCTGAAATTGCTTAATGAGGCTGTTTTCGAGTAAAAAAGCATCCTGCTCCGAATTGACGATGGTAAACTCAATACGTGCGATCCGTTGTACGAGTTCATGCGTTTTATAGTTCGTAAACGTTTTAGAGAAATAGGAGCTAACCCGTTTGCGGAGATGTTTTGCTTTTCCTACATACAATAATTCAGATCCCGCATCAAAGTATTTGTAGATACCCGGCTGTGCAGGAATAGATGAGGCGAGTTGTTGAAATTCGGCGGCAGTCATTAATTCTCCTCGTTCCAGATCACCCTTGTTACTGTTGTTTCTTCGGGCTGTCCGGGTTTTTGGGTAGTGGTAGTCACCAGGAAACTTTTATCTATGCGCCAGAGCATATATTGATGTATGGCACCGTTTCTGTCTTTCCTGGATTTTTCGAGTATAATACTTTTATATTTATTGTGGCCATCCTTGTCGATATCTAAACTGATCAGAAATTGCTCTTTCTGTACTTCCTCTTTCTCCGGGTTGATGGGGGTATAGGTAAAGATCACTCTGCGCAGCATCGTATCATAAGCGGTTTCTTCTTTGTAGCGCACGGAATTTTCAGGATCTGACAGGTCGGTTACGTTCAGAAAATCGGTTGCCAGTTGGCGTACTTCCTCCCGCTTTACGTATACGGTATCCATATGCAGGCTGTCTGTGCCGGTGACCCTGATAATGGAATACAGCGAGGTATCAATATGGGCAAGTTGTTTTTCAATGATCGAACGGACCGAGATATAGGTTTTTACATTCGCTGCTTTTTTTTGTTTGCAGCCCGCCCAGATAAATGCAGCGGCCAGTATGATCATACCGATTTTTTTCATGGGCTAAAATTAGAAAAAAAGAAGGCTGCCGGAACGATGGCCGGAAATAAAAATCCCGTTACTGCGGGTAACGGGATACAATTAACAGTTAGTGTAAGTGCTATCTGAGCAGTATGCCCAGTTTTAAACCAAAATCAAAGAGGTGTTCCTCCACGGGGTATTTCTTTTTGAAGCTGGACATGACCTGGTAACGAACCTGAGGTCCTACCCGCCAATGTACCTTGCCGGTAGTGTTGGCCACAAATACTTCGAAACCGGTATTCAGGTTCACTTTCCGTATCAGTGAAGGCATTTCTGCATAATTTTTAAAATCGGTAGAGAGCAGGTAAGACCTGTTGTCTATTACGTAGGTCGGTTGTACTGTACCTGTAGCGCCTACATATCCTTTACGGTTACTGGCAACTCTTACTTCCAGTCCGATGGGAATGGCCGCAGATACATACAGGTTACGCAACCAGTCTTCTTTGTATCCGCCGATATTACGATAATTGGTATAGGTGGATATTGTGTTGGTGCCACCTGCAGCGGAACTAAGGGCGATGGTAGCTACTTCACTGGTATGTGCGTAGGCTTTAATATCATATTTACTTACGGTAAGCTGAATGCCCCCCACGATACTGAATGTTTTTGAAAGAGGATAGTTTCCGGTCACACCCAGTTGGATACCCATGTCCGGCTTATGGGTAACAATATTTTTTACATCAGGAACAGGTACATAGGCCTGCGGAGTGATATTGCCGGTTTGCACGGCACGAATAAATGCTTTGTTCTCTTTCAGGTCGCGATAGCTGATCAGCGGTGTAACATATGCCTGCAGGGCTAATTTTTTATTTTTCCGGTTGATTTTTACAATATCGGATTCCGGTTTGTTTTCATTCCTCAGCAGATTGAGCGATATATCGGCTCCTTTGTCTTTCTTATCTGCATCGGTTGTTTTTTCGTGTTCGGTCGTTTCATCGGCTACTGGCAGGTTGCTCATAACTGTTTTGGCTATCTGCTGTGGCATTTCTTTGTGCGCGATCAATGAAGCAACCGGTCGGTTACGCTGATCTGCGATAACGGCAGCGGAAGTGATTTTTTCTGTTTCACTTGTTTGTGCAACGGGTGCAACAGGAACTGATACAGAAGCAATGCCGGTATTATCAAGGGAAATATCTTCGGCTATTGTTTCGTCAGCAGGAACGGCTGGATCTGTGACGAACATGGAAGGATGATGTTTGCCTGCGCTTACTACATCACTTGGTTTTTTTACAGAAGTACTGGCCGGAGCAATAAATACGGATTCTTTATCGTTTTGAGTGCCGGAAGTTTTGCTTTGTTTGGCTTCAGGAATTGATTGAGCAATTGCCTGATTTTTGTCAGGATGATTGACCATGATCAGCGTGAAAGTAGCTACCGTGATGAACAAAAGTATAACACCCACCCCATACCATCTTTTACGCACATGCAGGGTGCTGTGGATATTATCCCACACCTTTTCGGAAGGAAACATCCGATATTGATCAGCATTTTGTTTTACAAACTGCTCAAAGTCCCTGTTATTAAATCTATTCTCCATAACCAGTCGTCTTTATGCCTGTTTGATGCAGGCGGTACGGTTAATGCTTCAGCGGCGGCTTACGGCAGCCAGCCATTCAGTTTCATGTTTTGGTTTTTGTAATATCCTCTTCCTTACTAAAATATCTTCCAGCATGGATTTCGCCCGGGTGTACTGGCTTCTGCTGGTGCTCTCTTCGATATCCAGCATATTGGCAATCTCCCGGTGACTATACCCTTCCACCGCATACAAATTGAGAACGGTGCGGTAGCCGATGGGTAATAACCGTATACATTCCACTACCTGTTTGGCCTGAATAATGGCCGGTACACTGTCTTCCCTGATCTGCAAACCGGTGGCATGTATGATATCCACGCTTTCGTTGAACTTCTTATTCTTCTTCAGCACATTGATACAGGTATGTACGATAATGCGTCGGATCCAACCCTCAAAAGCACCCCTGTTCTCAAATGTGTGAATCTGCAAAAAGACCTTGATAAACCCTTCCTGCAGCATATCCTCCGCATCTTCCCGGTTGTGGGCAAACCGATAACACACAGCCAGCATTTTGGGGCTGTACCGGTTGTACAACTCCCGTTGGGCGGTGGTATCGTTTTTCAAACAACCTTTTATAATGGCTTCCTCGGTCATATTTTCCTGTGGTTGCCTGTAATATAGACAATTTTCCTGTACGGGTGCTGCATAGAAATGTAAAAATTACAAAGCCCCAAAAAATAAACGGGTGAAAGTCAATGCTTTCACCCGTTTGAGAAAAATAAAAACGTCAGGCTATCAAAGGGAGGCCCGCAAAGCGAGAATAAAATTGCGCCCGGGTGCGGAAAAACCGGAAGCAAAATACCGGTAATTCCGATCGGCAATATTCTCTACCCCCCCCTGTACGGTCAGGTATTTATTGACCGTATAACTACCTCTCCAATTGAGGGTAAACCATCCGGGCATACCATCCGGAGTGGCATATTGGCCATTGTCTTCTCCATCGGGATTATAGTCTTTGATTCTTTTCCAGCCATTAAACATACCGTACACTTCCATATTCAGTTTTTTACCCGTATAGCTGAGGGAAGATTTTCCGAAGAACGGAGGTATGTGATCCAATGGTTTTTTACTGCCATCAGGATTCACATAGCGACCGAAGGTTTGGCTTACAGTATTATCCCATGATACTTTTGGGCTTAATTCAACTTTCAACCGGGCATTGATACCCCGTACATAGGCTTTATTTACATTCTGGCTGGCATATACCGCACATAATACCCCATTATAAACGATGGAATCCTGCCCGTTCAATTTAAGCGGAGCCGGTGCAATCGCATTTCTGAACAAGGTATAAAAACCAGTAAGTTCAAAATAGGCTTTACCCGGAATGGTTTGCGAGAAACCGATATCCAGGTTATAAGTATACTCCGGATTAATATCTGCATTCGGTATCAGTATCCGGCGGGTGGCTGTGCTTGATTCGAAGATGCGTACGGCATCATCAATATTCGGGGCCCTGAAGCCTGAAGAAAGATTGCCGGTAAAACGGAAGTTGGCAGCCGGCATGTACACGAGACCGAGATTACCAGTTACAGCAAAAGGGGTTTGTTTGATTTCCGTAACAGGCAGTTTGAAAAATGAATTATCAACGATCGTGGATTGCAGGCTTACTGTTTGCAAACGTATACCATCATTGAGAATCAGTTTAGCATTTTTGGATTTATGAAGGTGTTGCACATAGATTCCAAAATAATTCATTTTATTTTTTCCATCCGGGTAGCGGGTATCCAGTTTGGTAACTGCACCCGTAAGGAGGTTGGTACGGTCTGCCACTGACTTTACATCATTGAGTTGCCCGTCAAACCCAAAATTGAGTTCATCCTGTTTCCATACTTTCCGCGCATCTGCAATGAAGCCGATCACTTTTACATGTTCCCGTCTGCTGTCGAATCGATCATAGCGCCGGTATTCCCTTTGTTGCCGGCTTTCTTTAATATCCTGATAATTGACATTTAATTTGAATGCATCAAGGAAACCAATACGACCTGTTTGCAGTTCATACGCACTCAGTAATCTTGTTTGCGGGCCATAGTACCATTCGGCATAGCGTAGGGTGGTGCCGATGCTGCCGCCAAAATTGCGGATATCCTGTAGCCGGTCATACCGTGGTACATCCGATGAATTGGAGTATTGAATATTCAGGCTGTGTTTGATCTTATCAGATGGCTGAAATAACAGTTTTTGCGTGATGTCCCATTGTTTGTATCCGGAGAATAATTGTACGCGGTCATCTTCATTGATACGTACATAATCCACGCCGTTCACTGTTTCAATATACCGGGATCTTCTTCCAAAGTCAGGATACTTGCTGTTGTAATTACTTCCCATCTTCATATCACCAAAATCACTGTAGGTATAGGATTGAAGCCAGGCGATCTTTTTACCGCCGATGCTGATATCCGCATGACCTGTTTTTTCTTCATTGGCAGTGCTGAAGCGTACGAATCCGGTTCCTTTTACCAGCATTTTTCCGGAAGTGGAAAGCAGGGGTGATTTGGTTCTGAAATGCAGTACACCCCCCAGTCCGTCGCTGCCATACATGGTGGAGGCGGGGCCGTAAAGCACTTCCACACGCTCCAGCATATTCTGATCAATGGTAATGACATTTTGCAGGTGACCGGCACGATAAATGGCATTGTTCATGCGCACACCATCCACTACCAGCAATACCCTGCTGGCTTCGAAGCCGCGTATTACCGGGCTGCTGCCTCCTTGCTGGCTTTTTTGAACGAAAATATTTCCTGAATTTACCAGCAGGTCGCCGGTGTTCTGACTGTTGAAACGGGCAATCGTTCTGGCACTGATAATATCAATTTTTTGTGCCAGATTCTTTTTGTTCTCGGCAAATTTATTAGAATACACCACCGCCTCTTCCAGGCTCTTTTCACTGGTGGTGTCTGTTTGCGCATATGTATATACCGTTATACAAAGCACTGCGCAAAGCAATGCGTACTTTCTCATAATTAGAAGTATTTGATTACAGTTAATAAAATAGATGCATCATGTCTGTAATCAGCATTGGGGTGGCGGGGTAAGAATATCCGCGTTCAACCGTTCGCGTGATGATTCAGTGGAAGGCACTGGATATTGGAATGCTGCCTGCAGGAATACCACTTCGCCGTGAACATTCATACAGGGTGATTGCAGTAACTGGAAAGTCTGTGACAGAAGGGATCTGGCGGATTTTTGCTGATGTCCGTTACCTTGCTCCAGCAACCGTGAAATATTAGTCTCTTCAGAGTCGAAGAGACCCTGAAAAATATAATTACCGTTTTTTTTCTCGAAATATTTGATATCAAACATCCGGTCACCCACCCAGATCTCTTTGTCTTTCTTTATCCAGCGAACCGCTGTTTCTGCTACCACCACCGTATGAAGGGGATGATCGCGCAATCGCTCTTTCATGTCTGATTGCACCGCTTTCTGCTGCAACTGCAGTATGAGCAACAGCAACAGCGGAAACCAGGCCAGTGTCAGCAAAAACCCGGCAGTGATCTTTCTATACGAATTTGGAATCGACATGCAATGGCGAAGATATTAATTTTTCTTCCGAACCAGGCTGTCAATCGGGTACCGTGCTTTCATGGTATCCATTACAGATTGCGCCCAGCCGGTCAGTTTGGCTTTTTCTTCTTCGGTCAGTTTGGCGTCTTTATGTATCCAGGTGTAGGAATTCAGGGGCATTTCTCCCTCTTTCACCATTTCAATAGTCTCTTCCAGCTTATGATACTGATAGCGGAGGGGGCGGTTCGTATATTCATCGTAATTGATGTGTTTTTTTCCATCCTGTACATGCTTGTCCATCCACCAATGAACGGGTTGCAGCATGGCATACCAGGGATACCGGGTATTGTTACTGTGACAATCATTGCAGGCTTTGGAAAGGATCACTTTTACATCGTCGGGCATGGCATACACATTGCCGATATAGTTGGGTTGTGGTCCTTCGGATTTATTCTTTTTCGGGTGTATGAACTGTATCACGACCAGGGCGGCCAGGAGCACAAGCATTATTTTTTTGATCATATCCGGTAGTGTTTATGTAAAATAAAATTAAGGGTTTGATACCAGTATTTCACCGGTCATTTCATTGGGAATGGGCAATTGCATCAGTGTAAGAATGGTCGGGGCAATATCGCCCAGCTTACCCGGCTTCACCGTTCCTTTCCATTCGTTGTCGATTACAAATAATGGCACCGGGTTCAGTGTATGAGCGGTGTTGGGGGTACCATCTTCATTGATCATATAATCGGAATTGCCATGATCGGCTGTAAGCAGAATGGTGTACCCGTTTTTCAGACCGGTGGTTACCACACGCTCCACACACTTGTCTACGGTTTCTACGGCTTTGATGGCTGCTTCCCACACACCGGTATGCCCCACCATATCGGCATTGGCATAATTGAGGCAGATAAAATCGGCCCACTTGTTTTCTATTTCAGGAATCAGCATATCGGTAAGTTCATAGGCGCTCATTTCCGGTTGCAGGTCATAGGTGGCCACTTTGGGAGAAGCCGCCATGATTCTTTTTTCACCTTCAAAAACTTTTTCCCTGCCGCCGCTGAAGAAGAAAGTAACGTGCGGGTATTTTTCTGTTTCGGCTGCCCGTATCTGGCGTAGTCGGTGCTTTTCGATGATTTCGCCGAGTGTATTATTGAGATTATCGGTTTCAAAGATTACGTGTACACCGGTATAGGTACTGTCGTATTCGGTCATGGTGGTATAGTGCAGCGACAATTTATACATCTGTTGCTCCGGGAAATCGGTCTGTGTCAGCACCTGGGTTATTTCGCGGCAGCGGTCGGTACGGAAGTTGAAACAAAGGGCTACATCTCCGTTTTGAATAGTGGCCAATGGTTGCTGGTTTTCATCCACGATCACGGTCGGTTTAATAAACTCATCGGTGATATTGGCGTCGTAGGATCTTTCCACGGCAGCGATGGCATCGGTTGCTTTTTCACCAACGCCATGTACGAGGGCATCGTAGGCGAGTTTCACCCGTTCCCAACGTTTGTCGCGGTCCATGGCATAGTAGCGCCCGCTTACGGTGGCTATCTTTCCTACTGAATAATTCAGGTGTTGTTGCAGTTCCGTCATAAAAGCCAGCCCGCTTTTGGGATCACAATCACGTCCGTCGGTAAAAGCGTGAATAAATACGTTCTCCAGCCCTTCAGCTTTGCAGGTATCCACGATTGCTTTCAGGTGATTGATATGGGAATGCACCCCCCCGTTACTCACCAGGCCCAGCAGGTGAAGGGCCTTTCCGGTGCTTTTTGCCTGCCGGATGGACTGGAGCAGTACATCGTTTTGCATAAAGGAACCATTACGTATAGCCACATTGATGCGTTGCAATTCCTGGTACACGATCCGGCCGGCGCCCAGGTTGAGGTGACCCACTTCTGAATTGCCCATTTGCCCGTCCGGGAGGCCTACCGCTTCCCCGCAGGTAATAAGGGTAGTGTGGGGATAAGCACTGTATAACGATTTGGTAAACGGGACGTTGGCATGCTGAATAGCATCCGCAGAAGCAACTTTTCCCAGCCCCCAGCCGTCCATAATGACCAGAATTACTTTTTTTTGAGACATTTTTAAATACACCCGTTTTAAATGAAAAAAATCACTGATTTTCAGGTAACAATACCAATCCGCACCCTGTAAATCTACAATTTGACCGGCGCTTTCCCCAGACTGATTGAGAAAAAAGGCTGGTTTTTAGTACTTTAGTAGCCGTGAAGTTATCGAAATTCTGTGGCATGTTTTTAGATTAGTATCCTTGTGAAACCCAAATTTGATATGAAACATTTATTTACCATCTCGCTGCTTGGACTTACCGTTCTGTTTTCATCGTTTGTGATGCAAAACAATATTGATGATGTAATCAACGCATTGCGCTCCGGTAATTCCGGGGAGCTCGCCAAAAACTTTGACGACAATATTGAGCTTACCCTGCCGGATAAAAGTGATAACTACAGTAAAGCCCAGGCCCAGGTTATTATGAAAGACTTTTTTGCCAACAATGGCGTGAAAGGTTTTGAATTGAAACACAAGGGCGACTCTCCCGGTGGCGGACATTTTTGTATTGGTACCATGCAAACCAATTCCGGAAATTTCCGTACTAATGTATTTATGAAGATCAAGAATGGTAAAGAAGTGGTGAAAGAGATCCGCTTCCAGGCCATTGAATAACCTATATTCAGTTACCTTTCTGAGCCCCGTTATGCAAATAACGGGGCTTTTTTATGACACAGGGACACAAGGGAAAAACAAGGCATGGGTAACCTGTCGTTGAAAAAAAATCGTTGTAAAGGTTATGGTAGTATTTTTGGCCTATGAGTTTTGATGAACAATTACTGCATCTTATTGAAGAAGCATTACGCGAGGATATCGGCGATGGGGATCATTCCACTTTGTCGGCCATTGATCCCGCTGCCAGGGGTAAAGCCGTACTGAAAATAAAACAGGAAGGAGTGCTGGCCGGCATGGAAGTGGCGGAAAAGATATTCCGGTATAAAGAACCGGGGATCATCTTTACCCCTTTCAAAGAAGACGGTGATGCCATGGTGTTTGGTGAAAAAGCATTTGAAGTGGAAGCCAGTGTACATACAATTTTACAATGCGAAAGGCTCGTGCTGAATTGTATGCAACGCATGAGCGGTATCGCTACGCTAACAAAGCAATATACCGATCAGCTAAAGGATTATTCGACGCGTGTGCTGGATACCCGGAAGACAACACCCAATTTTCGCCTATTGGAAAAAGAAGCAGTACGCATCGGAGGTGGGGTAAACCATCGTTTTGGATTATATGATATGATCATGCTTAAGGATAATCATATTGATTATTGCGGAGGTATTGAAAAAGCAATTGATAAAGCCGCGGCCTATGTGCAAAGGGTGAAACCGGGACTGAAGATAGAAGTGGAAACCCGATCCGTGGAGGATGTGCGCCGGGTAATATGGTCCGGCAGGGGTAAAGTATTTCGGATCATGCTGGATAATTTTACGCCCGATAGGATAACCGAAGCCTTGAAGTTATTGCAGGAAGCGGGTGTGCGTCACGAATTTGAAACAGAAGCCAGCGGGGGCATCAATCTGTCTAACGTAGAAGAGTATGCGAAAACGGGTGTGGATTACGTGAGCGTGGGAGCACTTATACATCAGGCAAAGAGTCTGGATCTGAGTTTGAAAGCGGTGGTTTGAGAGGTTGAAGAGGTTCCATAGGTTGAAGAGGTTCCATAGGTTGAAGAGGCGTGCTTGCCCCTATGGGGCCTGCCATAACAAAGTGAAGGCAGCTTGAAGAGGTTTGTTATTCAGGTGTTAGGGTAAAATTATAAATGCTGAATGATGTCAAAAAAGAACAAAGCAGACGGCAGGGGTTTTGTGTACAGCACGGATCCCGGATTTAAGTTTGAAGAAGTACAGGAAGATGTATCCACCGTATCTCCGGCTGAGCAAAAATTGCGTATCCGCCTCGACACCAAACACCGGGCGGGTAAAGCGGTTACACTGGTGGAAGGTTTCCGGGGTAAAGAAGAAGATCTGGAAGACCTGGGTAAAAAACTCAAATCATTTTGTGGTACCGGCGGCTCAGCCAAAGATGGTGAGATCATTGTACAGGGTGATCAGCGCGATAAAGTATTGCAATGGCTTTTGAAAAACGGGTATAAACAATCGAAAAAAATTTAATGGCTCCTGCCTGGTATTATATCCTGGCTGGTTTTGGCTTTTGTATTGCCGGCATCATACTCTTTCAGCTTTCAGTATTTGAAGAAAACAAAAAGATACTCATGCCATTACTGGTGATACTGGCAGGTATTATTCTGGTAAGTATTGGCATGGCCCTGAAACTGGGATTACTTCAGGTAGCTATCCTTTGAATCCGATCTTGCGGTGCGCACCATCGCAATAGGGTTTATTGCCGGATGCTCCGCAGCGGCACAATGCCACCGTACCTGTTTTGGTCTCTTCTTTACCACCGGCATGCACAATCACACATTCGGTTTTGATGAGATAAGGTCCGTCCGGGCTTACTTCCACCTTCACCATATTAGCGGCTTCGCCAATGATATGATCGGCTGGTTGCGTTGCAGCGAGGTCTTTATTCAGCATATAGCTCAATGCGCCACTGGGGCATTTCCGTACCTGTTCGATGATACGTTCCGTAGTGGCTCCCTCCATTTTTATCCAGGGACGTTCCTGCGGATTGAATACTTCCAGCAAACCTTTCCAGCAAAGTGTGGAATGAATACATACATTGGGTTTCCAGATCACGGTCACTTCTCCGTTGGAATATTTATGCGTAGTTAATGGCATGATTAAATAGTTACTGTGGTGATACTGATTGTAAGTTACAACTCGGTTGTAAAATAAAAAAGGGAAATGAATAAACCATTTCCCTTTCTGCTATCATCAAATTCTTATTGACCCTGTGCAAGTGAATAGGCTTTTTTATCGCCCCACATGTTCAGCAATTCGAAGGAACATATTTTAAAATTGCCACTCATGCTCACGTAGAGGCCGATCACATCCTGCTGGTTGAGGGGTTCATCGCCAATACTTTCGAAGCGAACATTGTATTGGTTTACCAGGTTGGTATATACGGAGCCGGTTGGCCATACCTGTGTACCGCGGTTGCTGATATTGATCAGGTTGAATTTTACTCCTGCATGCCTTTTGCATTTATCTGCAATAACTGTTGGCTGCTCATTACTTTCAATAAAAAGATCCACCCCTACAATGGTTTCCTGCTCACTTTCGCGGGATACCATCATGGCATTTGCATCCAGCTTGAGCGGCGTAGGAGTGCCGGGCATATTGGGTATCACTTCACGTCCGCCCACTTCAGGCGTTTTACCAAAATTACCAATGATGGCATCTGCAAATTCGGTCGTATTGACAGATGCTTTGGATTTGTCGCCAAAATCACCGGTATGTATCCCTGTCTCCAGTGTGTATAAAAGTGCATTTTCAATGATAGCTGCATTTTCCATCAGGCCCACATGGCGAAGCATGGCCAGGCCGCTCAGCAGCAGCGCTGTGGGGTTAGCAATATTTTTCCCGGCTATATCGGGTGCCGTGCCATGCACCGCTTCAAAGATGGAAATATGGTCGCCAATATTGGCAGAGGGGGCAAAGCCCAATCCACCAACCAGACCGGCACAGAGATCCGATACAATATCACCCTGCAGGTTCGTAAGTACCAATACATCAAACGTATCAGGTCGGGTGACCAGTTTCATACACAGATCATCTACAATGATATCATCTGACTTCAGCTCGGGGTATTCTTTCGCCACTTCCTGGAAGCATTCGAGAAATAACCCATCGGTGATCTTCATGATATTGGCCTTGTGTACACAGGTGATGCGGCGGGCCTTTTTCTGGCGGGCCATTTCAAACGCATACCGGATTACTTGCATACTTCCGGGACGGGTGATGAAACGGCGGCTCAGCGCCACATCATGGGTAAGCATATGCTCAATACCTCCGTAGGTGTCTTCAATATTTTCCCGTACTACAGTTATGTCGATAGGAATGCCGGCTTTGCTGAATACGGTATCCACCCCGTGCAGGGTTTTGAAATCCCGTTTATTGGCAAACGTGTTCCAGGTTTTGCGGGCTGTCACATTAATGCTTTTTACCCCTTTCCCTTTTGGCGTTTCCATGGGGCCTTTGTACAAAAGGCCGAGCGCCTCAATGGTTTCTTTGGCCTGAGGGGTCATACCATTGTTGAACCCCTTGTCAAATACCCATTTGCCCATATCTACCATTTCGTATTCGAGCGGTACTTTGTTGGCTTCAAAAATTCGGAGAACTGCGTCCATGATCTCGGGACCTATTCCATCTCCTTTGGCTACAGCTATTTTCATGTGTGTATATTTATTATAAACTATGCCACCTTCTATTGTGGCGCATTTCAAATGTTAGTGCAATGATATCCATCCTGTTGGGAGGCCAATTGCGAAAATATTTCAGATTTTTTATATATCAAAAAGTGATTAATCAGCCGCAAAATTAAGTACTGTGGCCTGATTTGGAAGTTAAATAAATGAAGACCCGGTATACGGCTATTTTGTTTATTTTTACTCTATGACCAGTATGATCTCAGAAGGCATCCGGGTAAGTGTGGAAACATTTTATCAGGCCGATTACAGCAATCCGCTGCAGTCGGAATTTATGTTTGCTTACCGTATCACGCTGGAAAATCACAACGGGTTTCCGGTAAAACTCCACCGCCGCCACTGGCATATTTTTGACAGCAATGGCAGCTACCGTGAAGTGGAAGGTGAAGGGGTGGTAGGAGTTCAGCCCGTGATACAGACCGGGGAAAGCTATCAGTATGTGAGCGGCTGCAACCTGCGAACGGAGATGGGTAAAATGAAGGGTACATACCAGATGGAAAATATACACAGCAAAAAAATGTTTGACGTGAGTATCCCCTCTTTTGAAATGATCGTTCCTGCCAAGAATAATTAATCCTGCATTCCTCCTATACGGGAATCCTTTTCGTCCTTTCTTTCATTAATGCGATAGCCTCTTCCTGCGATTGAAACATGGTGCCATTGATATTCACAAGGTTGGCAGCCAGTTTATCATAGCGTTTGGTGAGCAGCCAGGTAAAAATATGCAGGTAATGGATGCCATCGAATACAATGGCTTTATGACGTGCAAATTCATCTTTTCGCTTTAAAAATTCTGCGGGCATTTCCGTATAGTGCATTCCCGGGCGAAGGTGATGAATGATATGATATCCGTCGTTCCAGCAGGTTTTGTTGTACACGGTATTGATACAATTGATGGAACTGGTATAAAGGTTGCCGGGATCGCTGGCATCTACAAATGAATGTTGCGTCCAGTTGCCCAGCATCATGACCAGCCTCGCAAAAAGTAAGGGAATGATAAAGACCATGAGGGTGGCTTTCAGGTTTACAAAACACATGGCAATACAAAAAGCAATATAGATGTATTCGCCGGCGGTGAGTCGCTGGTACAGGTTTTTACGCTTGCGGGAAAACAGATACCGGATCGTATTAATCACCCCTACAAATATGAACGTAAAAAAATAGGAGAGGAATCCCCGCAGGCTGTCGCGCTGGTAATGCATCGTGCTGCTGGTATCATCGGGCAGATTGTTTTCGATATGGTGCATGCCCATATGATGACAAAAATATCCTTCCGGGGCATGCCCGAAGAGCGGACATAATATCCAGGTGATATAGGTATGAAATGGCTTTTGCCAGGGGGCTTTAAACATTTTGCGGTGGCAAAGGCAATGAAACATCAATCCGAAGCGGCCTTTGAAATATAACTGCGACACATAAAAATAGGGAACCACCGCCAGCCACCAGTACCAACCTTCCAGTAACGGCGTAAATAATATAATCGCCATGGGCAATACCGTGAGATGGATTTTAGTGAGCAGGTAGATAAAAGGTAAATCCCTTTTATCATTCATCATACGCAGCCAGAAACGATCGTATACGGTGAACTTTTCTTTCGGGATATAAACAGGGTCAGTAAGAGTGGTGGTGAGTTGCTTCATGATTCGGGTAAATGTAGTAAAATAATCCTTTACCGGGGCTGACTGTATCACTTTCTGAAGCAGGGAGGCCAGAATATTCCACAGGCCGCATGCAGTTGTACATGTTGCGGAGGAACTGGTTACTCACTGTAAGGTAATACCGATTCAGGGAATCACTTAGGTTTGTATTTCGCTTCTTCGAGTATCTTCCTCGCATTCGTTTTCATGATGTCTCCGGGAGTAAGGCTGCTGTTTTTCTCCGCATATTTCTTCACGATCTGCCAGCCGATCCACTGACCGATATTGCCTGGTGAGTCTTCCTGTGATAACCCCTGTGTGAAAGGCCCTTCGCCTATATATTGTTGAATGGTAGAAGGTACAAGTGATTGCAGGTCTTCATTTTTTACAATATGACTCCAGATATTTCCTTCAAATTCTTTGCACCAGTCGAGCTGATGCTGTGTGTACCCCGTTTTTACAGAATCAGGAGCAAATGGCATAAACTTGTCGAGCAGGTACCATTGTTTTCCTTTTTCCACCATTTGTTCAATGAGGGGTTTTCCGCTGTAGTTATTCGGGAAAATATCTTCCACCACGGCTTTCATGCAGTTGGCCGTTATATATCCCGGTGCGAAGCGGCGGGATATATACAAGGGAAAAAGCTCCTGGCCCTGTGCTGACTGATACACCGAAAAATTGCTGCCGGCAAATTGCTGTAAGCCGATTGCCAGACCGGTACGGGTGAGCGCCACCCCGGGTGCATCGAAGGGGCCTACATATACATACGCTTTGCCGGGAATGTATTTGGGGAAATAATATTTTACATATTGAAAGGCATGTTCCAGGTCGGATTTCAGCCAATCCGGTTTTTTATACACTTCCTGCAGGGAATCATAAATGGAGCGATACCCTTTGAGGAATTCATGCGTTACATACAGGGTTCGGCGGCTGGTATCCGATCCATCCACCCCCAATATCTGCTGCATAAAGTCGGTATAGAAATCGGGGTATTGCTGCCGGAGCATTTTCAAGCCGGCCGGAATATCAGTGGAGTCCATATTGAAAAATGCACGATCGAAACGGACCACCGGTATATCTACTTTAATATCCGATACGTCGGGGCCTTTCTTTTTATTGTTGCATGCCACGATGCCGGCTATCAGCACCAATAGGAGGAGGAGTTTTTTCATTGTAAATGGAAAACGAAATATTGCTGTTAATGTTGTGAGGGGCTGCACCCTTCAAAGGTCGGACTAAATTACTGTAAATTTGCTGCATGAAGATCGCTATCATACAACAGAATTACCACATCGGAAATTTTGACGATAATACAAAAAAGATCATTCAGGGCATTGAATGGGCCAAGGCCCGTGGTGCAGACCTGGCGTTGTTCTCTGAACTCTGCGTTTGCGGCTATCCCCCCCGTGATTTTCTCGAGTTCGATGATTTTATCAATAAGTCTTATCAGGCTATTGATACCATCAGGCAGTATGCAGATACGATCGCTGTATTGGTGGGAGCCCCTGACCGCAACCCGGTAAGAGAGGGAAAGGATCTTTTCAATGCTGCCTTTTTCCTCTATGAAAAAGAAGTAAAGGCGGTGGTACATAAAACCTGTTTGCCCAATTATGATGTGTTTGATGAATACCGCTATTTTGAACCGGCCTATCACTGGAATGTAATACCCTTCAAAGGGAAAAAACTGGCCGTTACGATATGTGAAGATATCTGGAACCTTGGCGATAATCCATTGTACCGGAACTGCCCGATGGACGAACTGATGAAGCAGCAGCCTGACATCATGCTCAATCTTTCCGCTTCGCCATTTGATTATACCCATGTGGAAGACCGCAAAGCCATTGTAAAACGAAATACGGCCAAATACCAGCTGCCCATGTTGTATTGCAATGGTGTGGGCAGTCAGACAGAGATCGTTTTTGACGGAGCTTCCATTGTGTTTGACAAACATGCCAACATGGTGTACCAGTTGCCCTTGTTTGAAGAGGCCATGGAAATCTTTGAATGGAAAGAAGACGGCACATTTGTACAGCCGGTGATAAAAAGGGCGGATGAACTTCCCAACGAAGAGTTTAATCCGCCGGATCTTGACCCCTCTCTTTGCACAGCGGAAATATACAATGCCATTGTGATGGCCATTCGTGATTATTTCAGGAAAATGGGTTTCACCAGGGCTATCCTCGGCAGCAGTGGTGGCATTGACAGTGCCGTTACACTGGCCCTGGCCTGCGACGCATTGGGTCGTAAGAATGTACGAGCCATCCTGATGCCCTCTCCGTATTCAACCGGACATTCGGTATCCGATGCGGAAGAACTGAGTAAGAACCTGGACAATCCTTATGATATCGTTCCCATCCGGAATATCTATGAAAGTTTCTTAGCAGAGTTAAAGCCCATTTTCAATGACCTGCCATTCAGCCTGGCGGAAGAGAATATACAGGCCCGCACACGCGGTAATCTCCTGATGGCTATTGCCAATAAATTCGGGTATATACTCCTCAATACTTCCAATAAAAGTGAACTGGCAACAGGCTATGGCACCTTGTATGGTGATATGGCCGGTGGGCTGGGTGTATTGGGCGATTGTTATAAACTGCAGGTATATGCACTGGCCCGCTATATCAATCGCGAAAAGGAGATCATACCCCAGCATATTCTGGTCAAACCTCCTTCCGCAGAATTACGCCCCGGACAAAAGGATTCTGATTCATTGCCGGACTATGCCATTCTCGATAAACTCTTATACCAGTATATTGAACGCAGGCAGGGACCCAATGAGATAAAGGCCATGGGCTTTGACCCGGCATTGGTGGACCGTGTACTCAAACTGGTGAATACAAATGAATACAAACGCAACCAGTTTTGCCCGATCATCCGCATTTCACCCAAAGCATTCGGAGTGGGAAGAAGGGTGCCGATCGTGGGAAAATACCTGGGCTGATCAATAGATTCAATAAAAAAAAGCATCTGATAGAGATGCTTTTTTTATTTAACTATATGAGGTTTGTTTAATGTACAAACGTAAAGATCGCAGTCTGCGGAGTGCCGCTCACGATCACCTGTTGCGAGATCACCAGTTGTGATTCATTCAGCGTAACGATAGTGGATGTATTGCTGCCTCCGGTAAATAAAGTGGCAGAGATAAACAACTGCGTTTCATTGCTGGCAAAATTCCAGGTAAAGTTCTGGGTTTGCGGATCACCGGCATTGCATTTAGTGGCACCTTCATCGAGTGTGCCGGTACCGGCAGCAGCAAAAGTGACCACATTATCTTTCTGACATACCTGGAAAAACGCGGATACATCGGTGCCGCCAACGGAGGCGGAACTGAAGCGCCATGAACCAGTTGTGATCAGTTCTGTTTTTGTTTTTGCTGGTGCGGGATCAGGGTCGTCTTTACCGCAAGAGATAATTAAGAGGGTACAAACAGCCATTATGGGTAAAAAAGAGAAGCGTTTTCGCATATTTATTGGTTTTTTACTAAGATAGATTTTCTTTCCGGTAAATAAAACGGAAAATAACGCCAAAAAGTATAGTATTTTCTTACCGTTCATAATAACGGCAAATTATTTGCATACAGCAAGTTCGTATTTTGTGAACTATTAAAACCATCTCATGTTAAAGACCGCAGAGGATATCCGCCAATTAAATGAAAAGATCAGCCATGCCGGCCAGTTCACCGATAAATTAAGAGAAGAGATCGGCCATGTTATCGTGGGACAATCCCACATGCTCGACAGGCTCATTATCGGATTGCTCAGTAACGGGCATGTGCTGCTGGAAGGAGTGCCGGGTTTGGCCAAAACCCTTACGATTAAATCGCTCGCCCAGGCCATTCATGCGCATTTCAGCCGTATACAGTTTACCCCCGACTTGTTGCCCGCAGACGTGATCGGTACGATGATCTATAATCAGCAGCGCAATGAATTCGTGGTGCGCAAGGGTCCCATATTTGCAAATTTTATCCTGGCAGATGAGATCAACCGTGCCCCGGCCAAAGTACAGAGTGCCTTACTCGAAGCCATGCAGGAAAGACAGGTTACGATCGGCGACAGCACATATAAACTTGAAGAACCTTTTCTGGTACTGGCCACACAAAATCCGCTGGAGCAGGAGGGCACGTATCCGCTGCCCGAAGCACAGGTGGATCGTTTTATCATGAAAGTGATCGTGGATTATCCCAAAATGGTGGAAGAGCAGATCATATTGCGCAGAAGTATTGCCGGTGAATTTCCGGCCATCCGGCAGGTGGTTTCCGTACAGGAAGTGGTAAATGCCAAAAACCTGACGAAGCAGATCTATATGGATGAAAAAATTGAACAGTATATACTGGATATTGTTTTTGCCACCCGCAATCCGGCAGCCTATAAACTGGAGAAACTGAAACCCTTGATCAGTTATGGGGCATCTCCGAGGGGCAGCATCAATCTGGGATTGGCCGCCAAAGCACAGGCTTTTTTAAACAAACGCGGTTTTGTGATACCGGAAGATGTGCGAAGCATTTGCCAGGATGTATTGCGGCATCGTATTGGTCTTACCTATGAAGCAGAGGCGGAAAATGTAAAAGTGGAAGATGTGATCGAAGATGTATTGCGGCAAATCAATGTACCCTGACAAAAACGCTATTAATAAATCATCATTAACGAGGCTGCAATATTCATGCTTACCACCACCGAAATACTGAAAAAAGTTCGAGAGCTGGAAATCAAAAGCAAGAAGCTCACCAGTGACCTGTTCACCGGTGAATACCATAGTGCTTTTAAAGGGAAGGGCATGTCGTTTAAAGAAGTGCGGGAGTATGCAGCAGGCGATGATATTCGTTTTATTGACTGGAATGTATCGGCCAGGTTTGGTCACCCTTTCAGCAAACTCTTTGAAGAGGAGCGTGAGCTCACCGTGATGTTGCTGGTGGATATCAGCAACAGTTCCTTGTTTGGCACGACCATCGCCCGGAAAAGGGATATCATAACAGAGATCGCTGCAGTGCTCAGTTTCTCTGCCGTAAACAATGCCGATAAAGTTGGTGTGATCTTTTACAGTGATATCATTGAAGCCTATATTCCTCCTAAGAAAGGAAGGCAGCATGCGTTGTATATCGTACGCGAATTGTTGAGCAAAGAGCCAAAGGGTAAAGGAACGGCTTTGTCGCAGGCATTGCGGTATTTTAATAATGTGACCCGGCAGAAAAGCATTGCCTTTATTCTGAGTGATTTTATTGATGCCAATTATGAGGATTCGTTGCGGGTGGCCGGAAAGAAACATGATGTGACCGGCATCCGCATTTATGATAGTATGGATAAGAGTCTTCCTGATGCCGGTATGCTGCAGGTAAAGGATTCTGAGTCAGGTGCCACCAAATGGGTGGACAGCAGCAATTCGTTTGTGCGGTATAGTTATGAACAGGAATTTTTCCGCGTTACAGAATACGGGGTACAAACATTTAAAAAAGCAGGATGTGACCTGCTGCATATAATGACGGGCGAAGATTATGTAAAAGTATTGCAGCGCTTCTTTCTCAGCAGAAACAGGTAATGGAATGAAAATCAGGATCGGAATATTTCTTCTTGGATGTTTGTTTGCCACCACTTTGCTGCAGGGGCAGGCGAAGACGGGTATTCAGGTTACTGCTGATAAAAATAAGATACTGATCGGTGAACAGTTGCAGCTCAGAATTGAACTACGCAATAACGCCGTATCGCAGGAAACGCTGCCGGTGCTTGATTCCATACCACATTTTGAAATAGTGGGGAAGCCGGTCATTGACACACAAGATGGCAAGCCGGTGAGGGTGGTATATACGCTTACCAGTTTTGATTCCGGACATTGGGTAATACCATCTTTTTCATTAGCCGAAGGAATGCAAACGGATACGATTCCGGTGGATGTGGTTTTTTCTGATTTTGATCCCAAACAACCTTATCACGATATTACCGATGTGGCGGACGTACCTGTAACGAAAAAGAAAACGGCCTGGTGGATGCTGGCTGCCGCTACGTTGCTTGTCTTGCTCCTGTTTTATTTCCTGTTCCGGAAAAAACAGAAACCCGTTCAGGCTCCAGTACTACCTGCAAGGCCGGAAGATATATTTGGCGATGCAATGAAACAACTGGATCAGCTCGATGGCAGTACATTATTGCCCAAGGCTTATTATTCGGAGCTCACGGATATATTTCGTTTATACATTTTCCGGAGAAAAGGGATACTATCCCTTCAAAAAACAACGGATGATCTGGTAGTTCAGTTGCGGTCGCTCGGTATGGAAAAAGATGCATTTGATACCTTATCGCAGGCGCTGCGGATGAGTGATTATGTAAAGTTTGCAAAGTACATACCTGAGACAGCCGATCAGGTGAAAAGCCTTACTGATATCAGACAGGCCCTGATCCATATTGAACAAACCGAACGCAACAAGAACGGGCAAACGAATTCTAAACAAGCATAAACAGATGTTATACGATTGGATAAAGCGGCTTGATTTTATGTACCCGTATCTGTTCGGGCTCTTCTTGGTATTGCCCCTGCTTGTAATCAGGTATAGCAGAAAGAATAACCAACGGCAGGCCACGGTTACGGTGTCGACCGTTCATGCTTTTACTGTTTCCACCTGGAAAAATAAATTCAGGCATTTGCCCTTTATATTACGACTGCTCGCGCTTGCTTCATTGATAATGGCATTGGCAAGGCCACAAAATAAACAGGAAGAGCAACAGGCAGAAGGAGAAGGCATCGATATCATTCTTTGTATGGACGTAAGCGGAAGTATGGGGTCTACGGATATTGCACCTTCCCGGATGGAAGTGGCCAAAGAAGTGGCACAGGAATTTGTAAGGAGCCGGCCTGTGGACCGTATTGGGTTAGTGGTGTTTGCCGGTGAAAGCTATACGCAATGCCCCCTTACCGGCGACCGCAATATGCTGTTGTCTCAAATTGCCAGCCTGGAGGTTCGCCAATTTTTGAATATCCGGGGTACCGTGATCGGGGAGGGGTTGGCCACATCGGTAGACCGGCTTTCTAAAAGCGATAGTAAAAGCAAAGTGATCATATTGCTTACTGATGGAAAAGAGGATCCTCCGGAAACGCGACTCATTGATCCGCTCACGGCTTTGGAGATTGCCAAAACCAAGAAGGTAAAAGTATATACGATCGGTATAAATGGTACGCCGGTGGCCATACCCGAAGGAACCAATGCCCCCCGGGGCGCAAAGAACCCGGAAGCAGACTTCCTGGATGAAGAACTGCTGACCAATATTGCAAACAGTACGGGCGGTCAGTTTTTCAGGGCCAATGATAAAGAAGGGTTGCAACAGGTTTACCGCAAGATCGATGCGTTGGAAAAATCAAAAATGGAGATTCGTTTTTCTACCCGTTCTGACGAGCGCTTCCTTCCATTTTTGCTCGTTGCGATTGCACTGATCGTGGTGGAATGGCTGCTCCGATTTACGATTTTCCGAAAGTTTCCCTGATAAACTTCGGCATTCTCCCCGCAATTCAGGTATTTTGTAGTTAATGAAAGCAATTGTTTATAAATCTACCGGAAGCTGGTACATCGTAAAGGATGAAAGCGGTCATTTCTGGAATGCCCGAATGAAGGGCGTGATGAAGCTGGATGATATCACCAGCACGAATCCGGTGGCGGTGGGTGACCAGATCGACATGGATATAGAATCAGCGGATAGTAATACCGCTATCATTACCACCATCTTCGACCGGAATAATTATATCAACCGTCAATCCCCGCGATTCAAGCATCAGCATCATATTGTGGCGGCCAATATCGATCAGAGTATGCTGGTAGCCACCCTGCGCGAACCTAAAACTTCGCAAGGCTTCATTGATCGTTTTTTGGTGGCTTCGGAAATGTATCATGTGCCGGCGCTGATTGTATTTAATAAGTCTGATCTCTATAAACAAAAGGATCTTGAGAAATATGAACAGTGGAAAGCGATGTATGAAGGTGCGGGGTATACGGTACGACTGATCAGTGCGGTAAATAACCAGGGGGTGGATGAATTGGTGGAATTGCTCAAAGACCGCGTTACGCTTATCAGCGGGCATAGTGGTGTGGGAAAATCATCCCTGCTGAATGCGATCTTTCCGGATATCAATTTAAAAACACAGGATATCAGCGGATGGAGCGGCAAGGGACAGCATACGACCACATTTGCTGAAATGTACGACCTGCCACAGGGGGGTAAGATCATTGATTCACCGGGTATGCGTGAATTCGGACTCGTAGATATTGAGAAGCAGGAAGTCTCACATTATTTTCCGGAGATGCGAGCCTTATTGAACGAGTGTCAGTTTAATAATTGTAAACATTTCAATGAACCCGGATGTGCCATTAAAGCGGCCGTTGCGAACGGGCAAATAACAGAAGACCGATATGTGAGCTATGTGAATATTATGGAAAGTATAGAGCAGAAAAGCTATTGAGAATTTAGAATTATGAATTCAGAATTATGAATTTTAAATTCTGAATTCATAATTCTGAATTCTTCATCAGGCTATATTTCGTTGTTCTTCATTGAAGAGTTTTCCTTCCAATGCTCCGGCCAGCTCTACAACTGCTTTATTTTCTTTATTCAATGCATCACGGGTTTTAGTGGGGAAAATGGAGATGCCATTATAGATACTATAATGGAGGGTCATGCTGTGACCTTTGAAACGGAAGTCCCAATCGATGGTATCGAAATCATCTTCTTTGTTGGAGAAATTGACATCAAAATCCTGGCTGAGAATATTGGCTACACGGTAGAATTGTTTTAAACCGCCGTCATCGGCAATTACAGCTTCGGTACATCCTAAAGAGGTTCGTAGGGTTAGGCTCATAGTTAAGGTGTTTAGATATGATCAAGACCAATAAAGCCCTGATATAGCTGCACACCAATGAAATTAACTTCTGAATTTTTTAGCCTTTTTTACATCTTTCATGGCCTTGGGGTCGCCGCTGAGAATTTTTTCGGCGCCTACATTTTTTCCATTCGAGGGGCAGCCGGTCTTGGTTTTGCCCTTGAATATGCTGTTGAAAAAGCCGCAGGAGGATAACAACAGCGTGAGACTCAATGTAATTACAAAAAATCGCAGGTTTTTCATTGATGACAGGATTGATTTATTAACGAATGTATCATTAAAAAATTGCTTTTGCTATCGTAAAGATACGGGAAGTGGGGAAGTCCGGCTTGTCCGCTGTGGCGGAAAGTCCGAAAGTCGGAAAGTCCGGCGTGTCCGCCGTGGCGGAAAGTCCGGAAGAATTAAGAGTTAAGAGTTAAGAATTTAGAATGGTAGTGCTGAGGAGACCAATCAAAAATCGAAAACCTGCGGGCTGGCAAACCTAAAACCGAAAATCTAAAATCTAAAATAAAGGAAGCCGCGTACATCGTTACACCGTACATCTAACATCTAACATCGTACATCCCATCCCCTATCTAAACCAATCCGCATACCGCACATAATTATTGGCGATCCGGTTTATTTCCCCATGAATTAGTTCTTCGGAAATATCTTTTACTTTTTTGGCCGGTACGCCGGCATAGATACTGCCTGCTTCGCAGATGGTGTTTTCCAGTACGACGGCACCAGCGGCAATAATGGTATTGCTGTGTACGACCGCATTATCCATTACTATCGCTCCCATACCGATCAGCACATTGTCGTGGAGGGTACATCCATGCACAATAGCGTTATGTCCGATGGACACATTGTTGCCAATCGTGGTGCCGTATTTCTGATAGGTACAATGGATACAGGCGCCGTCCTGTACATTTACTTTATTGCCGATAAGGATAAAATTCACATCACCTCTCACCACGGTATTGAACCAGAAACTGCAATCATTTCCGGTTTTTACATTGCCTACAATAGTAGCATTGGGCGCAATAAAACAATTTTCACCAAAGACCGGGTATTGACCTTCTACGGGTAGAATAACGGGCATGCCTGCATTTATTTAGTTGAATGAATCGTACTCCTCCCATTGCTGAATGCGGGGTACTGGTTTGACTTTTGCAAATATCCTGATTTGTTTCCGACATTTGCCGGTATGAATCAACGGGAATTGTTTCTTCGCCACGTGGCACAAACTTCACCTGCTCCCCTGGCCCTGGAAATTGTAAAGGCCGAGGGTTGTAGTCTGTACGATGCTGCGGGTAAAACCTATATTGACGGGATCGGGGGTATCAGTGTGGCCAATACGGGGCACCGTCATCCGCATGTACTGGCGGCCATTCATGCACAATTGGACGCCTATCTGCACATCATGGTATATGGTGAATTTGTAGAAACACCACAAGTGCGCTATGCCACGCTGCTAACGCAGCACCTGCCTGCATCACTCAATGCCGTATATTTTACCAATTCAGGGGCTGAAGCGGTGGAAGGCGCTATGAAACTGGCCAAGCGCGCAACCGGCCGTACACAAATCATTGCTTTCGACCAGTCGTACCATGGCAGTACACAAGGAGCGTTGAGCATAATGGGAGATGAATACTGGCGCAATGCATACCGCCCTTTATTACCGGATATACTTCACCTTACCTATAATGCCTGGCCTTCACTGGATGCTATCACTTCCCGCACAGCCTGTGTAGTAATGGAGACGGTGCAGGCAGAAGCCGGTATATTGGTACCGGATAAAGCATGGTTGCAGGCATTACGTCAAAAATGCACCGATACCGGCACCCTGCTGATATTAGATGAAATTCAGGCCGGCTTTGGTCGTACCGGAACGCTTTGGGGTTTTGAACAAATGGGTATTGTACCCGATATAATATTATTGGGAAAAGCATTGGGCGGAGGGATGCCATTAGGCGCTTTTATTGCGGATAAAAAAATAATGGATCTGTTTACTGTTAACCCGGTTTTGGGCCATATCACTACGTTCGGCGGACATCCCGTAAGCTGTGCAGCAGGATTGGCCGCAATGGAATTGTTGCTCGACAATGCAGGAAATTGCAGCCCTTTAATAAAAGATGTAAAAGAGAAAGAAGCGTTGTTCCTGTCAAAACTCAAACATCCCCTGATCCGGGAGGTGCGTTCTTTTGGTTTGTGGATGGCCGTGGAGTTCGCGTCATTTGAAATCAATAAAAAAATAATTGACAGTTGTATTACAAAAGGACTACTCACCGATTGGTTTCTCTTTGCTCCTAATTGCTTACGCTTATCACCGCCGCTATCTATTTCACTTTCCGAAGTGGAACAGGTAACGGATATTATCATAACGACCTGTAATGAGTATGACTCCGGTATTTTTTAGCAACATCAAAAATGTTCGTTAATGTTTTTTGAAATGGTTTTTTTATTATCTTGGGTCATTATTTAACCAAACTCAGCTACCATGAAAAAACTTGTATTATTTATTGCTGCGTTGGCCGTAATGACAAGTTCTTTTGCGAGCGTCTCTCCGCTCAGCAGTAAGGAACCCGTACTTCGCGCTGACAAAATGTTCTTCCCTGTAGGTAAAACCGGTAAAACCATTTCATTACTGACGCTCTCCCGTATCAGTGTTAAAGAATTTCAGGCGCTTACCGGCCAAAAAATGAATTTCTTTGATAAGATGAGCTTTAAAATCGCTCAGAAAAAAGTTCGTGACAATATTGACCGTGATGGAACGATCAATAACAAGAAAATTGAAAAAGCCATGCTGAAAAAGCGCAAGGGCGGAGAATCCGGATTCCATTTCGGTGGTTTTGCACTGGGTTTTTTCCTTGGACTGATCGGTGTGCTTATTGCTTACCTGCTCAATGACGATTACAAACGCAACCGCGTAAAATGGTCATGGATCGGTTTGGCTGCTTCTGTAGTATTAAGCATCATCCTGATTGTTGCTGTATTCAGCAGCATAACTTAATCGTGTCTGTTATTTAAACGATATAAAATAGGCCGGAATTTATCCGGCCTATTTTTATTTAACAACAATCCAAAATATTTTTTCATTACAATAGGGTATACGACCATGCACCGAGCAGTGCGCCGATGATAGGCCCGACTACAGGTATCCAGCTATAGCCCCAATCGCTGTCTCTTTTACCTGCGATGGGCAACAGAAAATGTGCAATCCGCGGACCCAGGTCACGCGCAGGGTTGATCGCATATCCGGTAGGACCACCCAATGATAATCCGATACCCAATACCAGCAACGCTACCGGTAAGGCATTCAGCGTGCCAAGGTTCACTCCGCCGGATTGGGGAATAGTAAGCGCACCAAATACTAAAATGAAAGTGCCAATGATCTCTGTGATCAGATTATGTGTGGTATGACGGATGGCGGGTGCATTGCAGAATACGGCCAGTTTGAGGTCTTTATCTGCAGTTTCATCAAAATGCTGTTTATACGCAATCCATACCAGTGCGGCCCCTGCGATTGCCCCAGCGAATTGCCCGGCAATAAAAGGCAAGATCAGGCTTTGATCAAAATTGGGAATGAATGCTGCGGCAGCGAGCGTAAAAGCCGGATTCAAATGTCCCATGCCGCTAAAATGCGTGCAGGCATATACCCCCATGAAAACGGCCATGGCCCATCCAAATGTGATTACGATCCATCCACTGTTCTGACCTTTGGTTTTATGTAATACAACGTTAGCCACCACACCATCTCCCAATATGATAAGAATAGCGGTGCCGATGAATTCTGGCATAAAATAATGCCAGAAGCTGAAATGCTCGATAACGGGTTCCATACAGTTGGTTTTAGATTGGAAGATACTGATTCGCGAGTGTATTAAAAATACTCACCTGCTCGTTAATCCATTCATCCGGCTGCTGCAGATGTACAGCCATATATTCCGCTGTTTTCCTGGCTGCCTCTTTGGCCACACGGGCATCCAATAATAATTGCCGGGTGCGGCGCGATAAAAAATCCTCCACCGTCATACACATTTCTTCTGTTACAGCCATTTTTATACAGTTGTTCAGTGTCTCATCACTCATGCCTTCGATTGAAAATGCAGGAAGGGGTTTGTCATGCCCGTACAGCATCATATCGTAGGTGATACATTTTTTTTCCGGCAACCCGGATTTTGATATGGCAATGTTCACCACATCTTCGGCCATTTTTCGATAAGTGGTCCATTTGCCTCCGGTGATGCTGATAAGTCCGGTTTCACTTACCGATATCAGGTGATCTCTCGACAAGGCCGCGGTTGTTTTTTGATTGCCTTTTACCAATGGCCGTAATCCGGCAAACATACTTTTAATATCTTTCTTTTGCGGATCGCGTGACAGGTAACGGCCAATATGCCGGATGATAAAATCAATTTCTTCCTGCAACGGAACCGGCTCTTCATGAATCGTATCTACCGGCGTATCGGTGGTACCCAATACGATCTTATTGTGCCAGGGTACAGCAAATAATACGCGACCGTCATCTGTCCGGGGGATCATGATGGCGGTTTTGCCCGGCAAAAATTCTTCATCCACCACGATATGAATTCCCTGACTGGGACTGATCATTCTTTCATGTGCAGGGTCATCCATTTTCATGATCTGATCGGTGAATACACCAGTGGCATTGATCACTACTTTACTTCTGATCTCATATTCTTTTCCCGATAATGTATCTATGGCCCACACACCATAAACTTTTTGCTGCATTTTCAATAAAGCCTTTACCGGAAAATAATTCAGCAATGCAGCTCCGTGTGTTGCGGCGGTTTGTGCAATGGAGATGGCCAGCCTCGCATCATCAAATTGCCCGTCGTGATATAATACACCGCCCCGCAGATCCTCCGGGTCGAGCGTGGGGGCCAGTTCTAAAATTTCTTCTTTTGATAACAAACGCGAAGGACCAAGACCGAGCCGACCGGCCATCTTATCGTAGATCTTCAGACCAATGCCATAAAATGGTTTTTCCCACCATTTATAATTAGGTACCACGAATTGCTGATTGTGTGCGAGATGCGGGGCATTTTTCAACAATAGTCCTCTTTCCCGCAGGGCTTCCAATACCAGTTTGATATTGCCCTGCTGCAGGTACCGAACACCTCCATGCACGAGTTTGGTACTGCGGGAGGAAGTGCCTTTTGCAAAATCGTGCTGCTCCAGCAATAGCGTTTTGTATCCACGGGATGCAGCATCCAGTGCGGTGCCCAATCCCGTAGCGCCTCCTCCGATGATACAGATGTCCCATTCGGAAGTGGCAGTAAGTTGTTGCAACATGCGCTGTCTGTTCATACGATAAACTTAATGCAAAGTCTGATTACCGATGGACCGGGCATATGATTGATTGGTTATTTTTTTCAGTATACCCATTCATTGTACAGGGTTGAAATGATGGGTTATCACATATCGTGTCGTTATTTAAACGAATCATTTCTCCGCCCATCCGATTGCAGCCTTTACGGCCCGCTGCCAACCATGGAGCAAATCATTTCTTTTTGTATCATCCATGGAAGGTGTGAAAGCCCGTTCGGCCTGCCATTGTTCCTGTATCTCATTTACATTTTTCCAATACCCTACGGCCAGACCGGCCAGATAGGCAGCGCCCAATGCCGTTGTTTCCGTAATGCGGGGTCGTACCACGGCCGTATTCAGAATGTCGCACTGAAACTGCATCAATTGATTGTTCACCGTAGCACCTCCATCCACTCTTAATTCTTTGATATGTATACCGGCATCGGCTTCCATCGCTTTTAATACATCGGCTGTCTGATACGCTATACTGTCGAGGGCAGCGCGTGCAATATGTGCATTGCTGGTTCCCCTGGTAATGCCGAATATACTTCCTCTGGCATATTGATTCCAGTGTGGTGCACCCAAACCTGCAAAGGCCGGTACCAGGTACACGCCTTCCGTATCCTGTACTTGTGCCGCCAGTTCTTCCACTTCTCCGGAAGTACGGATGATCTTCAATCCATCCCGAAGCCATTGCACCACCGCACCTGCAATGAACACGCTGCCTTCAAGTGCATACATGGTTTTGCCATCTACCTGCCAGGCAATTGTGGTGAGCAGGTTGTTTTGTGAAATGATCGCTTTCTCTCCGGTGTTCATCAGCATAAAGCATCCGGTACCATAGGTATTCTTCACCATACCGGGTTGGGTGCATTGCTGACCAAACAGGGCTGCCTGCTGATCACCTGCTATGCCGGCGATGGGTATACGCGAATCGGGAATGATATTGCCGGTAACGCCGTATATTTTACTGCTGGGTTTAACTTCCGGTAATATGGAAGCAGGTATATCCAGCAGTTGCAGCAGTTCGTTGTCCCATTGCAGTGTGTTTATATTGAAAAGCATGGTACGGGATGCATTGGATACATCGGTTACATGCACTTCTCCATTGGTGAGCTTCCAGGTAAGCCAGGTATCAATGGTACCGAATGCCAGTTCACCATTGGCTGCCTGTGCACGGGCACCGGGTACATTGTCGAGAATCCATTTTAGTTTGGTTCCTGAAAAATAGGCGTCGATGATCAGGCCGGTTTTTTGTTGAATTGATTGGGCGGTCGATACCGCGGTCGACGTGCGACGATCCTGCCAAACGATGGCATTGTATATGGGTTGACTGGTTTTCCTGTTCCATACCACCGTGGTCTCCCGTTGATTGGTGATACCGATACCTGCGATCTGCTGCATGGTGATATGTGCTTTGGCCACAGCTTCTGCCATGGTACCAAATTGTGTGCTCCATATTTCGTTGGGATCATGTTCCACCCAACCGGGTTCAGGAAATAGCTGTTTGAATTCTTTCTGTGCCACGCTGATGATATTCCCTTGCTTATCGAAAATCATACTGCGGCTGCTGGTAGTGCCCTGGTCGAGTGCCAGAATATATTGTTGTGTTGCCATATACAATCGTTTATGGCAAGGAAGTTAGTTTATTTTTAGCGCCGCTGTGCAGGGGAATAAGAAAAAAAGAGTAATGCTCAGGAATTAAAAGGCAAGCCGGAAGCTTCCGAATATGCCAAATGTTTTATCACCTGTTTTGGGCAGGGTGGAAGGCAACACGCGCCAGATAAAATCAACCCGGAATACATGGAAGATGTTGTCAATACCGGTACCCAGTTCGAGATAGGTCTTGCCATCTAATGTTTGAAAGTTGTGTCCATTCACAAAGTTGAGTGTTTTATTGGCTTCCGTAAGGCTGCCCCAGAGGGCTTTGGCGGTCCAGAATTGGCGGAAACGTAATTTGGGAAAAAGGCGGAAGATGCCATTGCCGATATTGTGTTCGATATTGACACCCGCATATTTATCATGTACAAATTCCCAGCGGTTCATCATGTTAAACGCATACTTGTTATAGTAATGCAGCTCATTGCCCGGAGCCACATCCAGCAGCGGATAGGGAAGGGTACCAAAGGTTTTTCCTCCGTACACATAATACCAGAAACTGCCAAAGGGCGGGATCTTCATATAGTCGGAAATGCTGGCAGATACTTTCGTGTAAGTATAGCTGCTTTTGAATACACCGGCAATACCACGGGAGATAAATAATTCACCGATCGGGTATGGGCTGCCAAGGCTGGTACGGAAAAATGTATTCTCCAGAAATTTTTCGAGGTAGGCAAAGCGTAGTTTGATGGATACTTCAAAATTCGACAACGCATCGCCGCTGCTCACCAGCGAAAAAGAATCTTTGGGTATCAGGTTTTGTAAGGGAGTGAAATTTTTGTGGGTAATGGCGAGCAATTTCGAAAAGCCGGTACGGCTTTCATGAAAAAATTCAAATCGCTTTTCTGCGATCTTTAAAAACTTAATGGGGATATTCGGTTTGCGGATGGCCAGTGCAAATACATTGTCTGCAGTTACTTCTCCATAATAGTTCTGCCCGAAATCCAGATCATTGGTATAGGATCCGTAGAAGTAGAGGCGCGGATGTTTTTTAGGAAGATAAAAGAGTTCGCCTTTCCCTTTCAGTTTACGGTCTTTAAAGCCATATGCGAGATAGGTATGCCACCACCAGCGTTTATCAAAGTGTTGGTTGGTGCCGAGGTCAAAACGGATGCGTAATCCTTCCCAGGCATTGGAAGTGACCCAGTTGAACCAGGGACCGATCTGAAAGTTGCCGATGTTTTTATAACCGGTGCCGATAAAATTGATCGTATTGGTGAAACGCTGAAATACCGGGGCATTGGTAAGTGTATCGATCATACGAATGATACTGCTTTCGGTTTTACTCAGGGGCTCATGCCGGGAGTCTGCCCAGTAGCTTCTGTCTTTTTCAGCAGCATTGGCTAGGGTGATAATCTCTTCCTGTAGTTTATTTTTATTCAGCTCATTTACCACCGAACTGTCATTGACGATAATGTTTCGATAAGTGGTGGTCTTTCGCCCGATGAAGCCGGGGCGGTCTTTTCCAGCAGGGGAGATATCGGCCACAAATTTATCTTTCGCGAGAAACCAGGTAGAGTCATTGATGCGGCTGTATTCCTGAATCAGGCTCAGGTCTTCCACGAAGTTTACATTGGCATCTTTTCCCAGCCGCAGATTCATCCGCTGTATAGCGAAGGAGCCCACATGTACCCAGCAATCACCTTCAAAAGTGTCGGAGCCTTTGCGACGTGGAGTAAAGATGAGATGATAATACCGTTGCCCTGCCACCAACTGTGTATCGGCTACGCGGTAATTGTAATAATAATCGCCGTTGTCGCTGGCCGGGCTGATAAATTGCTTATCGAATACCAGAATAAAATTATTATATACATTCACCACCTGGTCGGTACCACCAAGCAGTTTGATCACGCTTTCATTCTTTACGCCGTTGGTATTGGCTGCCCGGATGATCTCGCGGCGACGTTTCGGATTTTTTTGGTAATAATAATCGGATATTACTTCGGTGAGATAGGCGGGGAGATAACGAACGCCTTCTGTTGTATCAATATTCTGGTTGATGAGATCACTGATGGGCTTGAGGGGTTTAAAGCGCCCAAATTTTTCGAAATTGATATTTTTCAGGTCGAGTTCCAGTTTGTTATAAAGCTCGTATGAAAAATTGCTGAAACGATACCGGTCATTCTCCGGTTTGTGTTGCACGATCTTACGCCATACAAACAGCCCTTTATTGATCCGTGTCTTTACCTGTGCGCCTTCATTGAATGTGCCGCGTTCGAGCAGAATATTGACTTGCAGGGAATCTTTTGCTCCTGTAAGCAGTACCCGGAAGGGTTGGTAACCCACACAGGTGATCTCGAGGGTGTCGGCAGGCCATTTGCTCAGTGTAAAAAGAAAATGGCCGGAGGAGTCGGTAAGTTTACCAACGGTGGTATTGGAAAAACGTACGGAGGCAAAGGGTACAGGCTCTTCGCTGTGGGCGTCCTTTACATGACCGTATATGATCTTTTGCTGAGCCCTGCCTGCCTGGGAAAGTAAAAGGAACAGCACACAAGCCAGCAGGCCACGGTATAGTTTTGATGAGTACATTCAGCGTTAAAAATAATGATTGAAGGGGATTTTTGATTGCGAAATCCGGTGGTTTTAACAGATGTAGTGAAAAAATAATTTTGAGATATGAAAAATCACTAATTACTTTGTATTACAAAGTGCTTTTTATGCAAGAAAATCAACCAACCGAAACCAGTCTGGAGGACTTAAAGGATATCCGCCGTATCATGGAGCGAAGCACCCGTTTCATTTCGCTCAGCGGATTGAGCGGGGTAGCGGCGGGGGTTTGTGCCCTCATTGGAGCCTATGCCGGATACCGGGTACTCGATAACTATTATGGCAGTTATAATAGTTCGGGTCTTTTTTCGGGGGATGATTTCAGTCAACTGAAAATTAAAATGGCTGTAGTGGGTATCATCACTTTTATCGCGGCCTTTATTTCTTCTTATTACCTTACCTGGCGGAAAGCAAAGCGCCAGGGGCTTCCGGTATGGGACCATACATCGAAGCGGCTGGCATGGAATATGATTGTGCCGCTTATTACCGGGGGAGCATTTATTCTGGGTATGCTGCGGTATGATGCCTGGTTATTTGTAGCACCAGCCTGTCTGGTATTTTACGGGCTGGCCCTGGTGAATGCGAGCAAGTATACATTATCAGATATCCGTTATCTTGGATATTGCGAAATTGTGCTGGGGATATTGAATATGATGTATCCCGGTTACGGATTGTGGTTTTGGGCAGCAGGTTTTGGCGTGCTGCACATAATATACGGCACCATCATGTGGATGAAGTACGAGAAATAAATGTTTGACTAACGGATTAAAATTATTTAACGTTGAAAAACCCGATCACCGGATTAAATAAAGTGTTTGAGAGCCGCATACGGCTTGGGGTGATGAGTGTGCTCATGGTCAACGAAGAGATTAACTTCAACGACCTGAAGCAACTGCTCCAGGTTACCGATGGTAATCTCGCCACGCATCTGGTAAATCTGGAGGAGAACGGTTATATAAAAGTGCAAAAAGGATTTATCGGAAAAAAGACCAATACCACGTATATGATCACCCGGGCAGGAGAGAAAGCATTTGCAGAGCATATCGCTGCATTGGAAAATATGATCAAAGGAGTAAAATAATTTTTTTTGTCTATACACTTTGAAATACAAAGTACTTTTTAATATGAAAAAAATACAAAAAAACATCCGGGGGCTCCTGCTCTTTTTTATGATCGCGCTTTTTATCAGCGGACTAACGGCCATCCCCGCAGAGGCAGAACTGGAGATCGCCTGCCGCTTTTTCCCAACGGGTACTGCCTTCGGCAACTGGTTGGATACCGTATATATCGGATTGCATAAAACCAATCAGCAATATCCTTTTCTGGCTTATGGGTATGACTGGCTTGCCTTTGCACATTTTGCATTGGCCCTTTTATTCATTGGCCCATTGAAAGATCCGGTAAGGAATATATGGGTGATCGAATTTGGTATGATCGCCTGTTTGCTCATTATCCCTTTCGCACTGATCGCGGGACATTTTCGCGGCATTCCCTTCTGGTGGCGGCTGATCGATTGCTCATTTGGTATAGTGGGCATTGTACCCTTACTGATCTGCCACAAACAGATCCGACAGCTTGAATCAATCAACTCAACAATAGAATAATTATGGAAACAACCTTACAGGAGACCGTTAAAACGGCCTGGCAAAAAAGTAAATGGATTGTAAAGGGCTGCATTATCGGCGTGCTCGCCTTGCTGATGATGATTCCCATGCTCTATGTAAAGAGCCTGATCTTTGAACGTGAAGAACGGCAGAAGGAGGCAGCCCGTGAAATAGCTGCCAAATGGGCCGGGAAACAAAATATTTCCGGGCCTGTGATCGGGGTTCCTTTCTGGAGAAAAGACAATACGGATACCGGAGCAAAACAGAGTATGACGAGGCATATCGCCTATTTTCTTCCCGATAAACTGCAGATGAATGCAGTGGTATCACCCAAAGAAAAATCGAGAGGGATTTTTAAGGTGATGCTGTATCAGGCCAAAGTAACCATCGATGGTTCATTCGGCATGTTGCCATTTGATAAATTGAATATTGCCCCGGAAAGTATAATCTGGAATGAAGCTTTTGTATTGTTCAATGTGGCGGACAGTAAAGGGCTCAATGATCAGCTTAATCTGAAATGGAAAGACAGCCTGATCGAACTCTCACCGGCGGATGACGGAGAAACCGGTATGCGCGCTTTACTGAAAGCCAATTCAGCCGCGGATCTTTCTGGTATTCATTTTTCCACCACCATTGATCTCAACGGTGCGGAACAATTGTTTTTTACACCGCTGGGTAAGACCACCACGGTAAATATGCAATCTTCCTGGCAGCATCCGAGTTTTTCCGGTAATATATTGCCACAAACAACCGATATCAAAGACAGTGGCTTTACTGCTTCCTGGAAAAGCATGGCCCATAAACGAAGTTTTCCGCAGCAGTGGGTAGACAATGCCTATCGCTTTGATTATTATTTTCCTCCTTCTACCGAAATGGATCCACCCCGGGCAGATGGCAGTATTCGCAGCGGCACAAGTACATCACCGTTTGCGGGTTCTGTTACCAGTGCTGCTTTTGGTGTGGACCTGTTTATACCGGTGAATGGTTACCAGAAAACACTCCGCACCATCAAGTATGCATTGCTTTGTATCCTGCTCACCTTCGCAGCCTTTTTCCTGATAGAGACAGCACATAAGAAATCGGTACATCCTTTTCAGTATGGACTGGTGGGTCTTGCATTGATCCTGTTTTATACATTACTCCTATCTATATCTGAGTATACGGGCTTCAATACTGCTTATATGATAGCTTCTGTTGCTACGATCGGGCTCATTGCCTGGTTTGTAAAAAGCATTTTGCAATCGGGACGGGCCACATCGCTTTTGGCGGTTGTATTAGTATTGGTCTATTCGTATGTGTTCAGCTTATTGCAATTGCAGGATTATTCTTTGCTGTTGGGAAGCATAGGTTTATTCCTTACACTGGCCGTAGTGATGTATTTCTCCAAAAAACTGCAATGGTAATTCTCAACCATGAAAAGGAAATGGCATACAATGAGAACGGCAGTGCTGGTTTTTTTAACGCATAAGATTGCATTGCCTGTACTGAAGCATATCCGAAGGCCCGGTGAAGTTGCGTATTCGCAGGAAGAACTGGGCCTTCTTCCCCCGGGAACATTGGGGCATGATTTGTTTTTGTTTCTCGAAGAACGAAACCTGCCTTTACTCCCTCATTATATGCGGCATGACCTGAAACATGTATTGCTCGAATATGATACCACGGCAGAAGGGGAGGCCTGTCTTCAATGCTGTATGCTTGGCACGGGCCGTATCTCTTTCCCGGTTTTGGCCACGGTAGGTTTTGCCCTGCTTACCATGCCGGAATATTGGAATGGCATGCGCGTGGCATTTCGGAAAGGAAGGAAGGCTGTTTTTTTTCATCACTGGCCCTGGTCGGGTTTGCTTAGTGTGCCGACTGTCGATTTGCGCAACCGGATTTTTTAAATTAAATAAAGAATTTATGTCGACTTCTTTTATCATTTTCATTCGGGCATTGGGATTGTATGCACTCTTTACCCTTCCGGTGATCTTTAGCCCGGTTATCTATATTATTTCGATGCTATATGTGCTCAGCTTCGGATGGTTTGCCTGTGCGCTGTTTATGTTCATAGCAGTGATCACTGTCAATACCACTTCTTCCTTTATACGACGGATGGCCGTGCTGTCACTGGCCGTGCCGGTATCGGTGGCTTTTGCTTTTCAGATGATTGAAGTATTTGGTGCAGAGCGCAACGTATGGCATTCAGGTGGGTTCCTTCTGTTTCCGGTAGCAGCCACCATCAGCGGATGGGTAAGCCTGATGATTTCGGCAACACGTATGGCGGCATCGGATCCGGATAAATGGGAAAGAGGGTAAAGAGATACGCTGATACAGTGAGCAGTATGGGTAGCAGCAATACTGGTTCATTTTCATTTTTCGATGTGATAATTTTTTTTTTATGGAGGACGATATCAAAGCCAGGAAAACAAAACCCTTCTCCCTGCAGGAACGTGGAAACAGTTTCGGTTATGCGTGGCAGGGAGTAAGGGCCTTTTTTGCTACTGAGCACAATGCCTGGTTGCATTTAATAGCTACTGCAGGAGTAATGGTAATGGCATTTTTTTTTCCGGTGTCCGGGAGTGAGGCAGCGTTGCTTGTATTGGCTTCCGGATCGGTATGGGCTGCTGAATTGTTCAATACGGCCATCGAAAAAATGATGGACTATCAGTCAGTGGAACGTGACCCTTCCATAAAATTCATTAAAGATTTGGCTGCCGGCGCTGTATTGATCACTGCTCTGTCTGCTTTGCTGGCCGGTTTATTTGTATTCATCCCCAAATTATAATTATGCAATTTTCTATTTCCCGATGGTATGTAAGTCTGAAAAATGTATTGGCCATGAATGAATGGATTTTTTTGTCCTGCATGTTCAGTATGATCCTGCTTGCGGTACGGATGATCGTCACAGGACGAATCGATTTTATTTTCCTCCCCTGGAATTTATTTCTCGCTTATATACCATACCGGCTTACGGAATGGCTGGCCGGCTCAGTCAGGGTATTGGAAAATAAAATTCAATTGATTTTGCTCTTAGTAGTCTGGCTATTGTTCATTCCCAATGCCTTTTATATCATTACCGATCTGTTTCATATTGCAAAGGGCCGCTCTGCACCATCCTGGTTCGACTTATTGCTGGTGTTTTCCTTTGCATGGAATGGTATTCTTTTCGGCGTGCGTTCGTTGCGGCGGGTGGAGTGTATCGTAAACGTTACGCTCGGCCAGCGGGTGTCATTTATCATGGTGCTGATCGTGATGTGGCTCATCGCCTGGGGTATGTATATCGGCAGGTATTTACGATTCAATAGCTGGGATATACTTACGGATCCTTTTGCGTTGGCTGGTGAGTTGTTGGAAATGATTGTTCATCCCTTTGATCATATGTACGGATGGGGCATGTCTGTTTGCTATGCCTTCTTTATGACCCTGCTTTATTTTTCCATAGTAAGGCCGGATACATTTGCAAAAACAAAATCGGGTCAATGACCCGGTTTTGTTTTTACAAACATTGCTTTGATTTGTTGAACGGTGGCGGGAAATTGTTGTCTTTCAGCATAGCTCCGGGAATAAAAAAAACCTCCCGAAGGAGGTCTTTTGAATAGTTCATGATCTGAGATCAGAAATCAAGTCCCAGTGAAAAATACCATTGCGGTTTGCCTTTGAAGAATACATTCATCTGCCAGGCTGCATCTACTTTTACAAAGTAGCCCAGTAAGGTGCTTCTTGCTCCGAATCCATATCCCCCGGCAAAGGGTCCGATTCCTCCGGCTTTTACTTTTACCGTCACAGGATTGCCCGGCGCTGCATAGCGCACATTGGGCCGTTCAATTTTATTATATGCACCATTCCATGCCGTACCCAGGTCGATGAACTGTACCACCTGGAAATTACGGAGGAATGCATTGTTGATCGGTTTGTTGAACAGCGATGCAAATACCGGCACGCGCACTTCACTGTTGATCACCACGGCATTGTTACCATTGGCCACATTCTGCAGATAACCTCTCATGTTTACAGCCAACGACTGATAAGTGTATGTATTATCCGGGGAAGGTACATTGGCATCATTGAATTTGGGATTGAGCCATCCATCCGTACCACCCAGGTAATAGATCACTTTCTGATTGCCGAAGGAGAAATCGCCCGCTGCCCTGGCTGCCCAGATAATGTTGCGGTGGATAGGGAAATAATGCCTGGCATCAAACCCGGCATTGAAAATAAATTTACCATTCGTGGTGGCAGCTTTACTTAACTGGCTGAACCAATCGAAGAATACTTTATAACGAAGTCCGTTCCAGATATTCTGTGCAGGATTGCTGGTATTGTCAAATACATATTCCACACTCATCTGTCCGTAAGTGGTTTTAAAATCATCCACACTTAAGGAAATTCGGTCTACCGAACTTACCACCACCCGGTCGAAGCGGGGGCCTACGGATGCCCGCAGGCTGCGCACTTTATCAAAGGGGTATTTGAGATTGACGAGGTAATAGTTCTGATACAGTTTTCCGGGATAAGAAAGCAGATTGCCGCTTCCATCCACCAATTGTACACCGATCTTACTGCTGGTATGGAAATAGGTACCGCCAATGTCCAGTCTTTTACGCTGGTTCATAAAGGAGAATACCACATCATAATCTTTGAGGTTGGGATCAATACGGAAGCCACCCACAAACTTCAGGTCTTCCATCAGGTCGGAGGTACCCATACGAATCATACCATTAAAGGCATTATTGTTTGACAGGTACACCGGACCAAATCCACCCGCATAGGGTTGAAATTTATTTTGCACAATCACCGTATTGTTGAAACCGGTCACCACATAATCGGTAAAGAATTTGGGCGGGCGGTATTCATACACTTTTGCTTTTTTCAGTACCGATTCTTTTACTTCCACTTCATTGCCGGAAGTACCGGCCATGCCGGACTTGGCACTGTCTGGTTTTTCATTTTCAAAACCGGTATTGAAGAAGTCAACCTGCTTTTGCGTCAGCGAATCATTCTGCTGCTGGAAATTGGCTTCTTTCCGGGCCGCTTTCTTTTCTTCTTCAATCAGCTTTCGCATATATTCCGTAGGCCTTGCGGTAACATTGCGGCGGCGCAATGCATTCTCATCCACTTTGAGACGGTAGAGCATTTTGATATCACCAAGTTTGATCACTTCACTTACCTGCTGATTATCGCCGGCTGTGCGTGTTTCCAGCATACTGCTCTGGTAGTTGGTGAGCGGGAATACATAGGCGGAGTCATTGGTAATGGATACAAAGCCTACCGAATCGATATCGGTTTTGCTCCAGTCTTTCAGTACACTGTCCACATCTTTACGTGGCGGATTGCGCAATACTTCATCCCCAATAAATACGAGGGTATCCAGCCCGGCCCTTTCGGTACGGAAGAAGCCCGCATAACGGTTGTTGATACCGTTCTCATCACTGATAAAGGTAAAGTGGGATGTATTGTATTGGGAAGGGAAACGGGCGTTTCCAAAACGGAGATCAGTAAGTTTGGATATCTGTTTGAAATCCGATTTGTTCCAGTTGTCGACCAGGTAAATATTGAAACGTTTGGATGGCAATGAATCATCACTGCTGGCCGCTTGAGCAGAAGGCCGGTTGCTCGAATACAGGATACCCGTCTTATTGGGGAATGCCACAAAAGATGGATCGAGGTCATCGTATACATCGTTGGTGATCTGTTCGATCGTCTGCTTGTCTATTTTATAAACATAAATATCTGATTGACCACTGCGGATACCGCTGATTAAAAGGGTATTATTATCCAGCATGTATTTCATGTCCTGTATCTGGTCGAACTTATCAATTTCCTGTTGCCAGAGTTTTGAATGATTTACCAGATCATACACAAAGAATTTTGTCTTTCCTTTCTCGGTGAACAATACCGCCAGCCGGGTGCCTTTACCATCCCATGCCAGTAAGGGATAATTGGGATGGCGGTCATCTTCGCGGGAGCGCACACCCTGTTTGAGCAGTATTTTACGTGATACAAAATTTTCCATCAGCACCACCTGGTAGCGGCCTTGTTTGAATTCCACCATCGCATACGTGAAACTGCGGGGAAGGGGGTTGGCATTGAAACGATAAAAATCTTTTTTTCCGATCTCTTCGGTAACAGATAATTGTCCGCGGGGCGTATTGCGGCGGCCACGTACATCTTTAAAATATTGCTGCTGTACATCTGTCATAAAATCCTGCAGCAGTTTTTTGAATTTCTTTTTTGCGATCTTGTTTGATGCGTTATTCAGATTGCGGTAGATGCGGGAGAGGTACAGGAAATAAGTGGTCTTGTTCTTACCGTATTTATCTGCAATATATTTCCAAAAGGAGTGTCCGGCCAGCAATGGCTTTTCGAAGGCAAACTGATAAAAATTATTGTACTCGCCGGCCAGCATTACACCACGCAGGTCATCATCGAGTGTGCTGTTCCAGTTGTCTGCCGCATAGGCAATGTAGCCATCGGTGAGCCATTTGGGCAGGTCGAGCAGGGCCTGGTTGGCTGCAAATTCTCCGAGGTCATCACCAAACAGGATATTCTCCACGAGTATGCGGGCAATGCCTTCGCGGAGTTGTTTGCGCAGGTTGTTATGATTACCATCGAAATAGACCAGCATTTTATTGTTCACCAGTTTGGTGATACCGCCGGTATTCTGCCAGTCAATACCAATGCCGATATTGGATTGCTGCATTTCCTGGTAGTTATTGTAGACGATGATATTGATACGGCGCTGGAGTCCATATTCCACAAATTCTTCAATGCCGGGCAGTTCCTGTTCGGCCACCTGTGCCACATACTTACCCAGGCCCAATCCATCCTGACTGAAATAGCTGTTGAAGTTTTCTGTCTGGTAATACTTCCACTTGAACTTCTGGTACTGGACCCTGTTCTTTCCAAATTCCACGGAGTTTACCTGTGCCTTTGATTCAATGCTGAAAAGAATGGCAATGCAGGTCATCAGGCTTAATACTTTCTTCATAAAGGCTTTTACGTTTCTAATAGCTTATTAAACGGCAAATTGTTTTATACGGAAGCCTTGCCTTATGCAGGCGGGCCCGTGATTTTCTCAGTCAACAGCCGGTGCCGGTTCAGGGTACCTAACGGTAAATCATTTAGTAGTCACCCGGTTGGCCATTCGGTTTTGCGGGTGAAGTTTGATTATCTTTAAACCTCAAAAATGAGGGAAAATCCGGTAATTCCCTGTTTAACATTAAAAGTACGAAAAAACCATCCATGTTAGCTGTTAAGTCATTCACTTTTAGCCCCGTTCAGGAGAATACCTATATTTTGTATAACGAAAGCGGGCAGTGTTGCATTATAGATCCGGGCTGTTATTTTCCGGAGGAAAGGGACGAATTAAAAACGGGCATAGAGAAGACAGGCCTGACCCCGGTTTTGCTGCTTAATACCCATTGTCATCTGGATCATGTTTTTGGAAACAAATTCGTACACGATACCTGGGGCCTCCATCTTCACCTGCATCCGAAAGAAAAGCCGGTGCTGGATTTTGCCCCCCAATCCGGGCAAATGTGGCAACTTCCTTTTGACAATTATGAGGGCCCGTTGGTTTATCTGGAACCCGGAAAAAAAATCCGTATTGGGGACGATGAACTCGAGATTCGGTTTGTACCGGGTCATTCTCCGGGAAGTGTGGCTTTTTATCACGAAGCGGGCGGTTTTATCATCGGTGGCGATGTGCTTTTCAATGGCAGCGTGGGCCGTACCGACCTGCCGGGCGGAGACATGAAGACCCTTGTGCATTCGATCCAGACCCAATTTTTTACCCTGCCCGATGAAACGAAGGTCTATTCCGGACACGGCCCGGTAACCACTATCGGGTTTGAGAAAATGAATAATCCGTTTGTGAAATTATACTAAGAGGTTCTATGTGGTCCCTTTGGGGCGGAGAAATTTACCGATCACCGGCAGTTGCATGAGTTCTTTCCGCTCTATCTGACCCACAAACCAGGTAAAGAATCCAAAAAGCCCGGTGGCAATGGCCAGATTGAACCAATGATTAGCGTAAATACTTACGAGGCCACGATGAACCAGTACCAGTAATACACAAAGTACCAGGTAGGCGATTAATTTTTTACGGGCATAGGGCACCGGGTAATGTTTTTGGCCCTGTGTATAGCTGATCACCATCATAAATAAATAACAGCAGAATGTAGCGAGTGCTGCTCCCAGGTAATGGAAACGGGGGATCAGCAACACATTTAAAATAATAGTAATGGCCGCACCCCCGAACGTGATGAGTGCCCCCATCATATTCTTATTGGTGAGTTTGTACCAGATACTCAGGTTATAATAAATACCCAGAAATATATTGGCCATGGCAAAAAGCGGTACTACATAAAGCCCCTCCGTCCATTCGTTGCGATGAATGGCCAGAAAGAACCATTTTACCACATCTAAATATAGGCTGATACCCAGAAAGAGAAAGCAGCAAACCAGCACAAAAAATTTCATAACCCGTGCATAAGTACGGGGTGCATTTTCTTCACGGCTGCGGTTGAAAAAGAAAGGCTCGGCGGCCATCCGGAATGCCTGTATCGCAATAGTGATGAGGATGGACAGGCGTATGATATTGGCAAATACCCCCAGCTCATGCTTGGCTTGTTCTTCGGGAAGGTCCACCACATGCTGATAGATCAGGCGGCTCAGCATATCATTTACAATACCACCCATACCCACGATCACCAATGGATACGAATACCGCATCACTTTTACCCAGAGCGCCCTGTCGAAACTGAACTGTATCTGACTGAATTCTTTGCGCAGCAGGATAAAGGTAACCACGCTGCCAAAGAAATTGCCAATGAGATAGTAAATGATCCCCGAGTCTTTACCGCTGTAAAAATTTTTTATAAAGCTGTCGGGATGGCTTTGCAGGTATTTGGGTATGATACCCATGAACAGCACCACGATCAGGATATTGACGAGTACACTTGCCAATCGGGCAAAGGCATAGCGCCGGGGGCGGTTTTCCTGCCGCAGCCTGGCAAAAGCCAGTGTGCTGATGGTGTCAAAGAAAATAATGCCGGCCATCCAGGTAATGTACTCGGGATGCTTTTCCAGGCTGGCCCATTCAGCAATGGTGCCTTTGAAGAGGAACAGCAACGCGGTAAATAAAATGGTAGAGCCTATCAGCGAAACCGATAGGGTATTATATAATTTTTTGGAATCCGACTCCTGGGAAAACCGGAAAAAAGCTGTTTCCAGTCCGTAGGTAAACAATACGTTCAAAAATGGAATGATGGCATATACCTGCGTGAGGTCGGCTGTCTTGGAAGGTTGTGCAAAGATCAGGGGAAGGGTCAGGTTCATCAGATACCCTAAAAAACGGCTGGCAATGGTGGGTACACCATACCACATTGTTTGACCTGCGAGTTTTTTGATGCCGCTCAACCGATTGGAAATTTTGATCCGGGTTGGTTCCGGGTTTTGAACGACAAAAGTAACTGATAAGCAGGCAAAAAACGAATCCCGGGGGCGCCGCTCATTTTATTTAAGACAATTGCAACGCTTTGGCGCCTTGCTGTATCTTTATAGCCAAAATACCATATATATGCGTAAACTGTTACTTTCTCTTGCTGCGCTCTGCCTGTTCAGTACTGCCGCTTTTTCACAGGCCTATGAAGGCATCGTGGAATTTGATAAGAAAAAGCAGGATGCTTTCCTGATCGATTATAGTTATTCACCCGAAGCAGTGGAAAATGCCATAGTGAAAAAAATGGAGATGCTGGGCTACAAACCCAAAGAAGAAAAGGGTTTATTTAATAAAGACCGGGGTTTTAAAGTATTCAAAGGCGCATTTGTAAACGAAGTGAGCGCCGACCGTTTAGACTATATCATAAAAGTAGAAAGCAAAAGCCGCAAGAATAAAGAGGAAGCCGTGGTATCATTGATCCTGCTAAAGGATGGCGTAAATGCCAAGTCGGCTTTTGCGGCGGCAGATATGGAACGGGTAAAGGACTTTTTAAAGAATCTCCGCCCCAATATAGAAGCAGCGGACCTGGAGATACAGATCCGTAACCAGGAAGAAGCCATCGCCAAAGCAGAAAAGAAACTCAGCGGACTGAAATCCGATAAAGCTGAACTGGAAAAGAAACTCGCCAATAATGTTTCCGAACAGGAAGCCACTCAAAAAGATATCGATAACCAGCGGGTGGCATTGGAGATATTGAAGGGGAAGCGGAAGAAGGAGTGAGTAGAGAAGACCGAAAGACCGGAAGACGGACGTGTCCGCCGTGGCGGAAAGACCGAAAGTCCGGAAGTCCGGAAGTCCGGAAGTTTTACCTGCCCTCCTGCATTATATTACGGTGGGTAAACCGTAATGTAATGCAGGCAGGCGGGAAGGCCGGAAGATTTACCTGCCGTAATAAATTGGAGGCAGGCAGAAAGTTTTACCTGCCGTAATATAATGGAGGCAGGCCGTAAGCAGGATTAGTTGGGCTTGGAAAAGCGGGGGTCTTTCATAATGGAAGAGTCGGTGAGGGCGCGGAGAAAAACAAAGAGTTCGTTGGCCTGTGTATTGGTTAGGGTAATTCCATTGGTGAGTAATGGATCGAGCGTGGCGCTTTGTTGAATACCCGTGCGATAATGATTAATGCATTGCCCGATTGTATTGAATCGGCCGTCGTGCATATAGTTCGAAGACACATAGGTATTACGAAGCGTAGGCACCCTGAACTTTAATGAATCTTCTCTTTTACCAGTCACGCGCATACGTCCAAAATCTTTCAGAAAATTATCCAACGGCAGGCCGATATTCCGCATACTGTTATCGGTGAACAGCGGCTCCGGGTGGCAGGAGGCGCAATGGGTTTTGTATAATTGGTATCCGTTTTCTTCCTGTACAGTAAACGTAGCAGCTCCCCGTTTGTAGCGGTCGTATTTCGAATCACCACATACCAGCATCCCCACAAACTGTGAAAGGGCTTTCAGAATGAATTCCGGTTTGATAAAGGGGGATCGAAAAACCTTTTTGAATTGCTCCTGGTAGTAAGGATCATCTTTGATCTTATTGATAATGCCTTCAAAGGTTTCTCCCATTTCCACCGAACCATGAATGGGCTGCGCAATGGCATCGGTAAGTGAAAGAAATTCGCCATCCCAATGGTGACTGGTTTGCCAGGCCAGGTTAAAAAGTACTGGTGCATTCCGTAAAGTATGAGAATCGAATACACCATGACTTCTGTCGTGTTCGAACGTGCCAAAAGAGCCGATCTGCTGGTGGCAGGAGGAGCAGGGGTGGAGATTGTCGATCGACAGCCGGCCATCGTAGAATAATTTACGGCCCAGTTCAAATCCTTCCTGGGTAAGCGGATTGTCTTCAAACCGGTAAACGGGTTGCGGAAAGCTGGCCGGAATTTCCTGGTTCAGCGGGGTGAGCCCATCAGTGTTCTGATCCTTTTGGCAGGAAGCAAACCAGCCAATGAAAACAATGATCAGCGATATGGTAAAAAGACTTTTTCGCAAGAGAAAAGATTGAACCACTAATTTACAAAATCCGCTGCAGCTCCGTTCATTTCGTTTAATAGTCGCCGGACCGGAATTTTTGCCTGCCAGACTTGATATCGGCTTTTCTTTTTTTCGATTCCAGTCTGCGTTCTTTGGCGGCTTTACTCACTTTGGTGGCAATACGGGCTTTCTTTTTTTGCAAAGCCTGGTGAATGAGTGCATTAATTTTTTTAACGGCCTCTTCTTTATTCGACAATTGGGTGCGATGGGTTTGTGCTTTTACCTGCAATAATCCTTCGGCACTGATGCGGTGTGCTAATTTTTCAGTGATCAGCAGTTTTTGTTCGGCACTAAGTAAACGGGAGGATTCAATATGAAATGAAGCAATAACGGCCGTCTCCACTTTATTTACATTTTGGCCGCCTTTGCCACCGCTGCGGGTGGTTTGAAAAGATATTTCGGAAAGTAGATTCAGCATTGCGAAAATCGGGAGACTGGTTTATTTGAAAACAACAGATTGATATCGCTGCAAATTTAATCTTAATATGCAAACAGGGTTAATTTTGTACTTTCAATACTATCCATATCAATAAATTCAACTAAAGTATGAAAGCGGTTATTCAACGGGTGTACCGGTCTTCTGTAACAGTGGAAGGGAAAATTGTTGCTTCTATTGGTGAAGGGTTGCTGGTACTTGTGGGTATAGAAGATGCGGATAATGATGAAGATATTAGTTGGCTCAGTGGGAAAATCGTAAACCTGCGCATATTCAATGATGCGAATGGCGTGATGAATGAATCGGTGCTGGATAAGCAGGGAGATATTATACTGGTAAGCCAGTTTACCTTACATGCGGCTACTAAAAAAGGCAATCGCCCCTCTTATATCAAGGCCAGTAAGCCGGAAGTGGCCATACCTATGTATGAAAAAATGATCGCTCAACTTACCCGCGATCTGGGAAAACCCATTGGCACCGGTGTGTTTGGCGCCGATATGAAAGTAGAACTGCTGAATGATGGACCGGTGACGATTGTGATAGACACGAAAAATCGTGAGTAGTCAATTGTGAATTGTGAATAGTGAATTGTCAATGGTGAATTGTGAATAACAGCCCTCTGCCATTGACTATTCACCATTCAATGCCGTTTACTTAAGAAATAAAGATAAATAAAGTTCTTTGACAATTTTTGTAATTCAAGATCGGGTTATTTTTGCACCAGGATTATAGGGGCTTTGTTATCACAGGAAAAGCCTCTTTATCAGGA
>JAPLEH010000038.1 GCA_026391455.1 Bacteroidota bacterium
TTCATAATAAATGATTATCAGGACATTATACAAATTCTTAAGCAAATTAAATTCAAATCGTTTCCAATTGTATTTTCGCTCAAACACAGTACAGACAAGGGTTTCAAAGAACTAATAAATAAAACAACGCAACGCTAGTGAAAAGTTTTGAGTGGTAATAATGATACCATTAAGCGGTAGTAAGTTACTTATTACTTTACACTATTAACTTACCACTTATTACTTACAACTTATTATTATCCTGCTTTATTTTCTTTTAATTGTCTTTCTCTGAATTTTTCATAAAAGCCTTTGGCGAATGTTTTCATTTCCTCTACCTGGTCCTGGTAGCGGGTGGCGCGTCCATATGTATCGGCCATGGTCATGAGTGTCTGGTAAAAAAAATCCGCCATTTCATCCACCATCATGTCTTTGGTCCAGAGATCGATGCGAAGGGCCGCTTTTTCTGCCCCATCCCAGAACGCGATCATCATGGCTTTGGCCTTTTGTGCCTGTTCGGCAGAACTATCGGATGCACTCCAGCTAATGGATTGCGGTATACGGTTATCGTCGGTCGCCACTTGTATGGCTATTGTGGATGTATTCATATTATCAATTAAAGGGCGCAAAGATACAAACAACCGGCGAGAGGGTGTGTAGCCATTCATTTTGTATACCCGGAGGCTATATCACTTTTCTCAATATGTATTTTTCAAACCAGTTTTCTTCAAAATTGGCTGCATACTGAATTGCAAGATCCTGGGATTGCATCACCAGTGCCGAACGGCGGTTTTCATCTTTATACAATAGCATGATTTTTTCGGCCATATCATTGATTTCTGTCGTATTCGCATACAAGCATGCTTCCCCGGCTACCTCCTCTGCTGCTGAACCGCGTGCAACAATAACGGGGATGCCGCATTGGAGTGCCTCTGAAAAATATACCGGTATATCTTCCCGTATGGCTGGATATACAAGGGCATAAGCCGCACCGGTTAAAGCCGCACGCTCCTCCGTAGTGAGTTCACCGGCAAACACAATATCATTTCTGTAAACGTATGTTTTCAGGCTTTCCGTAAAGGAGGAATAATCAGCTTCGGGATTTTTGGCAAAAACCAGTTTCATACTGGTCTTCTGCCGCTTCTTAAATACTGAAAATGCCTTGAGCAGGTTGATTATATTTTTTCCCGCATGTACCGGGCCATTATATAAAAGGTATTCGGTGCCGCCGGTATAGCGCTCTTTTACCGGCTGCCGGTCGGCATAGGCAAGGGGCTGGAAGCAGGCATGTGCAGGAATGGGTATGGTATGAATGTTTTCAGTGGGTATCTGGTAATAGCTATGTACCACCGCAGCAGAGCGTTGTATAAAGACAAACAGGGATACGGCCCTGCTGAGCGATGCAAATAAGTTCTTATCAACAAAAGCTGCCTTTGAGCGGGTATACAGGGACTCCTTATGTAAATGCTCGAGCGTGGGGAGCAGGATCGCTTCAGGAATACCTGATTTCGGGCACCCATACCCGGAAGCAGATAACAGGACAGATGCACCGGCTTTCTTTAAGATAGAGGGTAGTGAGATAGCGGTCCACCATTTCCAGCGCCAGGCACGTGAATAGCCCGCTTCAGCCTTAATGTACTGTATATTACTACCGGTAATGGGTATGCGAAAATCTTTATTTACAATAAAAACAAACGAATGTTCAGTATGTCTGGATGCCACCCGGCTCATCATACCGACCAGGAGCCTGCTGTACTCCGCAGCATGCGAAGATGTTAAGAAACTGATATTGACTGCAATAATCATAGGCTGCTGCAAAGGTATTGGTTGGCTGCAATAGTTCCTTAGTAAATCAACTCTTCCCGGGCAACCATAAGAGATAAAACAACTACTGTCTTCACGTCATTGCCCTCATAAGGCGGGAGTTAATTTCCTGTAATCTGTATCACGCATATTTTCTGTGGATATTCATGAAATACCGGAATGAAAATCGGGCATAAGTACAATTGCTTAATTCTATAATGCTGTCTACTTTTATCCCGCCGCCAGCATTGATCACTGAACCAAAACATAACCCTATGACTAAACTTTACCCAGCCATTATTTATGGCGGCCGTCTTTTTATCTTACTCCAGCTATTCATTATTCAGGGAGTAAATGCGCAGTGTCCATACAATGTACCGCCGGGTACAACGGTGTTTGACACAACGATCAATACTCCTGCCGGAATTAATACACTCCAGATAAAAGTTCCTCAGATAGACCCTTTTACCGGTATGATCACCTGTCTTCGTGTTTGTATCTCTATTACTGGTGTGGTGGATTCTGTAAGCGTTGAGAATAATTCTGCGTCGCCGCAAACCGCAGATGTATATTATATAAGATCGGATCAGATGTCAGGCCCGGGACTATCATCCCCCTTGTCCAACAGTATCAATCACCATTATGGACCCTATGCACTCGGGTCTACCAATGGTGTGCTGGGTTCCGGGCCTGACTTCAGGGCTATTTCCAGGGATACCCTGCTCAATGCCGTACAGGTTTGTCAAACGGTCAACCGGCTGGACTCCTTATCCCAGTTTTATGGTCATGACAGCATTACCTATTTGTACAATATCACTGCGTTTACCAATGTAACCTGTACTGGTGGAAACTATAACAGTATGGTGGCTACTTCAGCGATTGTTCGTTTTCGGTTTGAATTTTGTACCTGCCCCGGTTACGTGTTACCGCTCCGTGTGTACCAATTTGGTGTAACGAAGCCAGCCGAAAACCGGGCAAAGCTGAGCTGGTCGGGTTTTGACGATCCCGGAACAGATTATTATTATGTGGCAGAAGTGAGCAGAGATGGCAGGCAGTTTCATACGGCTGGCCGGGTCAATAAGAACCAGCCAGGTAATGATACCTACCAGTATTATTATACTACCAGGCAGGATGAACGGGGAGCCATGTATTTCAGGATCAAACAGGTGTATGGGAATGGATTTTCACGATTCAGTGAAATCAAGCAGGTTGTCCTGAAAAATTCCGAAAACCCTAAATTTTTTGTTACTCCGAACCCCTCAAATGGCATTGTTGGTATCAAATTTGATAATAATGGGGGAGGAAAAATGAAACTAGAAATATTCAATATACAAGGGCAGCAGGCAGTGAACCGGGATATTGAAATTACAGGAAGTTCTTATTATCAATTGCCAGTCATTTCCAAAGGTATGTACTGGGTAAGGATTACCGATCTTTCCAGTCAATTATCTGCTGTCAGTCAACTTATCATTAAATGACCTCTTAGGTGGAAGAGGATGGTGGCTTGTAAAAGGGGCCTTGGTTCGGGGCCCCTTTCTTTTTTTCCTCCCGGTCAAATCTCCCTATACTTCCTTTTTCAGATTTCTTTCTATACATTTGTCGCAATCATTCCCTAATTAATGGAGTACAATACCACAAGAAATCATCTCACGATGCGTGAATACGGGCGTCATGTTCAGAAAATGGTAGAGCATATCATGACGATCGAAGACCCTGAGAGAAGACAGCGAAATGCACAGGCAGCTATTGAACTGATGGGTTTTTTGAACCCGCACCTCAAAAATGTTGAGGATTTCAGGCATAAATTATGGGATCACCTTTTTCTGATCTCTGATTTTACCCTCGATGTAAAATCACCCTATCCCATTCCCACCCGGGAAACCCTGAAGGCAAGACCGAACCCGCTCCCCTATCCCAAACGCTACCCCCGGTTGTTTCACCTGGGCAAAAACCTGGAAGTGATCATTGATAAAGCACTGAAGGAAGAGAATCCCGAAAAGCGATTGGGCTTTGCGAATGCCATTGCCTACTACATGAAGCTCGCCTATAATAACTGGCATAAAGAAACTGTACACGACGATGCCATTCAAAGCGAACTGACTGGTATCACCGACGGACAGCTCACCTTTACCAATACACCTTTTGTAAAAGCGTTCCGTCCGCAACAGGAAGGACGTGATAACCGGGGTAATAATTTTGGTAAACGCAACAACGGCGGAAAGTTTCAGCAACGTGGCGGTGGCGGCAATAACCGTAGAAATGACGGACGCGATAACCGTGGCGGCGGCGGTGGCGGTTTCAAGAAAAAAAGATTCTGATTACAAAAGATATTACAATAGTAAATGGTTGATGAGAATGTTCTTATCAGCCATTTTTGTTTCATCTTTGCCGGAGGGGAAGACGGAGAGACCGAAAGTCGGGAAGACCGAAAGTCGGAGAGACGGGAAGTCGGAAAGTGTAAAGTCCGTGAGACCGGCGATTGATGAGATAAATGGATTGCATTTTTAGCGCGGTAATTCAAGGATATTCATTGACAATCCCATAGCAATCGGGTCACTATTGACCATTCACCACCTGCCTGCCGGCAGGTTGACTATTGACAATTCACTATTCACATATTTTATGCATTCATTTGAAGTACGAGGAGGAAAAAAGTTAAGCGGGGAAATCATTCCACAGGGCGCTAAAAACGAAGCGCTCCAGATTATCAGTGCCGTATTGTTGACACCCGAAAAAGTAACCCTCACCAATATTCCTGATATCATTGATGTGAATTTATTGATTGAACTACTGGGCGAAATGAATGTGCAGGTGGACAGGATCAGCCGGGATACTTGTACTTTTTGTGCGGCTGATGTAAATATTGATTACCTGCACAGTGAAGCATATAAAAAGAAAAGCGGTAAATTGCGGGGTTCTGTTATGCTGGCAGGTCCTATGCTGGCGCGCTATAAAAAAGCCTTTATACCCAAGCCCGGTGGCGATAAGATCGGGCGTCGAAGACTGGATACCCATATCATTGGTTTTGAAAAACTCGGTGCTTCATTTAATTACCATGAAGAAGATGGTTTTTTTCACCTGGAAGCGCCGAACCTGAAAGGGGCCAGTATGCTGCTGGATGAACCCTCTGTAACGGGTACTGCCAATATTGTAATGGCCGCTTCGATGGCCAAAGGCACCACCACCATTTACAATGCCGCCTGTGAGCCCTATTTACAGCAATTGTGCAGGATGCTGAACCGGATGGGGGCGAAAATTTCCGGCATCGGCAGCAATATGCTGATCATTGAGGGTGTGGAGCAACTGGGCGGTACCGATCACCGGATGCTACCCGACATGATCGAAGTGGGTTCCTTTATCGGACTTGCCGCCATGACACAAAGTGATATCACCATTAAAAATGCCGGCATCGAACACCTGGGCATAATACCGGAGAAGTTTCAGCAACTAGGTATACAACTGAATTTTAAAGGCGATGATATTCATATCCCTTCACAGGAATTATACGAGATACAAACATTTCTTGATGGATCAGTAATGACTATTTATGATCATCCCTGGCCCGGATTTACACCCGATCTGCTCAGTATCATACTCGTTACCGCCATACAGGCAAAAGGTTCGGTGCTCATTCACCAGAAAATGTTTGAAAGCCGTTTATTTTTCGTAGACAAACTCATTGATATGGGTGCCCGCATCGTACTATGCGATCCGCACCGGGCAGTCGTGATCGGACTCGAAAGAGAACAAATGCTGCGCGGTATTACCATGAGCAGCCCGGATATACGAGCAGGTGTGGCCTTGCTGATCGCAGCGCTCAGCGCCGAGGGAAAAAGCATCATTCAGAATATTGAGCAAATAGACCGTGGATACCAGAACATTGACGGTAGATTGCAACAGCTCGGAGCTGATATTAAGCGGATTGTATGATGTGGAAGTCCGTAATTCTTGCGATTTTTGTATTTGCCGGCCATCATGCAGTGGCACAGGACAAAAGTTTCTTTGCGAAAGGTTATTTGCTGCATTTTAAAGATACCACCCCGTGCCGCATCTGGCTCAACCCTGATGCACCTTATTTCAAAGCAGATCTCACTGTTTGGATTAATGATACATCGCGCATTATTTCATTGAATCGCAATGACAGTCTCACGGGTTTTGGTATTACTGAAACGGGATATGAGCGGCATTTGGGCAAAATAAAAGCAGAACTTCCTGGGAGAACAGTACCCATATATGTACCTAAACTAGTGACGGGGCCAGTGGAAATATATGAGCATATCTTTATGATGACTATTACAAATCATTCTACTGAAGTAACAAGAAAGGAGAACTACGTAAATTATTATATTGGCAAAACAGATTCCACAGATTACCAGCCTGCAGAACTGGTTCGGTCATTCACAGTAAAAAAAATGCACCGGTATTTTGGAGATTTTTCTGAACTGGGAAAAATAAAGGAGAAAAAAATTACACCGGAACAACTGATCGACCTGGCACGGGCTTATAACGATTGGTATATTCAAAAAAAACAAAATGGCATTTGATATTTTTTCTGAAAACAGGGTGTTTGAAAATGAACGGGTATTACTTCGTCCCATCGAACTATCTGACACCGTACATCTACTTCCTTTCTCACTCCAGGAACCCGAGATATGGACATACGGACTTGTTACTGCCGCTGGTGAAGACAACCTTAGTAAATACATTCATACCGCTGTGGCAAATCGTGAAGCCCGGAAAGAATATGCCTTTATCGTGTACGACAAAAAAACAAACAGGTATGCAGGAAGTACCCGCTTCTATGATATACAACAGGAATATTTTACCACCCAACTTGGCTATACCTGGTATGGAAATTCCTTTCAGCGTACAGGGCTGAACAGGCATTGCAAATTCTTGTTGCTTCGTTTTGCATTTGAAGAATGGGGTCTGGAGCGGGTCGAGTTCCGCGCAGATGCTGCCAATGAAAAAAGTGTGGCCGCCATGAAAGGCATCGGATGTACAGCAGAAGGCATCCTCCGCAATCATTTACCCAATACTACCGGCGGAAGACGCGACAGTATCATTCTCAGTATTCTCCGTACCGAATGGTACAGCCATGTGAAAGCGGATCTGCTCCGTAAAATTTACTGATCTGATTGAATTACATCTTCTCACGTATGCAAGCTTAGTGCAGCCTCTCAGCAGCACATAAGAGTTAACGCGTATATTCAAATGAAACACGGCTATAGTCTTCACATCCTTCGATAATTATTGTAAATTAGTTATAAACATTTTTGAGAAAGGCATGTTCTTTGGGAATACGAGTATGCTGTGCGGGCAGATATCCTGCTGACAGAAACAGTTTTTACCACTCACCGGTTTTTTATGCAGTCGTCCGGCATTGCCGGCCATAATCACCGGGATATACCGGTGTATTATGAAGGGCCGTATTTTCTTTTGAAATACGGCCCTTGTTTATCTCAGAGCGCCAACATAAATATGTTCCGGTAAAAACATAGCTAAGGGGAAATGCTGTATGCCGGTTCTAAGCAATTTTTATGGGTATCTAATAATTTACTATTACTTCTGTTCCTTTATTTACACTTATTCATTACCGTTAGCAAAAATAAAAACGTATCCGTAATACCCGGAACGCCACATAAGATTTACAGTGGCATTATAATTGTCGCATTTACAAAGGAATCTTTTGACGACACACTGCTTAATATTTTTTTCAGTGACATTCATGGGTTAGTAAGTGAATACCCTGAATATTTCGGCCGGATCAGCAACACGTTTGAGATAAAGCGTTGTGTTTGCTTTTGGGCTGAAAACAGTTGTATTGCTTTACATGCATTGTTGCTGCAAATGGGATAACCTGAACACCCATAAAATAGTAAGGCGTTCAACCATTGCACGTAAGACATGGTATCATTACTAAAACCACACAGTATGAAAAAGATCATTGCACTTTCACTCACGCTCGGCGCTGTTGTTATGTACACCAGTTGTACCAAACAAAAAGAGATTGGGAATGACCCTGCTTCAGCTCCCGCACAATCGGAGAACAATGTAAGTAATGCAGCACCACCTCCGCCTGCTCCTGCGGCCTGTGCCACCAAGTATCTCGACCTGGCCATTGATCCTGCCACCGGCAGGGGATTACTTTACAAAATTGATAACTCACCCAGCAATGCACCGGTGACCATTACTGCCCTGAATGGTTCAGCAGGCAACAACATCATCGGCAGCAGTTTGCCGGCAACTACTGTATTAAAGATGACTGGTCTTTCTTATGATCCCGCTACCGGTATCTGTTATGGTATTACAGGCAATGGTGGTTCGCATCCCAATTCGCTCATCCGTTTCAATCTTGCAGATCCGAATGTGGTTGGCATTACGCCGCTTATTTCCGGAGGCGGAGCTATCGACCTCAGTGATATAGAAAGAAATCCGGCAACAGGAAGATATTATGCTATTAACCGTGCGGTAGCGGCAAATAACCGCATCGTAATTGTGGATGTATTCACCGCCAATGTTTTCTTCCTGCCTCTTACAACCGGTTTACCACTTCGTGGTCTGGCCGTGGATCCGGGTGGAAAATTATACCTCATGCGTATGACTGGTACCAGTGGAAATGTATATGTGGCTGACCCCGCTACAGGCGGCATTATTCTTGGCCCCTGCCCTTATGGCGTGGTTATTGCACCGGGATTCATTGGCGCAGGTGCTGAAATGGGTCTTCATTTTGATGATGTATGTACCAATCTGCTCATTACCGGCAATTTCAATGGCACCAGCTTCCGCCTCACGGATGCGTTACCGGCTTGTCTGGGCGGACCTGTTCCTGCTTCAGTGCCGGTGGGTATCAGGCCTACAGTGGATTTCGCACGGCTTAATTAAGGATCTCACATAGCCTTTCCTTAATATAAGACAGGCCCCGGCGTAATGCCGGGGCTTTGTTGTTATTTGCCTTCTGGTAAATGATAAGTTCGCTATTGTTTTACCATCGTAAAAATATACCTGTCGCCCGATACCAGCATATTGTCCACATGATAAATAAGCGTGCGGCAATCATAACTGGTAATGATACCATTCACCATTCCATCACTGCTGATTGTATTCCCGCTCACTGCCCAGGTACCACTGTCATTACCGGAAGGTGTGCAACTGGTGCCGGCATCCTGATAGGAATAAGTGCCATTGGCATTCAGTGTTATCAGGTCATCCCGTTCACAGGCATCCAGAAATACCAGGTAATCCTGCTCCGGTGAGCTGGCACTCAATTTATATTTGAGTGCTGTAAGCCGGTAAGTACCGGCAAGACCCTGTTGTGTAGTCATACAGGGATTTTCATCTTTATTTTCTTTTTTACAAGCCCCCAACAATGTGAGTACCAGCGAAAAACCAAGTACAAATGGATACATTTTCATAAATAAGCGTTTTATAGTTAATCAATTAAAAACAGGATTTTACCCGTTCATACACAATACCCGCTCCGGGAAGAAAAGGGTTGGGTAACTTTCGGGAAATTTTTTCGGTGCAGTACCCAACCCTTTAGATATTGAGATGGGTATTACCTACGAACCATTGAAAATGAACGTGTATATGTATATTTCAACCCGGAGGCAGAGAGGGAAAAAAAGTTACAGGGTCGCCATGGTATTTGCTACAGCACTTTTGCTTACATCCTGCAACAAAACGATATTGAAACTTTCCATTCCGCAGGCATTTAAAGATGAGGCCACGGCTGTTCATGTGAATGGCAGCAGAACCCGTTTGATGTCTTTTGCCAACTACAGCACCACGAAGATTAAACGGGGGGCCCACGTGAAATACCCGGGATGGGGTCGTGGTTTTTTTCTGGAGAACATTGTGCTCAATCATTTTGGTATTGGGAAAGAAGAGCATGTAGAAAAAGAAAAAGACCGTTTCCGCTATACCATCAGCAATGGTAAAAACGCTATGCAGGTATTTGGTAAAGAACAAAAGATCACGCGGAGTATAGAATACAAATTACTCAATGGGAAAGGACCCTTCAGCAGCTTTGACCAATTGCAGCAATACAGTTATATATTTTCTGTATTATTTACTACAGATACCAGCAATCGTGCTGCAGCCTGGGAGCTGGTAATGACCAATATGTACGACCGAAAATCGGATGTTTCCAACGGTCCTTTCGCAATCATCAGACCGGATGAGAGCGGTATCGCCACCAATGGCAAAGATTCGTTGTTCATCAAACCGGTGTCAGTAAAGGAGGCAGAACGTGCAGATGGCAGGCCCGGTAAATTATTGTTCAAAGTACTTGCCGGCTATGAAATATGCACACCTGATGGCGTAGTGGCCATTATTGACCTGGTAAATAAAGATATCTGGTTTTATAATGAACTGGACGAAACAGATAGACTGACCATCGCTGCTATATCCACCGCACTCTTTGCCCGGCGGGTGAGTAATGTACAGTGGTGATAAAACCGGAAAGGCTTACTGGAACAGGAGATAGATATACTCATCGCTGGTTGCCGCAATGGTGACAGAAAAGCGCAGGAAAAAATATTCCGGCAGCTTTATGGATTTGCCATGAGTGTAGCCATGCGGTATGCCCTCGACGAACAGGACGCCGCTGCTATTGTGAGCCAGGCATTCGTAAAAATGTTCCGGAGCATTCATTCGTATAACAGCACAAAGGGGAGTTGTCATGTATGGCTGAAAAAAATACTGGTAAACGAAGCACTGGACCATATCAAACAACGAAGCCGTTTCAGCACCAACGAACTTTCCGAAGCAGAAGAGGCTCCGGTGAATAATGATATCGTGGAGCAAAGCGATGCAGCCGCTATTCTCGATCTGATACGCCGCCTCCCTCCTGCTACACACGCTGTATTTGTATTATATGCCATAGAAGGATATACCCACAAGGAAATCGCCGGCAAATTGAATATCAGCGATGGTACCAGTAAATGGCACCTGAGTGAAGCCAGAAAATTTTTACAACAAAAACTTACCAAGTAAATCTGAATAGTGAATGTTTCCTCTTCATATGAACAACTGATCGCAAAAAAGATAGCTGCGATACAGGTACCAGACCTGCAGGACAGTATCTGGGCTTCGATTGAAGCACAACTGGATATTCCACTGCCCGTTGAAGAGCAACCCGCGCCGCCTGCCAGAAACCCAACTGGCAAAGGACTTCCTGGTACAGCAAAATTGATCTATGTGGCCATACCTGCAGTGCTGATCACCGCAGCAGTGTTGCTTCTTTTCAGGAACAAAAAAGCAAAAAGAAAACAAACCCCGGTACCACAACAATTATTGCCTGTTGAAAAAAAACAGGATGACAGTACAATCCGTATGCCGGTTATACCGCTGCCGCAAAAAAAAGGCATATTTGAATCGCAACAAGATTCCACATCCGTTATTCCGGTTGCAACGATACCTTTTACAGATAGTATGTTGCCGGTACAACTACCGGATCCTAAACCGGACTCGGCAACTACATCAATTGCTGCGCCGCCACCAGCACAGGATACTGCCAGTCAAAAAACCGGAGTAAAAAAACCCAAAGGGATAAAAGGTATCCGGGATACCGATTACAAGATCAAAGCTGAACGGAAGGACAGTGCAGGAAAGAAACCCTGACTGGTTACTCAGCTCTCATCGGCCGGTTTATACATTTTCTTCTTGGGTGAAATGAAGTGAATAAAATGGCAGAATCCCATCAGTACTGCATAATAAACGCTTTTCATAAAACCATCTTTTTATAAAAAAATTATCGCAGCGTATCCACCGCTACGGTTGAAAGACTGAATATGCCATACCCGTTTTTGACATTGCTGAATATATTGATCGGTTCCGCAAAGGGATTGTCACCAGTATTGGTATAGGCATTGTTGGATTTATTGTATTTAAATTCATCTTCCGATATCCTGTACACATGTATATAAGGCCTGTAAATGCGGTGCGTTACCGGGTCATTGTATTCGTCCAGTTGCGAAGCATCCACAAACAACCGCAATTGCTTCAGTCCTCCGTTAAAATTATCGTCCCGCATCAGCAATAATCCTCCGTCATAACAATTATCGGGATCGAACGGATCAGTATTATCGCCGATATCTTCTACATCTTTATCCGTGGTACTCACACAGTATATACTGTTACCAAAAGGATTGCCAAAGCCGGCCCCCCATAGTTGCACCAGGTAAAAGTTCCTTTCTCCCGGGGGATCACTGAGTTTAATGGTGATCTCATCCTGCGGAGTACCGGAAGCTGTGGTTCTGCTATTTCTTATCCTCGTCACTCCGGCAATTACACTTTGTGAAGGCACTGCGGCGCTGGCCTGTGCAGTGGTATATCCCGCAGCCGATACCGCCACGGTATATACTTTACCATCCTGTACCCGGGTATTGCGTACAGACTTATAAAGAAAATCACCGGGCTGATAAACCAGTGTGTCGATAGCTGTTCCGTTTTCAAAGACCACAACAGCCGCCGTTTTCACCACATATTGCTCTATCAGCGAAGAAGAATAATTCACTGGAGAGAGTACGCCCCTGCTTCGTCCGGCGCTTACGCTAAATACTTCATTTTTCACCAGCCTGGCATTGATAACCAGTTTGGGTTCCTTTTGAGGAATATCAATATTTACTGTTTTCTCACAGCCGGATAACAGTACCATACAAAGTCCGATTAATAACCCATTTTTCATTTTCATATTGTGTTTACTGAAGGTTAAAATTTAAATTGGTAGCTTACTGAAGGAATGATAGGAAAAAGCGAAACCTGTTTGAATACCGGTTTATTATTCAGATAATCGTAATCCCGGAAAATAAAGAATGGATTTTGCCGGTTGTAAGCATTGTACACCCCAATGATCCAGGAACGGGTACCTCTTTTTTTCACCTTGCTGAATTTGGCACTGATATCAAAACGGTGAAAACTCTTCATCCGGAAACCGTTGCGCCCATCAAACACCTCCACTTCCTGCATATCACTATTGAGATATACTTCAGTGGGCAGCGTAATGGCCTGGCCCGTACCATACACCCAGTCTGCGCTTACTTCAAACCGGTCGCTGACTTTATGTACTACCGCTGCTTTAAAATCGTGACGCCTGTCGTATCTGTAAGGGAAAATCTTTCCGTTGTTGAGATTTTCAAATCGCCGGTTGGTCCAGCTCAGTGTATAACCGATCAGTCCGGTGGTCTTTCCCTTTTTCTTTTGCAAAAACAATTCAGCACCATAGCTCCAGCCTTTACCGATCTCCACTTTATCTTCCCAGTTGCTGGTTGCATTCAGGTACGAAGCCCCCTCGGCATACTCGATCAGGTTATTCATTTTCTTATAATATCCTTCCACACTGATCTCGTATTTGTTTTTATAGTTCCAGGCCATTCCGGCAGCAAACTGGTCGGCAAGCTGTGGAGGGATACGTCTGGTAACGGGTACCCACAGATCGGTGGGAAGTCCAATACCGCCATTGGTAAGCAAATGGATAAACTGGTTCATCTTCACATATGAAGCCTTCACACTGATCTCGGGTGTAATCAGATAGCGGAGCGAAAGACGTGGCTGCAGGGACGTAAACCACTGACTGCTTACATGAAATGCTGTGAAATGCAGACCCAGATTGGCTTTGAGGTTAGGTGTAATCCGGATATCATCTTCCACATAGGCTTCGGCTTCTTTGGCATTAATAAAGCGGTAGCTGATCAGTGTGTCTTCGTTGAAATCATTGGTTTTGATCTTACTCTGCACTGCACCAGGTTTGTAATAATGGTCTGTGCCGCTGATTCCAATCTTGATAAAATGATTGGGGTTGGGCATATAATCTGCATCGAAGCGGGCGCTCCAGTCACGCACGCCGCTCAGGTATTTGAGGTAGTAACGATCGTTGCTCGACGGACTTTCCGACCGCTCATCGGCAAATACATCAAAGTTGTACCGGGAATAATAAAAGGTAAAATTGCTGAACAGCTTCCGGGAGAACTCGTGGTTCCATCTTGCCACCGCAGTTGCATTACCCCATTTGAGTCCGGAGCGAAAGGTACTTGTCTCTGCGCCGGTTGGTCCGTTGTTATTATACTTATCCCTGGCATAGAATCTATCATTGCCAAAATACCCGCTGAGGTAAATATGATCTTTCGGGCCGGGGGCAAAATTAATTTTACCATTGAGGTCATAAAAATAATATCCGGCGTTGACTTCCCCGTCTGTTTGACTGCGAATGAGTGGCTGTGCAAGCAGGTCGATATAGGTGCGTCTCCCACTCACCATGAAGGATGTATTTTTCTTTTTCCCGATCGGGCCTTCCAGCATGAGTCGGGAAGCCACAATGCCGACACCACCTTCTCCATGAAATTCCTTCTTATTCCCTTCTTTCATCCGGATATCAATTACCGAAGAAAGACGACCTCCATAGCGCGCCGGAAATCCTCCTTTCATCACTTCCACACTGTTGAGTGCATCTGCATTAAATACGCTGAAAAAACCGAAGAGATGACTGGCATTATATACGGGTACGCCGTCCAGCAAAATCAGATTCTGATCAGGGCTGCCCCCGCGTACATACAATCCGGATGAGCCTTCACTGCCGGCCTGCACACCGGGCAATAATTGTATAGCCTTTAGCACATCTACTTCTCCCAAAAATGCAGGTAAGGATTTGATGGTACTCACGGGAAGCTCGATGCTGCTCATTTGGGTGCGGTTTTGCAAGGCCGATTTTGAAACGGATGTGAGTGTTACACCAGCCAGATCTTTTACCAGTTCCAGCTCCGCATTCAACGTAATATCCTGGTTGAATGCAATGGTGCGTGTAAATACCATGTATCCAGTATAGGATATCCTCAGCACGGCCGAATCGGTTCCTTCCGGAATGGTGAGGGAGTAAAACCCATAATTGTTTGAGGTGGTACCCTCCCCTTTTGTTTCAATGTACACAGATGCACCATGCAGACGCTCCCCACTCTTCTTGTCGGTGATATAGCCATTGATGGTAATCTTTTGCGAAAACGCACTGGAACTGACACAGATAAAAAACAGACCTGCCAGTAGTTGAAATGTCTTCATGACTTAGTTTTTATAAATGCAGCATATCGCCACTTTTATAAAAACGCATAAATGAACAAAACCCCTATTCCCCGGGATTACTTTTTTTCCATTACCGAAGGGTGTCTGTCACAGAACTATAAATGGTAAACAACCCGTACCCGTTTTTTACGTTGGTATAGGTGGATACCGGTTGCGAAAAAGGGTCGCCCCCGATTCCACCGGTGATGATCCCGTTTTTGATATAGCGATAGTATTCTTCCGAGACCATATATCGTTTCAGGTAAGGTCGATAAATTATGCCGGTAGCCGGGTCGGTATACTCCCTGATACTTTCTTCCTGTCCGCTGAGTACGATCTGTTTTGATGATCCATTAAATGATCTGTCCATGTATAGTACCTGCGTACTCAGTATACAGTTACCCGCTTCAAAGGGGTTGAGTGAGGCCTGGTATTTCTCCACCGAGGGGTCGTACGTGTACAGACAGAAAGCGGATGACGCGCTATAAGGGTTTCCCCTGTTGATCTCCGTAAGATAATGATTGGTCTGGCCCGCCGGATCATTGAAGCGGAACAGTACATCACTCAGCAGGTTACCCCGCTCATCGGTACGGGTGTTGCGCAGGTATTGTACCGCGCTGGTAGGTACGAGTGATGGTGTTGTGGCAACCGCCTCTGCCATTTCAAATCCCGGGGCAGCAACAGTGATCCGGTACGTATTGCCGGGATGCGGTACAGCCGAAACGGTAACATATCGCCTGGATGCGGTATCATATACCAATACCTCCCGGAGTGTATTATTCTCATACAGTGTAACTATGGCGTCTTTCAAATAGGTATCGTTGATGGGTAATAATACATTGGCGGCAAAGGTTTTTCCAACCGCAATGCTGAACAGCTTACCGGCTTCTGCATATCCGTGTATCACCAGCCTGGGCGTATGCGGGGGAAGCGTGAGGTTTACATCCTGTTCACAGGAAAAAAAACTGAACAGGATCACCAGTACCGGGACAATAAAAAGTTGCCGTCTTTTCATGGTTAAAATTTAAACTGGTATGTAAACGAAGGCAGAATTGGAAACAGTGATACTTTTCTGAATTTGACTTCGTTGAGAAAAGCGTTTGATTCTTTATATATAAAAAAAGGGTTCTGCTGGTTGTAAACATTATACAACCCGACTACCCAGGTACGAAGGTATTTCTTTCTTTGTTTCATGAACTTGAATGAAACGTCCAGCCGATGATAGGCAGGCAGGCGGAAGTCATTTCTTCCTTCGTAAATATCCACATAGGTATAACTTACTGGATCGAAATATTGCCCGCGAGGGACTGAGATCGCATTGCCACTGGCAAAAAGCCATTCGGCACTGCATTCAAATCGCTTAACAGGTCTCCACACCATTGCGGTTTTTATTTCATGCCTCCGGTCAAATTTATAGGGGAAGGTTTTACCTCCGTTGATATTTTCAAACCGGCGATTGCTCCAGCTCAGTGTATAGGAAAACAATCCGGTGAGTTTTCCCTTTTTCTTTTGCACCAGCCATTCTGCGCCGTAGGTTTGGCCCTTTCCGGTTTCCACCAGATCTTCCCAATTGGTAAATGAGTTGGTAAATCCTGACCCTTCTTTATACTCGATCACATTGCTGAGTTTTTTGTAATAGAACTCAGCAGAAGCTTCCAGTGTTTTATCATATGAATAAGCCACCGCTGCCGACACCTGGTATGATACCTGCGGGGGGATCCGTTTGGTTACAGGCAGCCAGAGATCGGTAGGAAGGCCCAGGTTGCTATTGGTGAGCAGGTGGATATATTGATTCATTTTTACCAGTGAACCTTTCAGGCTCCAGTGGTTATTCCATTTATACAACCAGTTGAAGCGGGGTTGTACAGAAGTAAAAAATCGGTTTCCTGCCGAAAAGCCGGTCATACGAATACCTGCATTGATCTTCATCGTAGAGGATATGCGAATATCATCTTCTGCATACAGGTCATACTCCCCTGTATACAATGAATTGTTATCGATCACGATATTCAGCCGCACGGAGGTATCTTTCTGGTAATGTTCATTAATACCGGGGCGGTAATAATGCAAGATGGCACTTGCGCCGAATTTGATAAAATGTGCCGGAGAAGGAATGAGGTCCATGTCGTATTTCAGGCTGAGATCACGTACCGAAGAAAAATATTTCTGTCGTACCTGTGTGGTCAGCCCACCGGGTGCATTTTCAGTTTCGCTTTTTGAAAACACATCAAACAAAAACCGGGTATAATTGAAAGTCAGGTTGCCAAACATTTTCCGGTTGTATACATGGTTCCACCGCGACATGGCCGTAATATTTCCCCAGGAAAATCCATAATTATTCTTTGTACTGATTTCTCCGGGCTGAGGGGGGTACCAGGAGATTTCTTCATTTTGTGAAACATATTTATCGATGCCGGTATAAAAACTAAAATACAGGTGATCTTTTTCTCCTGCTTTGAAATTCGCTTTTACGTTCAGATCGGAGATCACGGTTTTAAGATCAGTACCGCTTCCTTCGGAAGAACGAATGATAGGACGCAAAACCAGATCCAGATAGGTACGCCTGCCTGATATTAAAAAAGAAGAACGGCCTTTTTTGATCGGTCCCTCAAGGGTCAGTTTCGAAAAAATGAGACCAATGCCTCCTTCGCCATGGAATTTGTATTTATCTCCCTCCCTTAATTGTACATCCACCACCGATGAAAGCCGGCCGCCATAGCTGGCTGGGAATCCACCCTTCAGCAATTCCACATTGTGTACTGCATCTGCATTGAAGATGCTGAATAAACCAAAGGCGTGTGATGCATTGTATACGGGTATTCCATCGAGCAATACCAGGTTCTGGTCCATGCTGCCACCCCGTACATTGAGGCCATTGGTGCCTTCATTACCAGCCTGCACACCGGGAAGCAATTGCAGTGACTTCAGCACATCGGCTTCGCCCATCAATGCAGGCAGTGATTTAATCATGCTTACCGGCATGACCACTTTTCCGGGAATGGTTCTGTTGGCTGCATCTTTTTTTGCTTCGGTGTTGAGCACCACGATCTCATTTATAACCACATGCTGTTCCAGTACCGGCAAAATGATGGTATCCTTTTCAAGTGATAACTGAACCTCATGAGGCAGGTATCCGGCATGGCTGATGGATAAGGATACCGTATCACGGTCTAGTGTAAGCGAAAAAAAACCATAGGTATTACTGGTTGTCCCCTCCCGGGTAAGCGGATTGTATACCGAAGCGCCGGTCAGCCGTTCACCACTTCTATTATCCGTGACGTACCCGCTGATGGTGGCTTTTTTTTTAACGGGAGACGATTCATCAAAAACGATGAAAACCTTGTTGTCCTTTTCAAAAAAACGCAGGGGTTGTCCTGCCAATATGCTTCGCAGATGATCTTCTACGGTAAGTTCTTTGCCGCTGAGCATTACGCGTCTTGCAAGGCTGATCATTCCAGAACTGTAACTGAGGGTTATCCCCTCTGTATTGCCCAATGCAGTAAGCAATTCACCCACTGTACCGGAACGTATTGGAAGTTTTACATTTTTCTGCAGCACCGTTTGTGCCTGCAGGCTACCAGCCATACCTATTAAAAAAAATAGAATCAGAAGTTGGCAGTTTTTCATTGGCTGCTTATTTCACAAGCTGTATTGTTGATCATTCGTATTTGAAAGCCGGTTATCATTTCCAGCTCCTTCCTTACTTTCTCCAGTGGCTGATTCACAAAGGTGGTGGTTACAAGGGTAGGCCCGATCTTTTCCTCCTCTCCTTTACGGATTGTACAGGTGATGTGATAGTGCCTGCTCAATGCTAACGCTACATCCTGCAGGGTTGTATTTCGAAAACTGAGTACCCCTGTTTGCCAGGAATTATAATTATCATCCGTATTCGGTCCGTGCATGAGTCCTTTAACACCGATCGATGCTTTTTCACCGGCGCGCAACTGTATCGTTTGACTGCTGTCTTTGATTGAGGTGAAACGCACCAGGCCAGTCTTAACCACCAATTCGGCTTCCTGTTCCGAGGCCGTTACCAGGAAGCTGGTACCAAGTACTTCAACCGTGGCCTGACTGGTGGTGATAATAAATTTTTTCTCCGGGTTTTTCGCCACATCAAAAAAAGCTTCTCCTGTTAGCGCCACTTCCCGCTTATGGGTGCTGAAATGCCTGCGGTATTTCAGGCTGGCGTTTTGTCGCAAGTACACACGACTACCATCTTCGAGCAATACTTCTTTCACTGGTGTGTCAGCCGTAACGCTGATTGTTTCATTGCCGCTGCGGGATAACCACCAGAAACCGGCTATAAAAAGTAATACAGCAGCAGCAGCGGCCAGTTTAAATCCGATGGACCGTACGAAGCTTTTTGCCTTTACAGGCTGTTGTCCGATTGCTGCTGTTATTTTCTTCCAGGCGGCATCTGTATCAAAATCAGGTGCCGATTCTTTATCACTGTATTCCCATATTTTCCGGGCCGCTTCCAATTCATCCAGGTGTCCTGGATCTGATGAAATCCATTCTTTTACAGCAGCTTCCTCCTCCGCAGTGGCCTGACCGGAAAAATATTTTGCCAGCAGCCTGTATAACGCTTCATTCATACTGTAAATTTTTCATCCTGCAATATATCAAAACGCTTAGCGAACCAGAAATACATTGGAAACGGTTCGTTCATTGAAAACCAGATTTACCGAATCGGAATACAATTGAAACCGGTTACTGGTCAGCTCACGGATGTCAAACCGCTCACCATCAATAATGATATGCGTATTATCCGGAAAGCTGTAACTGGTCGTATCGGCACCGGGAGTTCCATCATAACTCAGCAGAAGACCGCCGGGCTTGAATACCAGCGAATCGGCCGGTCCACCGGTAAACCGTACACTGTCATCCAGTAGGGTGATGGGCTGATAATAATCTATATTCACTTTTTGCAGCATCCATTTTCCGGCAACCCGTTGATTCAGGGTGGGTTCGGGGCTATTATCTACGGGATCACGCTGGCAAGCAGCCGCAATGATCAATAAAAGCGGAATACAAAAAAGGATTTTTTTCATGACAGACTGTTTAATGATGAATGTTTTTTATAAAACGCATTCACCAACCCATACCCCTATGCCCTTGAAATAATTTATGCGGAACCGTAAATTATATTGAAATACTTCATTACGAGGATGGCCAGCACCGGAAGGGGAATATTGTTCGTTCGGGCAAATTCCCGCATTAGCCGGAGCGCTTTACCCATCTGATTTTCTACGGTCTTTACGGAAAGCCCCAATTCGTCTGCTATTTGCGCATAGGTAAGGTTGGCCAGCCGGCTGAGTTTGAAAATAGCGAGGCATTGCGGCGGAAGCCGGGAAAATGCTTCCTTCACCAGAGCATTATAATCCACGGCATTTGTGTTTTGTTCACCGGGTATTTGTACTTCACCCTTGTCCGTAGACTGATCATCAAAAGATACCACAACCGCTTGCTTTCGCAATAAGGATATGCAGGCATTTTTAGTAGCGGTATAGAGATAAAATTTGGCACCGGGGGCTTCGACGATTTCGGGCTTGTTCTGCCATATTTTAATAAATACATCCTGCACCACATCTTCTGCATCGTCTTTATTACGGGTAATGGAAAAGGCATAACCGGCCAGGCCCTGGTAATGTTCCCGGAAGAGTGTTTCAAACTGCTCATATAGTGCTGGATGGTTGTTCAAAAAAGCAGTAGTTTGTTTGCAAATAAATGGTAAATATCACATTCCTGATTTCCCCGCACCGGTTTTTTACATTCTTTTATGATGCCCGGTATATATACAGTAAAGTGATGTGTTTATTGTTTAAAACGCATTAATCTTTACATTTACGCACTTTTTTATACATGTCTGACCTCATAAATAAGATCATTATCATTGCCGCCCCTTCCGGGTCCGGCAAAACATCCGTTACCCGGCACCTGCTCAAAGCCATGCCCGGGCAATTGGCCTTTTCGGTATCCTGTGCCACCAGGCAACCGCGCAATAATGAACAGGATAAAGTGGATTATTATTTTATCAGCGTGGCAGAATTTGAAGAGCGTATTCATAAGCATGAATTTGCCGAATGGGAAATGGTATATCCCGGTAAATACTATGGTACATTGAAAAGTGAACTACAGCGGATATGGGACGGGCATCGTGCCCCCCTGCTCGATGTGGATGTACAGGGCGGTATAAAAATTCAACAGAAATATCCCTATCAATCACTCTCCCTGTTTATAGAACCACCCTCCATTGATGAACTGGAGCGCCGCCTGAAAGCCCGCGGTACCGAAACTCCGGAATCACTCCGGGCCCGTATAGACAAAGCCTCCTATGAACTTTCTTTCAAATCACAGTTTGACCGCGTTATCGTAAACGACGTGCTGGAAAGAGCTTGTGAAGAGGCCGAAGCTGCTATAAAAGCATTTTTGAACCTCCAACCCCTCGTATAGATCGATTTTATACTTAATTCGCCGATAATACCGCTTATGAGCTGATTGCAGTGGTATTAATTATCTTTGCGACATGAGCTTTCCGCTGACCAGCCTTCTCCTTTTTATTCTCACCCTCCTGATCATGGGTTTTTTTGCAGGGGTGGAAATGGCCTATTATAGTGTAAACCGGCTGAGCCTCGAATTAAAAAAGAAAAAAGGAGGGTCTTCCTTTCATATCGTATCTGTTTTTATCGATTCCCCGGCCAAATTTTTGGGCGCCACCCTCGTTGGATACAGCATTATGCTGGTGATACTGGGCTTACAGATCAGCAATGTGATGAGGCAGCTATGGGTCTCCATGCGTATCGGTTCAGACACCGTACATATCATCGTAGAGATCATTATCGCCACATTTATTGTACTGATCTTTGCAGAAATAATACCCCGCGCCTTATTCAGGGCTAAAAGCAATACAATCCTGATACGGCTGGCTTATCTGATTGATTTTTTTTACCAGCTTTTTTCACCCATTGCCACCGCTTTCATCGATTTTGCCGAATGGATACTTCATACCATTCTCAATGTTCGGGTAAATAAAAATCAGGCGTCCCCCATCAACCGGAATGATCTGAAGAATCTCTTTCAGGAAAAAGCAGATGATGACCGGCAGGAACGAAATACCGAACTCATGGAAAATGCCCAGGAACTGCCGAAAGTGAAGATTCGCCAATGTCTGGTGCCGCGCAAAGAGATCATTGGAATAGACAGTCTGTCCACTATCGAAGAGCTGAAACAAAAATTCATTGAGACCAAACTCAGTAAACTGGTTGTTTACGAAGGGAATATCGATCATATCATCGGATATGTACATCAGTTAGGTCTTTTTAAAAATCCCGCTACGATTGAAGCCGCCCTGCTACCTATCCCCGCTGTGCCGGAAAGTATGAGCGCTTCTGACCTGATCAGCAAATTTACCCGCGAGCGCAAAAGTATCGCCTGGGTGGTGGATGAATTTGGCGGTACGGCCGGCATCATAACCATGGAAGATGTGCTGGAAGAATTATTCGGGGAAATACAGGATGAATACGACACCGAAGAATTTGAGGAAAAGCAATTGGGTGAAAATGAGTATATGTTTTCCGGTCGCCTCGAACTGGACTACCTGCAAAAAAAATATGGCCTCCAGTTCAGTCATGAGGATGCAGAGACCCTTTCGGGATATATCATCCATTATCACGAGACTATCCCCCGGCAAAAAGAACGGATCATTATCGACGACTATGAATTTGAGATCCACACCGTGAGTGATACCCGGATCGAAATGGTTAGAATGAAGAAACTGAAATAAGGCCTTTGCGGGCTTTCCTCCCAAAAGATCCGCCAAACAGGCCAAAAGACCCGGTTATTATACCGCTTACCAAATTATCTAATCGACTAATCGCTTACCTTTGCCCCTCCTAAAACACCTGCATGGCCCTGTTGAATTTTTTGAAGAAAAGAGAAAAGAACCCGGGCGGTGATATGTCGTTCATTGATCACCTGGAAGATCTCCGCTGGCACCTGATCCGGTCGGTCATCGCTGTGGTGATCGGGGCCGTGATCGTACTCATTTTTACCAACCAGATCGTGGATGGTATATTGATGGCACCTACCCGTGCAGATTTTGTTTCTTCCCGCTGGCTTTGCAGCCTCGGTCATAATATTGGAATCGGCAAAACGCTTTGCTTCCCCCCTGTGGATGCCAAGTTTCTGGAAAACACCATGACCGGTCAGTTCATTTCTTATTTCACATTGGGTTTTATTGGTGGTTTTGTAATTGCCTTCCCCTATATATTCTGGGAATTCTGGCGCTTTGTAAAACCCGCCCTCTCTGAAAAGGAATTGAAGAAAACAAGAGGCATTATCTTCTGGGTGTCGGCCCTGTTTTTCCTCGGCGTGGCTTTTGGTTATTTTATTCTCACTCCTTTTATGGTAAACTTCTATTTCAATTTCAAATTGAGTGAGCAGATCGTTATCATGCCTTCTTTCTCCGATTACCTGGAGAATCTCATTTATACCACCGTCGGTATTGGCGTTTTATTCCAGATGCCGTTACTGGTCATGCTACTGGCTAAAATTGGAGTTCTGAAAGCGAAGTTCTTGCGTAAATACCGCCGCCATGCTTTTGTGATCATTGTAATTGCAGCCGCTATTATTACCCCTTCCACCGATCCCTTCAGTCTTACCATCGTTACCATACCGCTTTATTTACTGTTTGAGGCCAGTGTGGTACTTGCTTCCCGTATCAACAGGGATCAGGACAAAGAAAGGGAAGCGGAAGAGTGGAGTTAAAGCATGAAGGTTTATCCATTATTACTGCCGGGGCTTTTGTACCTTTAACCTGTCAATGACGGAGATGATTCCCGCTATTGCAACACTACAACTAACATTCAATTTTTAACCTATGCATTCTCCCTTTGATCTCAGCAAACCGGTGGCTATTGGCAGTGATCATGCAGGATACGATTATAAAGAACAACTCATCTCCTTCCTGGAGGGGAAAGGTATTCCCTTTACCGATTTTGGTACACATAGCAAAGACTCCGTGGATTATCCCGACTATGCGCATCCGGTAGCCCTGGCTGTGGAAAAAGAAGAAGCTTCTTTCGGTATCCTGATCTGTGGCAGTGCCAATGGAGTGGCCATTACCGCCAATAAACACCAGGGTATACGTGCGGCCATCTGCTGGGGAGAAGAACTGGCCCAATTGGCCCGGTCGCATAATAATGCAAATATTATCTGCATACCTGCCCGTTTTGTAAGAGAGGGGGATGCTGAAAAAATGGTTGCCACTTTCATTACCACTCCTTTTGAAGGAGGCAGGCATGCCAACCGGGTCAACAAGATTGCCTGCGCATAAGGCCATTGCCGGTCATCCATTTTATTTTTCGCCTCACAAAAGAAGGGATTACATTTACTTCCAAACGGAGGCGATCCTGATATTGCAACCCGTTATTTTTTACTGAAACGATTTTGTCATTTAACCCCACACTATGTTTCAAAGAATCATTGTATTGTTAATACTGGCTGTACCATTGTGTGCAACCGCTCAGAAAAAAAATAAAGATGCAGTAAAAGCTGCATCCACCATTACGCCGGATGATATGAAAAAACACCTTTATATCATTGCCGGAAAAGAAATGGAAGGCCGCGATACCCCTTCGCCGGGGTTGGAAAAAGCAGCTTCTTATATTGAAGAACAGTTCAAAGCCATGGGCCTTGCACCCGGAAACAATGGAAGTTACCGGCAAAATTATCCGCTGTACCGAGACTCCATTACTTCGGCCGCGATGAAAATCAATGGTGAGGCGATTGAACTCAACAAAGATTTTCAGCCCCAATCGAATAACTATGCGGCCACCATGCGTTTTTCAGAAGTGGTGTTTGCCGGATACGGTATTGTGGATGGCGACAAAAGAAATGATTACAAAGACCTGAATGTAACCGGCAAGCTGGTGCTCATTGCAGATGGAGTTCCCGCTGATTACAAACCTTCACAACAAGGATTTATGTCACCGGCCAGTTCATTTGGAAAAATGAACTCCGCCATGAGCAAAGGAGCTGCGGGTGTATTGATGGTATATGCCAACTACCCGAGAAAATCCTTTAACAACAACAGCAACTGGAATATGAATGGGTATAAAGCCAGTCAAATACCATTCACATTTACGATATCAGCCGATGTGGCGGCGCGCATTATGGGAGAAGAAGGCAAAGGTTTTTTTGATAAACTGAAAGCTGGTTCGCTGCAATCAAAGACTTATTCAGCCATGGTAGATCTTGAAATGACAAAGCTCACCCGCTCCACAACCGCTCCCAATGTAATTGCTGTATTGGAAGGTACCGACCTCAAGGATGAATATCTTTTTGTTACCGCACATATGGATCACCTCGGGAAAAGGGATACCGTGATTTATTATGGTGCAGATGATGATGGCTCCGGCACTACCGGTGTACTGGAAATTGCTGAAGCATTTGCCAAAGCAAAACAAATGGGAAAAGGCCCCCGTCGTACTATGGTATTTATGACCGTGAGCGGTGAAGAAAAAGGATTATGGGGTTCCGGATATTATACCGATCATCCGCTGTTTCCGATCGAAAAAACCACGGCAGACCTGAATATAGATATGATCGGGCGCAGTGATGCCAGCCGCACACAAGGCGATTCGAATAATTATGTGTATGTGGTGGGTGATGATAAAATAAGCACCGACCTCAAAGTGATCAGCGAAGGGGCTAACAGCCTGTATACAAAAATGGAACTTGATTATAAATTTAACGACCCAAAAGATCCTAACCGAATCTATTTCAGAAGCGATCATTACAATTTTGCAGACAAAGGTATACCCATCATTTTCTACTATGATGGTATGCTGAAAGCGGATTACCACAGACCCACCGATACACCGGATAAGATCAATTATACATTGATGGCGAAACGGGCACAACTTATCTTTTATACAGCCTGGGAAATGGCCAATCGTAATGATATGCTCAAAAGAGATTTGAAACTGGAGCGGCCCAAGGGTTTCTAAATTGTTGACCTCTCTTGAAAGACCGGCCATCGCGCCGGTTTTTTTATTTTTAAACCATTTGCGTTCATTCCGGTCTATCTACCTGAAACAATACATAATTAAAAACACCTTATATGAAAACAAAAACCCTGGTACGATCAATACTGATTACAGGAATCTGTATGTTCATTTTATCTTTCACCAATAATGCCAGCGCCCAGTACCGTCGTATTCCGGACCGTGTAGAAGACCGTTTCGAACGCAGAGAGGATGTAAGAGACAGACGGGAAGATGTGCGGGACAGAAAGGAAGATATCCGCGATCGTCGCGAAGATGTGCGGGATGCCCATCATCACGGGGGATTATTAGACAGACTGGAAGATATACATGACCGCCGCGAAGACGTGCGTGACCGCCGCGAAGATGTGCGGGACAGAAGAGAAGATGTACGCGACAGAAGAGAAGACATTCGTGACCGTCGTCATACAGGGCCCTCCCGCCGTTTTTAATCCAATCCCTTCGCATTGATATGCCCGCCTGCGTTCAGGCGGGCTTTTGTATGTTTGCAGAAGCAGTGAATACAAGGGATTTCAAAAATTCGTTACCTTAACAAAAAAAACATGAGAGACCATCTCAACCTGCAACAACCGGAGGAAGAAAAAAAAGAAGATGCCATTGCCGAATATTATGAGGGCGTAAAAGAAATAGAAAAACAAAGTCATGAAACGGGTATAAAAAAAGCCAGAACGGCCTTGTATGTAACTGCGGCATTGGTATTTGCGAGTGAATTGATCAGTGTTTCCATGGCAGGAATGGAGATCACGCCCTTGCTGATCGGCATCGCACTGGTGGAAGGGGGCGTGTTTGCCGCGCTCGCTTATTGGACAAAAAAGAAACCTTATTCGGCGATCATCATTGGTCTGATATTATTTCTGTTACTATGGGTATTCTCTGCCGTTGTTACAAACGGAGAAGCAGCGTATAAAGGCATCATCATAAAGGTCATTATCATAGTAAATCTCGTACAGGCACTCAAACCGGCCAAGGCCTGGGAAGACTTGCAAAAGCAATAATCGGCCGCCCGTTATTTTTATATGAAAAAGTATAGCCTTTTAATTCTATTATTTGTATCGCTTGTCTGCAGCGTCAGGGGGCAAATAGTTTCGATTAATGCAGATTCTCTCTTTGCAAATTTGACGAAAATTTATACCAGCCCTGTAGTATACCGGATTGACCCTTCTGTATTTTCCAACCGCTCCTATGTAATTGATCGCTCTCCCTATGAAGGAGACACCCTATTGATCAAAAAAAATAAATACGTAATACAAAATGGGCCGGATCAAAAAAACCACGAATTGTATGCAGACCTGGCCGCTGCTTTCTGGCGGGCAGGCAATAACAAAGCCGCCAAAAAAATGGCTTTATGCATCGAGCGTTCAAGAGATTCTTTTTATACCGGCACCCTGTTTCATTCTGCCGGCAACGTATATGAATACGGCAGTTTTACCTCCAATTTTAAAAACGAAGCCAGCCTCTTATTATGCAAAATTGGTATTGAAGAAAAGCAATACCGCCAGGCACTGGATTACCTGATCAAAGCAGATAAGGTCTATAAAATCAAATACAACTGTGGGACCGGGCATCGCTGGTATATGGATGAATTGAGGAATCTCTATGCAGTTTGTTATGAAGGTCTGGGCTTTACAAACAAATTGATTGATTTATACTTCCAATCCGATTTTCTGAATAATGAAGATTGTATAGCTGTATTACTGAAAAAATTCAGCCTCGCTGAAAGAAGGCGGTATCTCCAACTGGCATTGGATAATATTACAATCGTAAAAGATGAATGGGAATCATTGACGTATATGGCGAGCGCATCCGGAGAACCCGACAGCCTTACCTCCCGCTATACGAACGGCACTGGTAATACCGTTTTATTTCACCGTAAGGTTACGCTTCCCTCCGTACGGCTGAAAAATGGTGAAACCATTACGCGCCGGCATTTTACGGAAGCATTCACCCGGTCTTTATTTTACCGCAGACTAATGGGCATCAACGAAAAAGAAGACTCCCCCGGAGAGGAATCTTCTTTATAACAATCACTTTTATTTTTCCTTTACCAACCCAGCACCCAGGCAAAGATCAGTGGTGCCACAATGGTAGCATCACTTTCCACAATGAACTTGGGCGTTTGAATATCAAGCTTACCCCAGGTAATTTTCTCATTCGGCACAGCACCGGAATATGAACCATAAGAAGTAGTGGAATCGCTGATCTGACAGAAATAACTCCAGAAAGGCACATCATGCCACTCAAGATCCTGGTACATCATGGGAACCACACAGATCGGGAAGTCGCCGGCAATACCACCGCCGATCTGGAAGAAGCCCACACCCTTGCCGGAAGAATTGTTGCGGTACCACTCGGTAAGCCATACCATGTATTCGATTCCGCTTTTCACGGTGCTGGCTTTCAGTTCACCCTTTACCACATAGCTGGCGAATATATTGCCCGTAGTGCTGTCTTCCCAACCCGGTACTACGATAGGAATATTCTTTTCAGCAGCCGCTACGATCCAACTGTCTTTGGGATCAATTTCATAATACTGTTCCAGTTCACCACTTAGAACGGTTTTATATAAAAACTCATGTGGAAAATAACGTTCGCCATTGGCTTCTGCATCTTTCCATTGTTTTACCAGGTGTTTTTGCAAACGGCGGAATGCTTCTTCTTCAGGGATACAGGTATCCGTAACGCGGTTATAATGATTTTCGAGCAGATCCCATTCTTCCTGGGGAGTAAGATCCCGGTAGTTGGGTATACGCTTGTATTTTGAATGCGCCACCAGGTTCATTACATCTTCTTCGAGATTGGCACCCGTACAACTGATGATATCAATTTTTCCCTGGCGAATCATTTCTGCGAGAGAGATGCCTAATTCGCCGGTACTCATCGCACCAGCGAGGGTAACCATCATTTTACCGCCTTCCAGCAAATGCTGTTCGTAACCTTTTGCAGCATCCATCAGTGCGGCTGCATTAAAGTGGCGATAATGATGCTGAATGAATTGTGAAACAGGACCTTTGTTCATGCTATAAAATTTTATAGTCCGCCTTCAGATCACAATATGGTGAGACATTGCGGTAAAACCAGACCGGCTATCGTTTACTTTTTGGCCGGGCAGGCCGCAAAATTACAATTTTCACACATAAAAAATCCGTTGCCGGTCTGGCAACGGATTTGAGCAGAATTACCGGAACAGATCAGCCTTTCTCCACATCGTCAATTTGTCCGCCGGCATCCACCCGTACGATTTTTCGTTTAGCTTTATCCTCCAATGTTACCCGGTAGCTGGTACCTTCCGCATTGGTGATCTCCCGCACATCAAAGATGGCAGCATCCGGAAATTTTTTATCCAGCGTGGTCATTACCGACAGGGGCAACTGGTTATAAAATATATCCCGAACACTTCCTTCCAATTCTCCATTGGAATTGAAAAAAGCCACTGCCCGGCAGCCGGCAAGCATAAAGGTGGCTTTATCATACACATCCTGTTTGTCCCAGGTAACCTGTTCGGCGCTGATGAATTCTTTTTTAAATGCCTCGAGTGTTTTCTGGCCGGGTTCAGGGCCGTTTTTTGCTGTTGCTGAATGAATTCCCACTACGAGAAGGCTGGATAACGCAATAAATAATTTCTTCATGGTTTAAGGTTTAATAGTTAGTGATTTTTGATTTGTTCAGCACAAAAGTATACCGGCAGCTATCCCTATGCAAGCCAATTGTGATTGATGGCACCCGTTGTTAACAGAATTAACCACCTGCAACATTCATTAACCATTTTATTCCGCTCCTCCTGTTTCTCTGCAATTAGTATTTGATAAAAAGACAAAACCCCGTCTCCGGAGATGGAGAGCGGGGCTTGTTTTACCACACACCAAAACTGTTTTTGAAATTCGGTTATACGTTACTGTTATATCAGGATTTTTTCACTTTATTATACTGATACCACTCATATCCGCCATTGGATTTCAGCACCAGACGGGTGTCTGCATTCTCAATGGTTACGAGGTAAGAGGTGCCTTCGCTTTTGGTTACTTCCACCAGGTCACTCACCCAAAAGTTGCCATACTCTTTGCGCAGATTTGCCTGAAGTGTAAGCGGCAGCGAAGCGGTGGTGATGTTGCGGGTAAGCCCCACCAGTTCGCCTTCCTCATTGTAATAGGCGTTTACATATTTCTCATTGTAAACAAACGATGCCATAAAATAGTTCGCGCCGGTTGTCCATTGTACTTCTTTGGCAGAATTAAACTCGGTATTGAATGCACGTAATACTTTAGCTGAAACAGTTACTTCCCCGGCAAAGGCACTCATGGTGCTTACAGCGATTGCCAGTGTCAAAATCATCTTTTTCATAATTAGGTTTTTTCGTTCAGACCCGGTCTGTGCCGGGTGTTGGTTTCACATTTATTATCTGTGACGCAACAAAGGTACCTGGTGTTACAACCGGCAACAAGGTAATTGTGACTAACGGAGGGGACTGTTAAGGTGTGTTAACAGTTGTAACCAAAAGTGCGGATTCTCTTGAGATGCAGTACCGATTATCAGACCTTCCTGTTTTTTGTGAATGCTCATCTTTGGGATTTCAACCAGTATCCACACGTTTTCAGCGTTGGCCGGTTAACGCTCCTGATTTAAATCTCAATGGTGGAGCGGGCGGGTTCCTTCCTGTATCAGGGATTATCATTTTATTGCGTTCTTATTATTTTCTGATTCAATGGATTAATAAAAAACTACGCTGCTTAGGGGCCGTTGGTTCCTTCCTTTCTTAAATCAGCAAAAGAGCATGTAAATTGCAGCTATATGATAAACAGAGTCCTTTTTTTGGCAATCGGAATCAGTATACTGCTGCAGGCCCGTAGCCAAAGCCCAAATTACAGCGCCGAAGAAATAGAGGTGTCGGTAAAAGGCGTTTCTTTATTTGGAACCCTGGTAATACCCAACGGGGTAAAAAAACCTCCGGTGGTATTAATCATCGCCGGTTCGGGCCCTACCGACCGTAATGGCAACTCACCCATAATAAAGGGTAAAAATAATTCGCTGCTACAGTTGGCCGACAGCCTGGCACGACATGGCATTGCCAGTTTACGGTATGATAAACGAGCCATTGGCAAAAGCGTAGTGAAAAATTTCGCAGAAGATAGTATGCGATTCTCAGATGGAGTGGACGATGCTGCAGCATTTTGCAAATTTCTCAAAACAAGAAAATTCAAAAAAATATTTATCGCAGGGCATAGTGAAGGTTCATTAGTGGGTTTAGCCACTGCACATGCATTTCCGGTTTCCGGATATTTCAGCATTGCCGGGGCAGGGAGAAGAATAGATGAAGTATTGAAAGAACAATTGCTCACACTCCCGGATTCTTTGCGAATGCTGAGTTACCGGTACCTGGATTCCCTCGCAGCCGGGAAAAAAATCAGCAAACCACATCCATTTCTGCTCAACATATTCCGGCCTTCGGTACAGCCCTATATGATTTCCTGGATACAGTATGATCCGCAGCAACTCATACATACACTTTCATGCCCTGCCCTCATTGTACAGGGTACCCATGACTTGCAGGTTAAAGTAAAAGATGCAGAAAGCCTGGCTGCGGCTAATCCCGCTGCCCGTTTACTGATCATTCAACATATGAATCATGTGCTGAAAAACGTTAGCAGTGATTCAAAAGAAGACAATATAAAAGCATACAGTGATCCTTCACTACCCTTAATGCAGGAATTGATCACGGGTATGGTTACCTTTATTCTTTCAAAACACAAATAAGCTGAATTACCTCGCTCACGCATACCTTTCTTTCAATAACCCGGATATGTTGCTGGGTAATATGATCAGCGACTATGTAAAGGGGAAGAAAAAATGGGATTATCCACCACCCGTACAACAGGGAATTACCCTACACCGGTATATCGATGAATTTACTGACGGGCACGAAGCCACCCGGGAAGCCAAATCTGTATTCAGGCCTGCTTATCGTTTGTATAGCGGTGCTTTTGTGGATGTGGTTTATGATCATTTCCTGGCCACGGATGCGGAACTCTTTACTGCAGAAAGCCTTTTTGCATTTTCGCAAACGGTGTATACAACACTGGATAATTTCATTCCATTGATGCCTGAACGGTTTGCGGCCATGTTTCCCTATATGAAATCACAGAATTGGCTCTATCATTACCAATCCCGTTGGGGTACCCAAAAAAGCCTGGGAGGGGTGGTAAGGCGGTCGGCCTACCTTACAGAAAGTGATACCGCTTTTCATTTATTTGAGCAGCACTACCAACTTTTGCAGGATTGCTACCGTCATTTTTGGGCTGATGCCTATCCGGAGATTCGGAAAAAGTTCGGAGAATTGACAATTCAGCCATAAAGCATACCTTTTGACGTAACTCCTGAACAGCCAAAACGTTTACATTTGTAAATACACATTACTATGCGAAAAATTACAGGGCTCTTACTGATATTCCAGTTTTTCTTCATATACCTGGCTGCCCAGAACACGGCAGCCCCGCCGGCTGATAAATCGCCAATGGACATGAGTTATTTTCCTGTCAATTATCCGGTATTGAAGATACAGGACAAAGCCAGCGAGCCGCTGGCAGCCCGCGTGGTGTACAGCCGTCCACAACGGGCAGGCCGCACCGTATTCGGTGGGCTGGTTAAATACGGGGAGCTTTGGCGCATGGGTGCCAACGAGGCCACTGAAATCGAGTTTTATAAATCCGTGAAGATCGGTGGCAAAAAAGTGAGCAAAGGCCGTTATACATTATATGCTATTGTCAATGAAAACGACTGGACGATTATCATCAACAAAGAGACGGATACCTGGGGTGCTTTCAAATATGATGCGAAAAAAGATGTGGTACGGGCTACCGCTTCAGTGAAAAAAAACGAAACACCACTTGAATACCTGTCCATCTATTTTGAAAAAACAACCGGAGGATATAATCTTATTATTGCATGGGATACGGTAAAAGCCAGTTTGCCCGTTACTTTTTAACAACTGCTGATATGAAACATTTCTTTTTTGTATGTATAGCCGGTATGGCATTGTTACTTTCCTGCAATGAAAGTAAGAACACGAAAGATCAACCGGTGAAGCGCACCTCGCCCGACAGCGTAAACCCGGTAAAGCCTAACCTGCCATCGGTAAATCCTTATGCTGTGGTAGATGTGTCACCCATGGATATGAGCTACTATCCGACAGATTACCCTAAATTAAAAATGGATAAAAAGGTCAGCGCTCCCCCGATGGCCCGGGTTATTTACAGCCGTCCGCATTTGCAGGGCAGGCATATTTTTCATGAAGTATTAAAATATGATGAACCCTGGCGGCTGGGTGCCAATGAAGCTACTGAACTGGACCTCTACAATGATGTGACCATCATGGATAAAAAAATTAAAGCCGGACGCTATATCCTGTATTGCATTCCCCATGCCAATAACTGGACCGTAATTCTCAATTCCAATATTGATAACTGGGGATTAGAACAGGATCCCAATCTCGATATAGCCCGTTTTACCGTGCCGGTGATTCAAACAAAAAATAACCTGGAATTCTTTACCATGGTATTTGAGAAAAAAGACAAAGGTGCAGAGCTGCTGATGGCATGGGATAATGTGGAAGTACGACTACCCATTCAATTTTAATGACCGCATGGTTTTGATTCGCAAAAAAACTTCCTTCCAAAATGCTGCAGGGATCATCCAACTATATAAACCGAATGCAATGGATCATTCAGGAAAACCTTATGAACCCTGATGATTTCAATGCCCTGAACAATGCATGCGCTGCGTTGAATATCCCCATTGAATATATAAAGATCATTCCGTTCTCCGATGCTTTGCCGGAAGTGCAAAACAAGATTCCCTCCATTGTATACGGTTCCATTACGTTCAACCGGCTGGCAACAAAAGACCCCTTGCTTGCCAACGGCGTGTTTTATAATGAAGCTCTCTTTTCCATGGAGAATTATCTCAAACAATGGGGCCATCATATGCTGAATGAAGGGGCTGTAGTAACCACGATCGCCGATTTTGTAAAGGAAGATTATGAAGATGAAAAACAGTTTTTTATTCGTCCCGATGATGACAATAAATCTTTTGCAGGCACAACAATGAGTTTCGGAGAGATTAAAAAATGGAAACAGGAGCTGGAAAAAGTAGGGTTCAGTGATCTCACCCCGGAAAGTAAAATCATAGCTGCGGCACCCATGGAATTTGCAGCAGAATGGCGTTGCTGGATCGTGAATAAAAAAGTGGTGGAGGCATCCCTGTACCGGAAACATTTTGTACTCACTAAAGAACGAGGATGCCCGCCGGAAGTCATCCATTTTGCAGAAGCCCGTTGTGCCGAATATACCCCGCATGATGTGTTTGTAATGGATATATGCCGCTGCGGAGATGCGTACTATATCGTTGAATGCGGATGTATGAATGCCTGTGGTTTTTACAAAGCCGATATCAGCGTTATCATTGCTGCCGTATCCGGGTATTTTTATTCCAAACTATAGCCGTAAAATTTAAGGCTGGCAAGAAGATTATCAGGATATTTACACTATGTGCGGAATTGCCGGTATCATACAAGCTGACCCAACTGTTTACTCCACAGAGCACCTGAAAAAAATGACCACCGTTCTGGCCCATCGCGGCCCGGACGGTGAGGGGCATTGGCAAAACGAATCAGGCCATGCGTTATTGGGCCATCGCCGCTTATCGGTCATCGACCTTTCTGCCGGCGGAGCACAACCCCTTCATTACAGCACGCCTGCATCTGCACACCAGCGGTATACGATTGTACACAATGGGGAGATCTATAATTATATTGAAGTAAGGGAGAAGCTGATAAAAAAAGGATACACCTTTTACACACAAACTGATACCGAAGTAATAACAGCGGCCTATGATTGCTGGAAAGAAGATTGTGTGGATTATTTCGATGGCATGTTTGCATTTGCAATCTGGGATGATAAAGAGCGCGAGTTATTTGCCGCAAGGGATCGCTTTGGGGAAAAACCATTCTTTTACTTTTTTGATGGGAAACATTTCCTGTTCGCATCGGAAATGAAAGCACTTTGGGCGGCAGGTATAGTCAAAACTCCCAACCAGAAAATGCTTTTCAATTTTATTACCATTGGGTATACGGGCAATCCCTCCCGGCCGGAAGAAACCTTTTATGAAAATATATATAAACTTCCCCCGGCATCTGTATTGAAATTTTCGAGTATTTATTTTCAGTATTCAGTACAAACTTATTGGGAAATTGACCCTGCTGCGCAACAGTCACTGCGCGAGGAAGAAGTCATGGATCAATTCCGGAACTTGCTGACCACTTCGGTAAAGAGAAGAATGCGAAGTGACGTACCCATCGGTACTTCACTCAGCGGTGGGCTGGATAGCTCTGCCATTACCGCCATCGCACATACATTGCAGGCCGAGAGCAACAGCCATACCTGTTTCACGGCTATTTTTCCGGGCTATGCAAAAGATGAACAGGCATATGCAAAGCAGGTGGCGGATACCTTTCAATTACAGCATCATACCGTTAGTCTTACCGGAGAACAACTGGTGCAGGATTGGGATCAACTCTGCCGGGTGCAGGAAGAACCCTTTGGTTCGGCAAGTATATATGCACAATACAAAGTATATGAACTGGCCGCTAAGCAAAACATAAAAGTATTACTGGATGGCCAGGGTGCAGATGAAACAATGGCCGGTTATCATAAATATTATAAATGGTACTGGCAGGAGCTTTTCCGCAAAAGAAACTTATCCCGCAGCGGAGAGATCAGCGCTGCCAGAGCTTTGGGCATTGATGAGCCATTTACCTACCAGAATAAGATAGCAGCCTATTTCCCTGCCTTTGCCAGTGTGGTGATGGAGCGTCATTATTTATTAAAGGCCATCCGCCACGAAGACTTATCCAAAGAATTTGTTCAATTGCAAAGCAAAGAGGCTTATTATACACCGCCCGAACATTTTGACCTCAATGGCGTATTGCTGTTCAATACCTGTACGCATGGATTGGAAGAATTGCTCCGGTATGCAGACCGCAATGCGATGGCCCATGGCCGGGAAGTACGTCTACCCTTCTTATCACATGAACTGGTAGAATTTATTTTTTCACTTCCCTCCCATTATAAAATCCGGAAAGGATGGACCAAATGGCTGCTCCGGGAAACGATGAAGAAGCAATTACCTGAAAATATTACCTGGCGAAAAGACAAAGTAGGATTTGAGCCTCCGCAAAAGGATTGGATGAATCATATTCCGATGAAGGAAGCCATTCAGGACGCAAAACATGTATTGGTACAGGCAGGGGTACTCAACAAAGAAGTGCTGGCAAAAAAAACAGTGGCGCTGCCTGCTCATGCACCCGGTAATTATGACTGGAAATATCTGTCAGCAGCATTACTGTTTAAATGACCTGAATTCGGCATCTTTGCATTCGATATTATCATTAATAAATTACAGATATGAAACCCGCTACAAAATATATTCATGCCGGAGCCAACCCTGATCCTTCTACCGGTGCCATCATGACCCCGATCTATCAAACGAGCACCTATGTACAGGAAGCACCGGCAGTAAATAAAGGATATGAATACGCCAGAAGTCAAAACCCCACCCGCAAAGCCCTGGAAGATGCGTATGCGGTGATAGAAAATGCGCAGTTTGCACTCGCCTTCAGCAGCGGAGTGGCGGCCACCGATGCAGTAATTAAATTATTGGCGCCCGGCGATGAAGTAATTTGTGGTAACGATCTGTACGGTGGTTCCTATCGTTTATTTACCAAAGTGTTTGAACGTTTTGGTATCCGGTTCATCTATGTGGATACCACCCATGCAGAAAACGTGCAGCATGCAGTAACAGCCCAAACCAAACTGATCTGGATCGAAACGCCCACCAATCCGCTCATGAATATTACGGATATTGTGGCTGTGGCAGCCATTGCCAAAGCCGGTAATATTCTCCTTGCTGTTGACAATACCTTTGCTTCACCCGCACTGCAAAATCCGCTCGATCTGGGTGCGGATATTGTGATGCATAGTGCTACCAAATACCTCGGCGGTCATAGCGATGTGATACAGGGTGCGCTGATGATGAATGATGCAGGTCTTCGTGAAAAACTTTATTTTATTCAGAAAAGCTGTGGCGCTGTTCCCGGCCCTATGGATTGTTTCCTCGTACTGAGAGGTATAAAAACACTGGGTATCCGTATGAAGGCACATTGTGAAAACGGCCGCATCATCGCTAACTGGTTGCGCAATCATCCCAAAGTAGGGAAAGTGTACTGGCCCGGTTTTGAAGATCATGCCGGTTATGCGGTGGCTAAAAAACAAATGCGTGATTTCGGAGGAATGATCTCCTTTGAACTGAAAGATAACAGTGTGGAGGAAGCCAAACGGGTGCTTTCTTCCACGCATCTCTTCTCGCTGGCCGAAAGCCTGGGTGGCGTGGAATCATTGATCAATCATCCTGCTACAATGACACATGCTTCCATTCCCCGGGAAGAGCGGATCAAAAACGGATTGAGCGATTCACTCATTCGCCTGAGTGTGGGTATTGAAGACGCAGAAGACCTGATACAGGACCTGGAAAAAGCCATTGGCTGATCGCTTCATGAAAGAAAAAGATTTAAAAAAACTACTGGATAAGAAGGTTGATTATTACAATCAGCCTTCTTTTATTAAAGATGATCCCATCAGTATACCGCATCGGTTTTCCAAAAAACAGGATAAAGAGATCGCTGGTTTTTTCGCAGCGGTGTTTGCCTGGGGCAATCGTACCACCATTATCAACAAATCAGCAGAACTGATGGCATTGATGGACCATGCACCCCATGCTTTCTGCACACAACATCAACCAGCCGATCTGAAAAAGCTATTAGGGTTCAAACACCGCACTTTTAACACAACCGATCTTTTGTATTTTATTGAATTCTTCCGTCAACATTATAGTCAACACAAAAGTCTCGAAAACGCATTCACCCGTGGTGGCGATACCATGGAAAAAATGCTGGCCGGCTTTCATCATTATTTCTTTTCCTTGCCTGATATACCAGCACGCACACGTAAGCATATTGCCACACCCGAGCGAAAATCGAGCTGTAAACGATTGAACATGTATTTGCGATGGATGGTACGTAAGGACAAAAAAGGCGTAGACTTTGGTATCTGGAATACCATTTCACCGGCACAACTCATCTGCCCTCTTGATCTGCATGTGGCCCGGGTGGCAAGAGGCTTACAGATTCTGCAAAGAAAGCCTTCCGACTGGTTGGCCGCTACCGAATTAACAGACTACCTTCGTATCCTCGACCCGGAAGACCCGGTGAAATATGATTTTGCCCTCTTTGGAATGGGGGTGATGGAAAAATTCAGGTAATACATGAACCAGGAACTGGTACAGCATATCAATCAATCGTTGGGCATTGCACTACAGTACACGGCCAATCTGAATGAACTGCAAGAGAAGCTGACTGTGCATGTCAATCACCTCATCAATACCGATTTTGACAAGCTGGTTTATTACCTCTATCGGATCGATGTGAACGAACAAAAGATGAGAAGCCTGCTATCACAAACGGCGGGCGAAAACGCCGCTTCTTCTATTGCAACGCTGATCATTGAAAGGCAATTACAAAAAATAGAAACCCGGAATCAGCATAAAGCAGATCCTTCCATTCCGGATGATGAAAAATGGTGATGGGTTTATTCTTCCAGTGGTTTCTCCCCGAGTAATTGAGCATACATGTCCACCTTGTGAAAACGATACGCCCGGTCGAAAATTGCATCGGTTGATAATGGCGTTGCCGGCAATGTATCCGCTTTATTTTCCAAAACACGGAGGTGAAGATTGCTTTGTATGTATTGATTCGTTTCGTTGATCACGTTCGTTTTCTTCAGAATTTCTCCTGCCAGGCTGAGTAAGCTTTCTGCTTTTATATCCGCACTCACACCGCCCAGGCTTAATTTACCGATCTGCAATACACTGTCGAGCCCGGTCAGTTTTGCAAGCTCACTGATCCGTTCCAGATCAGGAAATGCTGGCGCAATATCCAGTGAAGAAATATATCGTTCGCCCTCCGGAAATTTACCTTCAACATCTTTGATAAAGGCTGCGTTGCCTGCGGCAGGAGCACCAAAAGTGATGAGTTGCAACCCCACCTTTTTTTCTGCCGGAAGTTCTTTCTTCAAATAAGAGGCGAACGGATAAGCCAGATTTCCTCCAAGACTATGACCGGTAATGACCATACTTGCATGAGCGGGGATCTTCTGTTCCATAAACTCACGAATGGTAAGTCCGGTGCGTATATCTTTCAGCCGAAGCAGGTTTTGAAATCCGGTCCAGGCACCCAGGCTTATATAAGCTTCTTTGACAGAGTCGGTATAATTCCAGGGTTTGATGCGGAATATATTAAAGTCCTGCAGAATGAAATTCTGAAATCCTTCATTGCTGAATTCAATAACAGAACCCCGGATCACCAAAGCATATTGCTCCGTTTCTTTTTTCCGAACAATGATAGCATAATTTCCATCTACGGCTGCCGGCACAAACACCGTTTCATAAGCCGGAGCATATTTTGCCAGTGCTGCATCCGAACTGTCTTTATAGATGACCTGGTTCAGGCGCACTACGTCCTTTGCAGTGAGAAATGGAGCATCCACCGGCTCTTTCTTTCCATCTTTACAGGAAGAAAGAACCACAATGACTGTCAGAAAAATTATATACCGGAGTTGGCGCATGATCTTGAAGTATATAGCTGAAGATACCGCCTGAAAAATGATTAAACGAAATAAGAAAAAGCAGCAGCTTACTTATCTTTCTTTTCAAACATCAGTTCCTTTACTTTCTCTTTATCTTCTTTTTCCCTTTTCAGGTCGAACATGGTACCGAAAATATGATCCCAGAGTGTGGAGCTTACGCCATACCCATTATGTTCATTCTTATAGTGATGCAGGTGATGGTTTCTCCATAATCCTTTCATCCATTTGAATGGAGGATTCCAGGCGTGTATAGCATAGTGCATAGTACCATACATCAGGTATCCCAATAAAAAACCGGGGAAGAACATGAAGGCGTAGGATCCCATAATGAGGTACATCAATCCGAATAATGTAGAGGAAATGATGATGCTTGGTACCGGTGGCATGAACAGCCGCTGCTTATCACGGGGATAATGATGGTGATTGCCGTGAAGGGTATATACAAATTTGGTGGCACCGGGAGTTTTGGGTATCCAATGAAAAATAAAACGATGCGCTATATATTCAAAAAAGGTCCAAAACAACATACCTGCCAGAAACACTAACAGGATGGTGCCGGTACTGTAATTGTATTTAGTGGCCGCCAGGTAAATGATATAAGAAAGGATTGGAATATACATACCCCAGATCACCAGCGGATTTGCTTTGGTAAGCATTTCCAGAAAATCATTTTTAAACAAACGCGCCTGCCCTTTATTATGTATTTTTTCAAAATGCATGGCGCAAAGATAGAGAAATCCCGGTTGAGGCCATCAACCGGCGGGGGCAGGTTTAACCTGATTTTAATCAAACCCCGGCTTATTGTCAAACCCTTGAATATGACAGGGTTCGGTAGTCTCTTGTGCGGTTAAAATAACTACCTTAGCGGTCAAAACAGAACGGCTATGAAACTGGTATCTTATATTCAGGATGAACATGAAAATCTGGGTGTGCTGATCAATAACACCATTTACAATATGGAAGTATTGCACCCCGATCTGCCCAACAGCATGAGTATGTTTTTAAATTACTGGGAAGAAAGCTTTCCCATTGCGCAGGCGGGTGAACTGTTGCTGCGGGAAGGTACCCGTACCACCAATAAAGGTATTCCGTTGCAGGAAACAAACCTGCTGGCTCCTGTACCTTTTCCTACCAGTTGCCGTGATGGATATGCGTTTCGCCAGCATGTGGCCGCAGCCCGGCGCAACCGCAAAGTGGACATGATCCCCGAGTTCGATCAGTATCCGATCTTTTATTTTACCAATCATCATAGCATACAAGGCCCCGGCGATATCAACTGCATGCCCGATCATTTTGAAAAACTCGATTTTGAACTGGAAGCTGCCGTCGTTATTTGTAAGCATGGCAGAAATATTAAAGCGGCTGAAGCCGATCAGTATATCGGTGGCCTGATGATCATGAACGATATGAGTGCCCGCAGGCTGCAAATGGAAGAGATGTTGTTGAATCTTGGTCCCGCAAAAGGGAAAGATTTCTCTACCGTCATAGGGCCCTGGCTGGTAACACCGGATGAACTGGAGTCATTTGAAATTCCCGCCAAAGAAAATCATACCGGTAAAAGCTGGAACCTGCGCATGCAATGCCGGGTCAATGGCATACAGGTAAGCGATGGCAATCTGGGCGATATGGACTGGACCTTTGCAGAAATTATTGAACGTGCGTCGTACGGAGTTAACCTGTACCCCGGTGATGTGATCGGCAGTGGTACGGTAGGAACGGGTTGCTTCCTGGAACTGAATGGTACCGGCAAGCTCAACGATCCCAACTATGCCGAGCAATGGCTGCAACCCAATGATGTGGTGGAAATGGAAATTGATGGCTTAGGCATTCTCAGCAATACCATCATCGCAGAAGAAACAGATTGGAGCATTCTGAAACAAAAGAAAATATAACCCGGGGGCTACGGCAACAACTATGTTTATTGATCTTGCAAACTTAAAGCCCGCTGAAAAACAATACTACCTGCAGCATATCATTGCTCCCAGGCCGATTTGTTTTGCTTCCACGATCGATCATGCCGGAAATGTAAACCTGAGTCCTTTCAGTTTTTTCAATCTGTTTTCTTCCAATCCGCCCATCGTCATTTTTTCACCGGCAAGAAGAGTAAGAGACAATACAGAAAAGCATACACTCGAAAATGTACGGGAAGTGCCGGAAGTGGCTATTAGTATTGTAACATACGATATGGTACAGCAGGTGTCTTTATCCAGTTGCGAATTCCCCAAAGGAATCAGTGAATTTGAAAAAGCCGGCTTCACTCCAATTGCTTCCACACTTATTCGCCCTCCCATGGTAAAGGAAAGTAAAGTGAATATGGAATGTGTGGTAAAAGAGGTAAAGCCGCTGGGTACAGAGGGGGGCGCTGGCAACCTGGTGATCTGCGAAGTATTACGCATTCATATCGATGATTCTCTGCTCGACAGCAATCAAAAAATAGACCAGCGAAAACTACAGCACGTAGCCCGTCTCGGCGGAGATTGGTATTGTGTGGTGAATGAATCCAATTTATTCCAGGTGGAAAAACCAAATACCAAATTAGGTATCGGCATTGATGTATTACCCCCAGCCATTCGCCACAGCAGCATTTTATCCGGCAACAACCTGGGACAGCTTGCGAATGTGCATGAAATGCCACTGATCGATCCATCGTTCGACAACCAGCACCTGCGACAAATTATCCAATACTATAGTATCAACCCGGTTGATATGGAAAGAGAGCTGCATATCTATGCCCAACAGCTCCTCGGGGAAGGCCGGGTGCAGGACGCCTGGCAGGTATTGCTGGCAAACCCCTGAGTAGGCTCGTCAATAAAATTCCCAATAAGGAAATAGTTTTTTATCTTTAGTTGCGGTCTGCAAAAAGTTATCTTATGCGCCATTACCTTCCTATTATTCTGCTGGTATGTACTATTCCGATATGGATGGCTTCCTGTGTGCCCCAGCAACGTATCGGCACACATAAAGAACAACTGCAACGACTCGACAGCCAATTGATCAATCACCGAAAATCATTGCAGGAACTGGATACTAAAAGAAATAAAAAGCAGGCACGAAATGAAATGGATGATACGGCCAGCAACCGTATCCAAAAATATATCGGCCTCGCTACTGCGGAAATTGATAAGCTGGTCGCACAAAATGCGATTCTCATCGGCAATACAGTTGTGGAAAGATCGGATTGGAACCGGTTGAAAAAAGCACTAACCCTTTCAGAAAGTACTTCTAAATTGATCCGTGATAAAGTGAATTTTATCAATGACCTGATCAACCGGAATATGGTGGTGAAGCTCGATCAGGATGTGCTGTTTGAACCCGGGAAATACACCGTAGCACCTTCTGTTGCAGACGCAATCGGCAAATTCTTTGAACCTGCCGCAAAGGAAATTGATCTTTTCACGCAGAAATATCCCGACTTCCCTTTATCACTTGTCATTACAGCGAAAGGATATGCTGATGGCACCGCTATTGCCGAAGGCACGCAGCTCTATAAAGCATTGACCGAAGATCTGAAACTGACCAGCGGTGCGCCTGATAATAAAGAGCTCAATAAACAATTATCCCGCAAACGGGCAGAGGCCGTAATTGAATTGTTTAAAAAATATACAAAGGATCGTTCTACCATGGGTGGCAGCGTTAAGAACATTATGTTCCTTACCGAAGGAAAAGGCGATGCCATTCCGAATCCTCAAATAAACGATTACAGTATCAGTGATCCACGCAGGCGGATCGTATTATTGTTCTGGAGCGTTTTTCCCGAATAGACCTGTTATTTTCCTCCGAATACTTTTTTCAAAATATCAGAAGTGCGGGCGAGCGGGTTGGCCCGGATATTCGCCTCTTCTTTGGCCACCTGGTCAAACAGTGCATCCGTTGCCTTGCCCACCACATAGGAAGTGAGATCAGGATTTGCTTTCTTAAAAGTGGTGGGAAGTTTATTATACGTGTTTACAATGTCTGTATAATATTTAGTGGCATTGGTTTTATCCAGGGAGCCTTTTACAGAGGGAGTAAAGGCTTCGATGAGTTTTAGTTTTGTTTTCTCTTTGAAATAGTTGGTAGCCGCATCTTTGGGGCCCTTTACAATATTGAGGGCATCTGTCAATGTCATTTGTTTAATGGCATCAATGAAGATCGGTTTGGCAAACCCAACTGCATCTTCTGCCCCCCGGTTGATGGCCAGGATAGCATTATCTACCTGCGCACCCATGCCGAGATTGCGCAATGCTTTTTCGATCTTCAATGCATCGGGTGGAAGCAGTACTTTATAAAATTGACTGCCAAAAAAACCATCTGTTTTATTGAGGTTGAGTACAGCATTGGTCACACCATTTACCAGCGCTTCTTTTATGCCCATACCTGCTTCATTTTCCGTAATACCGCCATTACCGGTATTATTTTTTTTGGTGAGCAGGGGCGGCAATTTTATCTGAGCCGTAACAGGAGTGTGAGAAAGCATGAGCGCACTGATCAGTAAAGGGATTAATTTTTTCATTCTTTTTTATTTCGGGTATAAAATAACAGCCTTTTTACCGGAGCAAAAAGGCTGCCACCTTTGTTTGACGTTATTTTATTACTAAAGTTGCGCCTGTCCATTATTTAATCAGGCCACCGAATACTTTTCGCAGAAGATCCGTAGTACGGGCTGCAATATTCTGCCGGATATTTACTTCTTCCTTTGCCACCAGGTCAAAAAGAGCATCAGTGGCTCGTGTTGTTACAAAGGAGGGCAGATCAGGGTTTATCTTTTTAATGGTAGTGGGAAAATTGTTGTAGGTGTTCACCACATCGCCATAATATTTGGTGGCCTGCACTTTATCCAGGGATGATTTAATTACGGGCATAAAAGCTGCGATCAGTTTATCGGTGGTTTTTACCCGGAAAAAATGGGTGGCGCTGGTATCGCCGTTTCTCACCAATCCGATAGCATCGGCAATGGTCATGCTTTTGATGGCATCCACAAAGATCGGCTTGGCAAACCCGGCTGCATCTTCTGCTGCACGGTTGATCTGGAGTATCGCTTTATCCACCATTTTATTCATTCCCAGGTCACGCAATGTGTTTTCGATCTTTTTTGCATCCGGTGGTAATAAGATTTTATAAAAGGCATCTTTAAAGAATCCGTCTTCGCGGTTCAGTTGAAGTACTGCTTTTACAAGGCCTTGTCCCAAGGCTTCCTTAATGCCATCGCCGGCCTCTGCTTCTGTTACTCCCCCGCCGGTACCCATGGGTAATTTGGATAACACATCACAGCCGCTGAGTGCGACCGATATCAATATAACAGCCAATAATTTACTCATGGAAGACCAATTTGAAATAAAGCTAATGTATAAAATTTTATTTGCAACAGGTTGAAGACGAAAATCGGGGAAAAAGGGTTTGCCAGAAACAGATTTTAGGTGGTTATGGAACTGTTTACCACGTCATTGGCAGAGTCTGGATAAATCAGTAGATTTAAATAACCATAAAACCACCTGCAATGAAACAGTTATCACGCTGGGCCAGCCGTAATAAATGGCCCGCCAGGATTATACTCGTCCTTTCTTTACAGTTACTTAATATTACCGGTATCATTACCGGCATCTTGTTAAAAGACGCAGGGATATTACTTCCATCAGGTCTTTTCCTGCTGACAACCCTTGTTTATTTGTCGGGGCTCTATTTCTATCCGCGCAAAGAATACAAAGCATTATTGTCGCCAAAAAAATTTTATATCAGGCAAAAACTTTGTGATGGATTGCTAGCCACATCAGCCTTTTTCATGTTTGTGTGTATCAGCAATGATAAAACCCCTTTTCACACCTATTTTTCGCAATATAGCCGGGTGTCAGCCAGCACGCCTGTTCCTGTTAAATTCAAAGACAGTTCGTTTAATGCATTCCGTATGCTGGTTTCATTTTCCCGATCAATGAAAGATAATGACGGACATCTGCTGAAATGGAAAGAACGAAAAAAATTACTCCGGCAACAACTGCAGGTCATCAAGCATTCCAAGGAGTTATCTGCCGGAGCCAAAACGGGACTTACGATTCTTTGTGTGCTGATAGCAATCGGGCTAATTTTATTGGCGCTCAGTCTGGCCTGTAATCTTTCCTGCAATGGGCACGATGGGGCCGCTGTATTGGTGAGTCTGGGCGGCACAGCATTGGTCATTTTCCTGTTTATTGTTGCCATCCGGTCTATTTATCCGGGTAAGCGTAAAAAAAGACTCGAGGCCATCCGAAAAGAGGAGGCAAAGGGTGATTGATTTTTTTGCTGATAATCAATCCTTTGTGTTGATTCTCAAGAATAATACCCCTATTTCAGAGGCATACTGGCATTCCGCCAATTTTCGATGAAATCTTGTGTTTTCGTTTGTGTGGCTGACGCTGAAACAATACCTTTGCTGCGGCAGAAAAAGCCCTGATTTTGAAAATTTGGCGTATTTAAGTAAGTTGCCCGCCAAATCATTGAAACCCTATAATGGATGGGGAGGAACCCGGAAAATCCCCCAGTAAAAAGAGTACGGCGCCGAAACCGAAAAGCGAAACGAGTAGGTAACCAAAATTTACTGATATGAAAAAATCTTTTTTCTTACTGGCTGTGTCTGTGTTACTCCTGCAGGTGTCAGTTTTTGCACAAAAAACAAGAGTGGGTGTTACTGCCGGTATTTCATCTTCCAATATGTATGGTGAGATCGGAGGTAAAGACATCCGTGATGACAGCAAAAAAGGTATTACCATAGGTATATTAATTGACGCGCCGATCAAAAAAAGCCGTTTCAGTTTCCAACCCAGTATCAACTATGTACAGAAAGGAAGGATCTTCGAAGAAACAGAGAAAGTGAAATCATGGGTAGGACTCCGTTATGCGGAAGTAAATTTTGATTTCGTTTATAACTCAAAAGGCAAAACCACCTTCTTCGTAGGACTGGGCCCTTCTGCCGGTTTAGATCTTCCTTCTACATTCATTGTACGCACCAATAATTCCACTGCAGCAAACAACAATCCTGATCCTAAATATTCAAGGTCAGAGAAAAAAGTACTGTTTGGTAAAGAAGTACTGGATAATTTCAAAGGACTGGATTATGGTGTTCACCTGCAGGGTGGTTTCCGTATCAATAAAGGTTTGATCTTCTCGCTGAACTATACCTTTGGTCTCCGCAATATTGCGTCTGAAGGTGCTCCCAATGACAATATAAAGAATGGCTATTTCGCAGCACGCTTCGGATGGCTTTTTAAGAATAAATAAGAACATTCTTACAATAGTATAAAAGCCCCCGAATGAACCGGGGGCTTTCTTTTTGTACCGGTCAGCAGATGCAGTACATTTGCCGGACTTAAATTTTCAACTTTACCATCAGTATAAATTTCAATGAGTACACAACATTTATCAGAGCAGGAACAATTGAGACGGGAAAAACTGGCCGAACTGATCATCATGGGCATTGAACCCTATCCGGCAGCGCTCTTTCCAGTAAACGCCAACTCTGCCTATATAAAAGAACAGTTTACCGCAGAGCGAAAAGAAGAATTTGCAGACGTATGCCTGGCAGGCCGTATCATGAGTGTGCGGGATATGGGCAAAGCCAATTTCGCAGTAATACAGGATTCACACGGGCGCATACAGCTTTACCTGAAAAGAGATGATATATGTCCGGGTGAAGACAAGTCGCTGTATGATATCGTATGGAAAAAATTACTCGATTTTGGAGATATCATCGGTGTGAGAGGATATGTATTCATCACTAAAACGGGTGAAACCTCCGTGCATGTGAAGGAACTTACCCTGCTCAGTAAATCATTGCGGCCCCTGCCCATGGTGAAAGAAGCAGAGGGACAGACATTTGATGCAGTAACGGACCCAGAATTTAAATACCGACAGCGCTATGCAGACCTGCTGATCAATCCTACGGTAAAGGAAACTTTTATCAAACGCACCAAGCTGATTAATTCCATCCGTCAGTTTCTGAATGAGCAAGGCGCGCTCGAAGTGGATACGCCCGTATTACAAAGTATACCCGGCGGTGCGGCTGCACGGCCTTTCATAACCCATCACAACGCACTCGATATACCTTTGTACCTGCGCATTGCCAACGAACTCTACCTGAAGCGTCTCATCGTGGGTGGGTTTGATTGGGTATATGAATTCAGCCGCAACTTCCGCAATGAAGGCATGGACCGCACACATAACCCCGAATTCACCATTCTGGAATTTTATACAGCGTATAAAGATTATTTCTGGATGATGGAAACCACGGAACAACTGCTTGAAAAAGCAGCACAGGATGTTTGTGGTACCACCGATGTAACAGTAGGTACGAATACAATTTCCTTTAAAGCTCCTTTTAAACGCATCAGCATATTCGATGCAATAAACGAGCATACCGGGTTTGATGTAAGCCGGATGAATGAAGAGCAACTCCGTTCCGTATGCCGTCAGTTGCATATTCAAACCGACAATTCGATGGGCAAAGGCAAACTGATCGACGCTATTTTCGGAGAGAAATGTGAAAAGAACTATATACAGCCCACGTTTATTACCGACTACCCGGTGGAGATGAGCCCGCTTACCAAAAAGCACCGAGACAAACAGGGATTGGTGGAACGTTTTGAACTAATGATCAATGGCAAAGAAATTGCCAATGCATACAGTGAGCTGAATGATCCCATTGATCAGCGCGAGCGTTTTGAAGAGCAGGTAAAACTTTCCGAGCGCGGAGATGACGAAGCGATGTTCATCGACTATGACTTCCTGCGTGCACTCGAATACGGCATGCCCCCCACAGCAGGTATCGGCTTCGGTATCGACCGTCTTTGCATGCTGCTCACCAATAGTCCATCTATACAGGATGTGTTGCTGTTTCCGCAGATGCGGCCGGAGAAAGTTAGCGGGCAATCTGAAATAACAGAATAATCAATTGATTATAATAAAAGCAAAAGGAGTGTAGTTTTACACTCCTTTTACTTTTAAGATATTATTGGTCAACCAAATTAATTCCATTATCTCGGTCGACGCTAAACAAACAAATCATTATACAACTGCGCATCGGGCACCACAGAATAATGTGACAGATCTGTAATTCCTTCTGCTGCGAGTACCTGCTCGTCAATAAAGAGATTGCCGGTACAACTGCCAGATGGTTTGCTTAAAATAAAATAAGCGGCATCGGCGAGTATATCCACCGTGCGGCTCATGTTGGCCAGCATCGCGCCTCCCAATAAATTGCGCACGGCGGCAGTATCAATCGTAGTGCGTGGCCATAATGAATTGGCTGCAATACGGTCTTTGGAAAACTCTTTGGCCCAGCCAATAGTCATCATACTCATGCTGTACTTGGTAACGGTATAGCCCACATGCTTATCAAACCACTTGGGATCCATATTCAGCGGAGGAGATAAAGTAAGAATATGCGGATTGGCTGATTTCTTTAAATGTGGGATACAAGTTTTCGTTACAATAAACGTACCTCTTACATTAATACTATGCATCAGATCAAAACGCTTGGTCTCCGTTTGTTCGGTAGTAGTAAGCGATATCGCTGATGCATTATTGATGAGTATATCAATGCCTCCAAAGGTCTCCACAGCTTTATCCACTACGTGCTGCACCTGCTCTTCATAGCGTATATCACATTGTATGGCTAGTGCTTTTCCCCCTGCTGCTTCCATCTCCGCCGCAGCGCTGAAAATAGTTCCGCCCAGCTTAGGATTCTCTTCCACGCTTTTAGCGGCAATTACAATATTGGCTCCTTCGGCAGCTAATTTTAATGCGATGGCCTTTCCGATACCACGGGTGGCGCCTGTAATGAGCACCGTTTTATTGGCAAATGACATGTACGTTGTTTTTATAAATGAAGTGCATCGTTAAAACTCAGGTAATACCGGTTTTGTCTGCACAATATCTTCAATTTTTTTCATTACGGCATCATCCATTTTGGCTGCCGCATCCAGTGATGAGAGGTTTTCGAGCAATTGCTCTTTTCGGGTAGCTCCCAGTATAGCGGTCGTCACATTGGGGTTTTTGATACACCAGCCTATGCTCATGGCAGCCATGGATATACCCAGTTCGTTGGCGAGACCCGCCAACCCTTTTACTTTTTGCAGCAAATCATCTTTCATCCATCTGTCTTTCAGCCAATCGAAGCCGGTGAGCCCAAAGCGACTGTCTTCCGGAATACCATCGTTGTACTTACCACTCAACAATCCTGATGCAAGCGGGCTCCAGATGGTAGTGCCCATGCCTACCGTTTTAAAAACCATCTGGTATTCATTTTCCAGTTTATTCCGCTCCAGCAGATTGTATTGCGGCTGTTCTACCGATGGGCCGATAAGCCCGTATTGTGCCGCCACCCGGTGCGCTTCCATGATCTCTACCCCACTCCATTCGCTGGTGCCCCAGTACAATACTTTTCCCTGCTGGATCAAATGATGCATGGCCCATACCGTTTCTTCAATGGGTGTTTTCTTATCGGGCCGGTGACAAAAAAATAAATCAAGGTAATCCGTTTGCAATCGTTTCAAGGCTTCATTACAAGCTTCCGTTAGGTGTTTACGACTGAGGCCGGTCTGGTTGGGTTTATTTTCCTTACCCCGCCAGCCAAAAAAGGCTTTGGAAGAAACGGTATAGGAAGTACGGTCCCAGTTTTTTTTCTTCAACACGCGACCCATCATGTTCTCACTTTCGCCGAGCGCATACACTTCGGCATTATCAAAAAAATTAACGCCATGATCATAGGCGATACCCATTAATTCATCGGCCACGCTATCGTCTATCTGTTTATGAAAACTGACCCAGCTTCCAAATGACAACACACTCAATTGAAGGCCTGTGCGGCCCATGTTCCGGTATTCCATATATGAATGATTTTAGAATGAACTTTGAAGTCTTGAAGTTACAAAACAATGAACAACCCTTTCCGGGTGAAGGTTCATTTATTCCGGGAACCCTCCCTCTTTTACTTTGAGCTGGCCGGTAACTTCTTTAAAAGTAACACGGCTAAAATCCTGCGTGGCTTCGAGTCCTTTGCCGGGATATATCTTTTTATCAAGCGTGCGGTACTCCGCATATTTATCTGTGTAAAAAAGTTTGGTGTTCTGGTCCCACCAAAGGTCCTGGCATTTCAGGGTATCTCCCTTGATATTGATCACCACCACGCTGTCGCGCAGATATACTTTATTGAGATTGTCGAAGTATTTGCCATAACGGCAATCCAGCCAGGATTCCTTTACAACGGTACTGTCATTGTAAAAATCAACGTGCAGTGATTTGGGAAATTCTGTATAAAAAGTATCAGCCGATACACGGTACATCAAAGGAGCGGTGAGACGGGCCCTTAATTTACCTTCCTGACTCAGGAAGCTTTCCACATTGGTGGCTTCTTCCTGCAAGACAATCTTTTTGGTCCAGTCCTGAATCCTTTTTTCATCGTTCTCACAGGAATAGAAAAATAATGTCAGGACGGTAAAGAGCAATAACAGAAAGCCATTGCGGGATTTTGCCCCTGCAATTGAACGATCCGTTATATCAGTAGCCTGAGCCTTCATGCATAGAAATCACGGAAAGGATTAATCGTATTTTCTTTTGATGAACCAGATATCGCTGAGCGAAAAGCCTACGGAGAAACGGAACAGGTTTTCGCGAAGGATGTTATTACTGTTTCCCCGTTTACCATATTCAAATGCGAGGTTGATAAGGGTATTCTGGTTAGGGGCCTGGCGGCTGTACTTCAGCGGTAAACCCAATCCGAAGGAACCACCTAATACACCCAGTTTTTGATTTCCAACTTTTATATAATCGGGGCCACCGAATACACCGAAACGATAGGTTACGTTACTGAAATAATTTCGCTTGGGTACGGGCCTGAATTCACCTCCTGCCTTTATTTCCCATTTATTTTTCACCGAATCCCGCTGACCATAATAACGATAGTTACCCCAGTTTTGCATATTGAAATCTACTCCGAATAACCATCCGCCTTCTTTGTTCAGCACAGCAAATTTTTGTAAAATAAATCCAACAGTGATGGATGCAGGTATTTCAATTTTACCTGCCACATCTTTGGTATCGGATACACTGTCCAGCCGCACGTTTCCGAGTGTGGCATCGAATAAGTAAGTTTCGCGAAGCACGTCCTGTTTTGCATTCATTTTCTGGCCCAGGGTTCCGAATGCACCCACGGTCAGCATCATTTTATTTTTCAAAGGCCTGGCATACTGAATACCGGCATTGAGATAAATATTGCCGAATGTAGTCTTCGTTTCATAGTTGGCAGAATTATACTCCACAGTATCATTGATAAGTGAACGGCGGGTACTGTAATCTTTTTTACCAAACATATACCCGGCATTGAATCCGATACTCAGTTTCTCTTCCATTCCATTTTTAGCAGAATCGGTGTACACCTTACTGAACACGGAAAAACCCGTACCCATTGAAACGAGGTATGAGCCTCCATCACCCGTAAAAGTGGTATAGGCGCTGTCGATTGGTAATCCGGTTAGCGGATCTTTCAATCGTTCGGTGCGGAACATATTATAACTGATCCGGGATACAGGACGCAACCCAAAACTTACACCCCAGTCCTTTTTTATCGGTAGCCCCACCTGCACATAAGAAAAGAGGGCATTACTAGCTACAAATTTTGCATTGGTGGATTTTTCGCGTAGTGTTCTGCTATCCATGTTCACACCGATGTCCAAAATGGCCCTTCCGGACGAAAGTTTTTTGGTTTTACTCTCCCGGATGGCGAAAAATGAGGCATAAGAGGCCGGATTATTGAAGTTAATCGTCAACATATCTGCGTACGCGGCAGTAATGCCACCCATTCCTCTCGTGGTAATATTGGTGGAAGGCACCAAATCTCCGATGCCATATCTTGAATAAGGGGAGTTGTCCTGAGCGGAAACGGATTGAGAGGTACAAAAAACGGATATCAGCAACGTCACGAAAAGGCCGCGCTTTTTAGCCGTAAATCGGTATAACGTATTGATTCTCTTAGGGGTTATTAAATTCACTAATTGCATATAGACCTTTAAATATTAAATCAGGGTCTGCAAATATCTTGTTTTTAATATGGGAAGCCAAATACACTATATCCCCCCCGGTTAACAGGACGTTAAAGTTCCGGTACCGCTCCCGGTATGCACTGATAATGCCATCTATCTCTTTGGCCAGGCCCAATACCACCCCGGAGAGGATATTCGTTTGGGTATCATACCCAACCAGCGGTACATTGCTGTCAGCTTTGACCAGTGGGAGTTTAGCAGTATAATAATTCAGCGATTTAAGGCGCATTTCGAGCCCCGGGGATATGGACCCACCCACGAACTCGTGGTATTTATTAATGAAATTGTAGGTAACACAGGAACCCATTCCAATTATCAGGTTATGCGTAGTGGGATAGAAATGTACCGCCGCTGCCGTCAATGCCAGACGGTCGGCCCCGATGGTTTCCGGTTTACCCACCGGCGTGGTAAAAGACAATTTGGTAAGGTAACTCAGTTTGTGAAAACGGGTAGCCAAAGCCAGCACCTCTTCAATAGCCGGATTATGATCAATCACGGAAGAGAGAATCGACTTGTCTGGTTTCACCCTGTTCAGCAAAGCCTGCATGGTCTCCACCGAATCGTCGGGCAATACCACCGATTCCTTTATTTCATCCCCGTGAAAAAGAGCTGCTTTTTTACGGGTATTTCCAAAGTCGAAGCAAAGTGTTACCGGCATAATTTGGTTTTATATTCCTTTACAGGTTGAACCCGCTCAGGTTTTTAAAATGTCCGTTCATTTTTATCCGATCTTTCAGTTCTTCCACTCCTGCCAGTGTGGATAATACTCTTGCGATATGCAGCCGGAGATATTCCAACCGCTGACGCTCATCAAAAAGTCCGAGCAATTCATATTCTTCCGTAAGTGAAAGCCCCACATGGTGTGCCACATCATAACTGGTAAGGGCCTCCGGCTCTTTTTTGAAGTCTTTGCTCACCTTGAGATGCTGATGCAGTTCCCGGAGATTGGTCATTACTGTTCGCATCAGCTCTTCATTTCCCACGGCCCGGTTTGGCGGATAGTTCACAATAGCACCGCTGTATAATTTGTCTGGTATTTCCCTGATCAGTTCCAGTATGCGAAACACTTTGATGCCTCTGGTCTTTATATCCATTTCCCCATTATCATACACTTTGGACAATTCAGTTATTTCCACAAGCGTGCCATAGTCACGCACTTTATTTTCAAGCACAGCAGGAATACCAAAGGGCTTGCCGGCTGTATGGCATTCCTGAATGAGTTGTTTATACCGGGGTTCAAAAATGTGAAGGTTCAGGTTTTCGCCGGGATACACTACCAGGTTCAATGGAAAAATGGGAATGAAATTGGTCATACGTTCTTTTCAGTTTGCAAATTGCAGTATGCGGTCAATATCCCCAAATTAATATTCGATCTTTTACGTTTATTTATCGCCCTTTATGCATCAACCTTTATTCAATTCCCGGAGGCGGGCATACTTTAAAAATGTATAGTAGGCAGTCATTTTTGCACAGAGATAGCCTTCATAGCCATCCAGGAAACCGAGTTTCAAAAAATAATAGTGAAAAAAAGCGAACCCGGGAGAAAGCCGCAATTTGAACCAGCTTGCTTTTTTACCCTGGCGGAAATATTTCTCCCCGTTGAGCATGGCATACTTGCACATTTTACTGCTGTAATCAGCTATGTCTGCCATTGAATAATGGAGTACATGGCCCCTGATCTTTTTACTGACAAAACCATCGGGCCATTGCAATGCTTCGTGTACCGGGGCTTCATTCCAGTGTACCTGTTGCCGGTTGAAGAGACGGATATGATGATCGCCGCCCCATTCACCATATTTGATCTGTTTTTGACCTAAGAAGCTTTTAAAAGACAGATCAAACACTGTTTGTTCAACGCTTGTATCAAACTTGCTCAGCTCTTTTTTCAGTTCTTCATCAATGGCCTCATCGGCATCCAGGCTCAGTACCCAATCATATTTGGCCAGCGCATTGGCATTATTCTTTGTTTTGCCAAAACCTTCCCAGCTTCCTTCGTGCAATCGGACCGGGAATTGCCGTACGATATCCTGTGTACCATCCGTACTTCCATTATCATACACAACGATATCGTCACTCGCCCCCTGCAGGCTTTGCAGAGTACGTGCAATCACGTCGGCTTCATTGCGGCATACAATAACAATGGATACAGGTGCCATGGTTGCAAAGATTACATCTTTTTACAGGGCTTCCAATTTTTATCCCCCATCTTTCCGGGTCAAAAAAACAGCCCGTCTGGCTTTGTATAATCCGATAGGCCTACTTTTGCAGTCACAGGTACACAACCCGTTTAAGGTTTTGATGGCACGGGGCTTATTCCGTATGTGGCAGCAATTATTACATCAGATTCAGCAGGGAGATATCAAGGCCCTGGCCAGGAGCATTTCGCTGGTGGAAAATGAATATCCGGGATATGAAGAATTACTCCAATCCATACCTGCCTCTACTACCCGTATTATCGGTGTAACAGGCCCGCCCGGAGCAGGCAAAAGTACCCTGGTGGATGCCATGATCGGATCGCTGACCAATAGTGGAAAAAAAGTGGCTGTGCTTTGTGTCGATCCTTCTTCTCCGTTCAACCTCGGGGCAGTATTGGGTGATAGAATTCGAATGAGTGAATGGTACACCCATCCCAATGTTTTTATCCGTTCGCTGGCGACCCGTGGATCTATGGGCGGTCTGCATCCCAAAATCATAGAGATAACCGACTTGCTGAAAGCTTTTGCATTTGATCATATCATCGTGGAAACCGTAGGTGTGGGACAAAGTGAAATTGAAATTGCGGGCCTGGCCGATGTAACCGTAGTAGTAATGGTACCTGAAGCGGGCGACGAAGTACAGACCATGAAAGCGGGTCTGATGGAAATCGCGGATATATTTGTGGTGAATAAAAGTGACCGGCCGGGTGCCGATCTGTTTGTAAAAAATCTTTTATCCATGCTGGCCCCTGCTTTTTCCAATCATTACCATGAAGTGCCGGTGATCAAGACCGTGGCATCGCAGAAAGAAGGTATACAGGAACTTATGAATGTATTGTTGCATGCATTACAAAAAGCCCATGTGAATGATAAGCATTTCTGGCTGCTAGCCGAAAAAGCATATCGTCTCATCGAACAAAAAAGAATGAAAGGCATCAGCCGGGCTGAGTTGAAAAAAGAGATCGAGCAGGTGTATCTGAAAAACAATTTCAATTTGTATAAATTTATAGCTGATAAATAATAAAAAATGGAAACAATACCCAATGAAGAATTTCCGCGCGTGGGCGATACAACCCCGGCCGGCATAATGGTGGAGCCCGGAAAAGTGTATTCCTGGTGCAGTTGTGGTCTTACGCAAAAAGAACCATTTTGTGACGCTTCGCATAAAGTCATCGAAGGAATGCCCTATCGCAGTATCAAAGTCTCGTTTGATAAAGCTGAAGAGGTTTGGTTTTGCCGTTGCAAGCAAACCAAGACCCCTCCGTTTTGTGATGGCAGTCATAACAAACTGTCGTAAAACGAAACAGCTCCTGCTGCACGATGGCTCAAGCTATGAAGTGGGCCGACCCAACTGTTCAGAGTATGAAAAATGCTGCAACTACACTATGAAGCCGGATAATTTTACAGATATTCCCAAAACCTGGGATAATATGAGCATGTATGTTATCCGCAGCAGTATATGGAAAGCGGTGCAGGCATGTGCGTCTAAATTCAGCGGTCATTTATTGGATGTGGGATGTGGACGAAAACCTTACCGGCAATATTTACTGGAAAACAAATTCATTGAACGCTATTCCGGCCTTGATATTGAGTCGGCGATCGTATATGAGGAACATGTAAAACCTGAATACACATGGGATGGGGTAACGATGCCGTTTGCGGATAACAGTTTTGATACCCTTATGGCCACCGAAGTGCTGGAGCATTGTCCGGATCCGCATGTTACGATCCTTGAAATGAAAAGAGTGCTGAAACCAGGAGGTCTATTATTTTTCACCGTGCCTTTTTTATGGAACCTGCATGAAGTACCGCATGATGAATACCGGTACACCCCATTTGCCCTTGAACGGATTTTTAAAGAATGCGGGATGGTGGACATTGAAATCAATGCCCACGGTGGTTGGGATATGGCGATGGCACAAATGATAGGCATGTGGGTAACGGCTACACAATTCGGAAAAAAAAGAAAACGTTGGGGTAAATTGCTCAATCCGGTAATGAAATGGTTACTAAAAAGAGATGTCAAAAATCATCCTATTAAATTTACAGACGGCATGATGATCAATGGACTTTATGGCCTTGCTAAAAAGGCAACCAATTAAACGGCTGGCATTTATTATTCGGGAAATGGCCCAAACTCAGGAATAAATTTTACAGGATAAATATTGTTACCTAAACAGTAACTTAGCTTTACCAAAAAAATCATTTTAACATACGACGCATGTCTTTAATCTGGATATATCTTAAAATACATAAAAAATGGAAACCTGCGTATAGAAGGTCGCTGGTGAAATTGCGGGAAAAAGTTGCTGACCCTCAAAAAAGGGAATTGCTGAATAAGTGGTACAACAAAATGACCATACGGGAAAAATCACTTTTTCATCGTTTGTACGCAAGGTTATTTCAGGATATATCCTATTCCATTCAGGAAGGAACATGGTCGGTGGATTTTGCAGGAAAAACGGTTCGTTTACCTCTGCGCAACAGTAATCTTTGGTTAGACTGGGATCTGGCCCTGGCAATTGGCGGTCATGACGCAGAAGTGAAAATGACATATGAGAACTTTATCCGTTCCGGTTCGGTGAAAACTTTTTTTGATATCGGCACCAATTATGGCACACATAGCCTTTTATTTCTGTCGCACCATATCGATACCATTTCTTTTGAGCCGATTGCGGCATTAAAAAAAGACTTTGATAATCTGTGCAGCCTGAATCAGCTAAAAGGGAATTTGCAAAATATGGCTGTCGGTGAAAAAAGCGGGACGGCTACCTTACTTATTCCGTTAAACGAAACCTGGGATGCGACCATTTCCGAAAATGGGGCAGAAATTTTAAAAGACAGAAAACAGGTTGAAAAAGTGGAAGTTCCTGTTATTACGATTGATGAATTTGTTTCTAAAAACAATAAAATTCCTGAGCTGATAAAAATTGATACCGAAGGAAATGAAATACATGTATTGCGGGGTGGTATAAATACGATAAAAGAACACAAACCAGCGATTATTTTTGAAACCAACAAATTTCCCGAACGCCAGACGTTGTGGGATTTTTTTAAAGCGAATAATTATATCATTCAGGACCTGCCCTATACCCCCGGACAACCAGTAAAAAACTTTACGATTGATCAATTCCTGAAAAAAGGCTCAACGAATTATATAGCGGTACCTGCTGTACAATAATAACTGGCAGGCTAAGACTACGGGTAAAAATTACTTTCTGGAGAACAGTCGCTTCCAAAACGATCGCTTTCCCGCCTCTTTTTTATACGTGTATGGGTAAGGCAATGCTTTTATTTTTTCATAGTCTTCATCCATCACCGATTTTCTGTAGATATCAAAAATTGGTTTCAACTGAGGGAAATGAGTAAATGTCAGAAAGGGGTGTTCAAATTCCACCATTTTTTCAGGTGTTTCCGGCTTATATTTTGAATAATGAAATAATACAAGCGGCTCACCGTTTACAAAATATTCCCCGTCTTTTACGGTTATGTTTCGCTCAATCAGGTTCCAAAAACCTACATTGTAGCCCGGCTTTTTGTTTACATAAATATCATCGAAATATGAATGTACCAGATTAAGCCATAGCTGATCAGTAAAAAGGTGTTCATCCGGTTTACTGTAAGCCATGGTAGTCAGCAAGTTTTTCCACCACTCAAGAAAGGCAAATGCTTCCTCTTTTCGTTGCAATTCAAAATAACCAGCGTTATAAACCCCGTAACGGTTTAACGAAATGATACTGTAGTTTACTTCGCCGGGCAGGTAGCCAATATGTGTGGTACGATGGACACTGATCGTAATAGCAGATTCAGAAAGCTTGGGAAAAGCTCCAAAAACATGCATATCGCCATCGAGATAAATAAGACGTTCAATATGCGGGTGCTGTAAAAATAGCTGGTGAGCAAAAAATGGCTTCAGCGCACAGCTCAGTTCAAAGGGATTGTATCGCTCCGTCATTCCGGCAATACAGGAGTCGGGCAGATCTGCAGAGAAAAGAACATTTGCTTTATTTTCAGCAGGATAAGTATTGCTGCTCCCGATCACACCTATATAAAAAGACTTATCCGGGTTGTGTTGCAAAAATGATTTGCGGACAGACCAGGCGAATGACAGATAATTGGGAGAAACAACTGTAAAAGCAGCAGTAATCACGTTAATGGAGTCAGAATGGTTTGTACTGTTCATGTAAACAGGTTCATCTTTTATTTTGTGGCAGAATGCATAAAAGGTGAAATTAACAAAAAATCGGTTGCCAATTTACTCCATGTCCTACAGTGTTTTCACTGTATACAGTAGAATGCATTTGTGGCAGAAAATTTCTTGAAAATAGCTCCCGTAAGAAATCAACTATCGGTTTACTCCAAAAAAGAATGCGAAGACTTAAGTATATCTGCTATCCGTTTCAACAACCCTCTTCGGACGAAGGCCCGGGTATAAAGAGTAAAAATGTTTTGTAATAAAATAGCTTTTTAAAAGTTGTATCAGATAGTTTGACCAATGCCCCCAACGTCTTTAACTCCACGTTTTCAGCCTTAGCGCAATGTGCCATTAGCATATCATAACTGTTCATCAGCGATTGACTTGAACTTAGAAAATTTTCGAATGTTAATGGTAGTAATACGGTAACCATCCCCTTTCAAATAAATATTTATAGCCGTACCTTGTATCCGGGCAATCGGGTTAAAAATACCCCTACTTTTACTGTATGCGTTTTAGATGGATATTATGGGTTTTATGTTTCTTCTGTATACCTGTTTTTTCAGGGGCACAAACCAATATCAGTGGTGTGGTAAACAGTTATTACCAGGTAGTGGAAGTTATTCCTGTTAAAGCCTGTATCCGGGTGAGCAATATAACCGGCCTGCTCCCAAATAAACGGGTCTTGCTGGTACAAATGAAAGGTGCTTCTTTTCTTACCACCAACTCCACTGCATTTGGCGATACTACATCTACCAATGAAGCCGGTTTCTATGAAGCAGGAACGATCTGCGCCATCAATGGTGATTCTGTTTTTTTGTTTCACAACCTGTTGCATTCATATACTCCCTCTATTGGTAAAGTACAATTGGTGGCCTTTGCAGAATACACATCCGCGAACGTAACAGATACATTAAAAGCAACTGCCTGGAACAACGGCACCGGCACTGGTGGTGTGATCGCACTCTTTGCTGACCTGGATATTACACTCAATGCCCCGATATATGCCGATGCAGCCGGATTCAACGGAGGATCGGTGGTGGTGAGCAATACTACTTGTTTCAATGCACCCCTGGCAGCCACCAACTATGCCTATGCCGGAGCGAACACTGCTCCGCAGAACGGGGCATACAAAGGCGATGGCATTGCCGATATTGCCGCCTCACAAAATGGGGGACGAGGCCCGCTGATTAATGGCGGGGGTGGTGGCAATAACCATAATAACAGCGGTGGTGGCGGTGCTAATTTATCGGCAGGTGGTGCAGGAGGAGGAAATTCCAGTACTGCCGGATGTACTACCACATTAAAAGGCTTAGGAGGAAAACCATTAAAAAACTGGGGAGGAGAAAAAATATTCCTGGGTGGCGGTGGCGGTGCGGGACATAATAACAATGGTGTGCAGTTGAAAGGTGGTGGCAACGGAGGTGGTATTGTTTTCATTTGGGCAAATAGTATTACAGGTAATAATTACGTGATCAGTGCAAACGGAGGTGCCGGCGGAAACTCCCAATCAGATGGAGCAGGTGGTGGCGGTGCGGGTGGCACGATCATACTGGCTGTAAACACCTACAATGGAGGTGTTACTGTGGAAGCCAATGGCGGCAAAGGTGGTGATTCCGATGATGGTGGAAATATTGGCAGGTGCTTTGGTGGCGGTGGTGGTGGCAGCGGTGGTGCCGTTTATTTTACGGGTGCTTTACCGCCGGTAACGGTTACAACCAATGGCGGTGCTGCCGGTATCGAAACGGGTCGTGACCCTGGTTGCGCTGCGATACAGGCGGCAACAGCAGGAACAACGGGCGCTATCATCACCAACTATACTTTTTCCCGATCCACAGCCAATGCCGGTTATTGTGCATTATTGTTACCTTCAAAACTAATCGCCTTTAATTGCTTACCCTACCAGGATCAGGTATTGTTGAAATGGGAAATACTTAACCCGGAACTGGTTGCATATTTTACAGTGGAGAAAAGTGAAAACGGTACCGATTGGCAGCGCCTTTTTGATCTGACGGCAGTGAACAACCAGGAAGCCTATTCATCAATGGATCGGACTGCAATTGCCGGAAAAACCTACTACCGGTTGCGCATAACCGAAAAAAGCGGATATATCTACTACTCTCCTGTCAGGCAATTACTGATATCTTCAGCGGAACAGGGTTTCAGTATCTGGCCCAACCCGGCTTCGCGCCTGCTTCGGCTTTCTCGGAATACAATAGGCAGTGCAATAGTGAAGATCGCTGATGGAAATGGAAAATTAGTTTATCATACAACGGTGGTTGGCAGACTTACCGAATTAACGCTTCCGGTTCTCGCACCGGGTATATACTTTATACAGGTGAATGGATCTGTTCAAAAATTACTGATCCGTTAAGTTCTTATTATTCTTCCACCAGCGGTAGCCGATATAACCTACAATGGCAAAGGGGGCAAATGCCAGATAGAGAATACCACTGTTCATTCCTTTGGCGGGCTTTTCACCCAATTGCTGAGCCGTTTTGGTACAAATGGAGCATTGTGAAAAAGATGGACTTGCAGTGAGCAGGCCAGCCATCAGAAACAGTGCCAGTATCCTACGCTTCATGTTCGGTAATTTTTTGCAAAGTTACGGTCGCATTGGAAAAGGCGGGTATTTTGTTAAAAATACCAGTAAAATACTCTTTCCCGTACTTTGTAAGATGCTGATAACAAAATAGTTAAGTATGGTAGTTGGTTAATTAAACAATATTCGCAATACTCTTGTTATACCCCAATATTTGTCAGACTGAGACGAATAATTTTATTTCACAATCTACCTGTTGCTTATTTTGCGAATCGTTTCAACCCAGAAATTAATTGTTCCGATTGTTGAGTGCTGAATGTCGGCTCCAGATGGGCCATAACCCATTCTTCCAGATATTTATTATTTAAAAGAGTTGTGAATGAATCTTCAAGATATTTTTTTAAACCCAAGTCTGCATTATGTATTTCATTCCAAACCTCGCTTCGATTAGTTAATACAAAAACTATATCCTCAAAATCTGTACCTGTTCGTCCGTCATTGTTACCCCTGCTGAAAAATGCTTCCATTTTACTGGCAATGAAATAAGGTGTAGAGAATATATTCACCCGATGCTGAGGGTCTATATTAACTTATACAGCACTTAAAAAACCCTTCTCATACCAAGGATTACTAAAACCAAGGACTCTGGGATCTGTTGGCATTATATCCACAATAATTCCCTTGTAACGGTACCGGCAAATGACACCGGATTCGATATCATTTGTAAAACCCAATTGCCTGAGGCGATCTTCTACAATAGCAAAATTCTGATATGCGACCAGCTGTATTACGACATCGACATCATCTGTAGGCCTAACCTGGTCTCTGAAAACGTTTTCGACATATAATGAAACAACCGCCCCACCTGCGAAAACTACTGGTATTTGTAATTTTTAAGTCCATTACTTATTGCTTTAATTCTGGTTATATTTCTTCTATGATTCATTCATTATCATCTTTTCAAGTTCTGGTATCGCTATTTTCTGCTCTCTGGTTTTTCCCACTCTTATCACATCTGTCAATGCCAGTAGTTTATACAATGATTCATCTTCTTTTACCGCATCAGTTACCGAATGCACCAGTGGCTCAATCGTTTGCCCTCTCACTTTACCTTCCATACAAGGCCAAACATAGGGCTCACTACTGATGATTTTTTTCTTCAGAAAGGGATGAGAATGTGCCGTTGGTATGCCAGTAACCAATGCTCCTGGTTGTTGAGGAAATACATAGCGGATACCATGCTTCAGAAACTCCATCAGAGATAGCCGCATTAGTTTTTTCTTCCTCCCATCTATGAGACCCGCAAAGCTGCTTCGATGCAGGGATTCAGATACTTCCGACTGGCTTAAATGAAGGCTCTTGACCAAATCTATCATCTTCCAGCTTTTATCATCCGGAAACGTACTTATTTTCAGGAGTATGACGATATCCTGAGGTCGCATTCCATTATGTTTTCTCATAAAGTGAAGATATGATAAATTTCGCATATCGCAAATTGCGATATGCGAAATTTTGTGAAATTCCCTGTCAATCGCCCTCCTCTGTTCAGTAAATATGTTGTATCCGATGGTCCCGGTATTTATTTCACCACCAGCCTTCTTGCAATAGCTGCAAACATATCACCCCATTTGTCCCAATTAAGGTTGTCTTCGAAATATTGACGGCTGGAATAACGGAGTCGATTTAATAATTCCCTGTCATTGTATAATCGGTCGATGACAGCAGCATAGGCATCTGCTTTTGCAGTCAGTGGGAGCGTAAACCCGTTTACTTCATTTTTTACATAAGTCGTTACACCCCCGGTGTCGGTACTGAGTGATGGAATGCCATATGCGGATGCTTCACTGAATACAATGCCGGCACATTCTGCACGGGTGGGCAAAAACAACAATGCCGTTTCAGTAAACAACTGTTGCAATTGCCGGAATTCATCTTCCTTATTTTTATTCAAATAGGGTATTACGGTGATGCGCGGATCCTGACTGGTATCCACTGGCGGCACACAACCGATGATATGCAAGTGTATATCCAATCCTTTTTGTTCGAGTTGGTGAAAGGCTTCCAAAACGATATCACCTCCCTTTCTATCCCACTCCACCCCCAGGAATAATATCCGGAATGTGCCGGATGGATAAGGTTTGATCTCATCAGCATCGGGCACTGTATCCAGGTTGGGCCCGCAGGCAGCCACTGTTACCCGATGCGGATCAATACCATAATCCTTTATTGCGGATTGACCACACCAGTCAGATGCGAGCAGGCAATGTGCTGCTTTTTCAAAACATTTCTTATCCAGTGCTATTCCCTGCCTTACATTGTACCCGGCCAGGTTACTGAAGGAGGAATAATATCCCTGCAATTGCTGAAAAGTGGCATCCGTCATATACACCACAGGTATATCTGTTTTCAGATACGCCCCCAGTTGAGATGATGCGGGAATGAATAAGATATCTACGGGACGTTTCTTCAGTTCTTTTGTCAATTGCCGGCTCAGGTTTCGTGCATATGCATCGAGAAATTCAGTAGCGGTCATCTTCTTAAACCAGCGCCGGTTTATACTCTTCTGTGTGGTGAGCCATTCCTGCAACAATTTAGGAATACGGAATTGAAATATTTCCACTTCGCCGAATCGTTTCAGTTGCTGATAAGTATAATAGCAAGTTCCCGACCATGATCGTTTATCCAGCGGATCCCATCTTGAAGCAAAACCAATTTTCATAACGTTTTTTATAAATAACGGCGTGCGATCAGGTTATAGGTAGTGTCTTCTTTTTGTATTTGTTCAGGCGTTAGTTTAGACAAATAATCGTTCCAGGAAAAAGATTCCCATACATGGTGGAGGTATGCCTCCGGAAAATCGGTTACGCTTTCAAACATGGAAGCCAGTCCTGCTTTATCATACAATGGATAATGAAAGGCATAAGGACTCAGTCGTGTAATATGCTCCGGGTATTGAATGGCCAATTGCTGCGGTACGAGCACAGAATGTTCGTTCCAATATTTATCACGCCCCTTTGAGCGAAAATTGTGGTAGGCATCCAGCCATTTACTTACAAAAAAACTATTGGGTTCTGATAGCAGCACCGCATTACACAGCCCGGTGGATTGTTCCCTATTTTTCTTCGTCAAACCCAATGTCGTTTTGAGCGAATGCTTGATCCGCTGACGAATATTTTTGGGAACATAAGCCGGTTTCAATTCCTGGCCGATTGCAAAGGAACAGTTGAGCAACCCAGTCATCGGCTTCACGCTGATAGTATCCAGATCGAGGTAGATGCCGCCGGTTTCCTGCAAGGCACGAAGGCGTACGATATCTGCTTTATGTGCCACATGATGCAGCGTATTGCCCAGTATATGTTCCGGAGCGGTGATCGGGTTCAGCGTAAGCAAGGGCTTGGCTTTTTCCCACCATTCGCCAGATGGTTCGTACTGGTAATGAAAGATCGCAGCGGATGGCTGATTCAATTCCACGGCTGATTTTACCGACAGGTAATGCGCCAGTGAAAACGGTTTGCCCCCGAAATCGGGTGCCATACCAAATATGAAATGGAAAATATTAGGAACCATCTGCTCTTTTATTTTTTGTTCACCCGTACATAGGACGTATCGGCACTGTTTGTAAATATTTCCTGATTGAAAAAATTCTGTTTCACTGCAAAACCATTGATCGCTTCATCCAGCACAAGGGCAGTCAATAAATTATCGGCCCGGTAGCGTACAGGGGTTTGTGCTTTCAATAATTTCTTTGCTCCCTCCAGACTTACCGCATACGCATGGGTACAATCATGAAACCCTGCTCTTTGTATCTGCGATCCAAATGGGGCCGGGGCCAGGTTACCAATCTGCCGGTACGATAATTGACTGAGTCCGAAGAATCGCATTATTTTATACCAAACCTGTTTCAACCGCAGCCCGGTGGTGGCCCGTTCGTTTTTCAGATAGCCCAGATATACCAGTTCCCAATCTGTAGGCAATTCCTGCAATGACTGCCCCAATGAAGGTAATGTATCATAGTCGGGCACCACATCATCTTCCAATATCAGTACGCGTTGCCAGTTATGCTGAATAATGGCTTCATAAATATTACAATGCGATAACGAACAGGCGATCTCACCCAAATTCATTTCGGGGAATTGCTGGCGTACCGCCAGGGATGCTTTTTTATCATACACATATTCCCGGCTGATGCGTTCGGGTGTCAGGTCATTTTTATCGGTGCCATAAAAAAAATCGAAATCAATACCGGTCAGGCGTTGTTTTACTTTTTCATGGCGCTCTGTAAAACGGGCCACTGTTAATACCAATACTTTATCGAAATATTGGTGCAGTACTTTATTTGTATGTGCCGCCTGTTCATTCATGGTGGTGCAAACCGTAGATTAAATTAATCAGTGAACGGGTATCGTTAAAATGCAAATTCCGTCCAATGAGAACGGAATTTACAATAATTCGTATAGGTGCCGAAACAATATTAAGATACTGCTTCCGCTTCCATTTTCTTCTGTACTTTCTTCCTTTCGTCTTCATTCAGGATCACTTTGCGCATACGGATGAAGTTGGGCGTAACTTCAATGCACTCGTCCTGCTGAATGTATTCCATACATTCTTCCAGCGTCATGAGTGTTTTCGGCGCGATCTTCGTTGCATCATCGCTTCCGCTGGCACGGTGGTTAGTCAGTTTCTTTCCTTCCGTTGCATTTACCACCAGATCACCGGGTTTAATGTTTTCGGCAATGATCTGGCCGGTGTATACATCTTCTCCCGGATCCACAAAGAAGGTTCCCCTATCCTGCAATTTATCAATGGAGTAACCGGTTGTTTTCTCCGTACTTTTTGAGATCAATACTCCGTTATTTCTTCCGGGAATAGGGCCTTTCCAGGGTTTGTATTCGCTAAAGCGGTGGGCCATTACGGCTTCGCCGGTAGTAGCTGTGAGCATTTGTGTACGAAGGCCGATCAGTCCTCTGGAAGGTATTTCAAATTCCAGGTGCTGCATTTCGCCTTTGGTTTCCATGATCAGCATTTCTCCTTTACGGCGGCTTACCAGATCAATTACTTTACTGGCAAATTCCTGCGGCACATCTACCACCAACACCTCATAAGGCTCACATTTCTTGCCGTTGATTTCTTTTACAATTACCTGTGGTTGTCCTACAGTGAGTTCATATCCTTCGCGGCGCATGGTTTCGATCAATATACCCAGGTGCAAGATACCACGGCCATATACCACCAGGCTATCACCTTCCTCACTATCTTCTACCCGCAGGGCCAGGTTCTTTTCGGTTTCCTTCATCAGGCGGTCTCTCAGGTGCCTGGAGGTTACGAATTTTCCATCTTTACCAAAGAACGGAGAATTGTTTACCGAAAACAGCATGTTCATGGTCGGTTCATCCACACTGATTACCGGTAATGCTTCCTGTACTTCTGCATCAGAAATGGTGTCGCCGATATTGAAATCTTCGATACCCACTACCGCGCAAAGGTCACCGGCCACTACTTCGGTTACTTTCTTTTTACCCATGCCCTCAAACACATACAGCTCTCTCACTTTGGTCTTCTTCACGGTACCATCGGCCTGCATCAGCACTACATTCTGTCCTTCTTTCAGTACACCACGGCTTACTTTTCCTACGGCAATACGGCCAAGGAAGGATGAATAATCCAGGGAAGTGATCTGCATTTGCACCGGTCCTTCATTTACTTTGGGAGGAGGTACATATTTTACAATACCATCCAACAATGGGTTGATATTATCTATTTGTGTAAGCGAATCATTGAACCAGCCATTTTTTCCGGAACCATAGAAGGTGGGGAAGTCAAGCTGAGCTTCGGTAGCATCGAGGTTAAAGAATAATTCGAAAACGGCATCATGTACTTCATCAGGGCGGCAGTTTTCTTTATCCACCTTATTGATGATCACGATCGGCTTCAGGTTCAGTTGCAATGCTTTTTGCAGTACAAATCTTGTCTGGGGCATGGGACCTTCAAAGGCATCCACCAGCAGGCAAACACCATCGGCCATTTTCAGTACACGTTCTACTTCACCACCAAAGTCGGCGTGACCAGGGGTGTCAATCACATTGATCTTAACGCCGTTGTAGGTAACAGCCGCGTTCTTACTGAAGATAGTGATACCTCTTTCTCTTTCGAGGTCATTACTATCCATGATCAGCTCACCGGTTTCCTGGTTTTCCCGGAAAACCTTGGTGGCATGTAATATTTTATCAACCAGGGTAGTCTTACCGTGGTCAACGTGTGCAATGATGGCGATATTTCTGATTTCCATAATCTCTATTCCCGAAGGGGATGCTTTTTTAAAACGAGCGGCAAAGGTACGTCAAATCGGCGGGGGTAACAAATGAAAAGCGATTGATTATTAATATTTAACAGTGGTTTTCGGTCGGTAGTTACCTTAACCATTGATAGTCAGAATCTCGCTGCCTGACCGGGCTGGAAATACAGGTCCGTTTTCTGCATTCTTTTTGAATATCTTTATACAAATACGGTATAATTATGCGGTTTCTAAAATGGCTGGGCATCATTTTGCTGGTGCTGATAATTGTTTACTTTTTGGGCCCCCGCCCCTCCACCCCTGGTTATAAAACAGATTTGCCCGCCGTTCCTGCCGAAGGCCCCGCTTTGGAACTATATATTAAGCAGAACGAAGCGCAGCATAAATTAAAACCCGATAATGAAGCCCGGATCATCTGGAATAATGATTCGCTGAAAGAAAAGACCGAGTATGCCGTGGTTTATCTACACGGATTTTCGGCCAGTCAGGAAGAGGGTGATCCCGTTCATATCGATTTTGCCAAAAAATTCGGTTGCAATTTATTTCTCAGCCGGCTGGATGCACATGGCGTGGATACCACCGAACCACTCGGCAATTTTACAGCAGAAGGAGCGTGGAATACTGCCAAGCAAGCTTATGCCATCGGTAAACAACTCGGTAAAAAAGTATTACTTCTTTCCACCTCCACCGGAGGAACGCTGGCACTTAAGCTTGCAGCCGAATACCCGGATATTGCAGGATTAATTTTATTGTCTCCGAATATTGCTATCAATGATCCCAATGCCTGGTTGCTTAATAATCCCTGGGGACTGCAGATCGCACACCTCGTTACGGGCAAGCATCGTTCGGCCAAAGACACAACGGCCATTTACTCACAATACTGGAATGCCCGTTATCTCACGGCTTCATTGGTACAACTGGAAGAATTGCTGGAAAGCACCATGAAGGAATCCACATTTAAAAAAGTAAAACAACCCGCACTACTACTATATTACTTTAAAGATGAAGAACACCAGGACCCGGTGGTAAAAGTATCGGCTATGAAGCGGATGTTTGACCAATTGGGTACACCCGCCAATCTCAAAAGACAGGTACCCATTCCCAATGCCGGCGATCATGTGATCGGTTCGTATATCAAATCGAAAGATTATAAAACGGTGGAAGCGGAATGTGATAAGTTTGCGAAGGAGGTGTTGGGGATGCGGGAATGAGAAATTCAGTTGATCGCTTATTCGGTCAGATATTACTTATATACTTCAGGAATATTACCTGATTGTACTTCCCAATTCCATTCATCCGGTTTAGTCTTGGGAACAAACCATATCATTCCTAGTTTTATCCAATTATCTCTGTAATTCTTTACTGATTCTATGGTAAAATCTTCATAGCCAAATTCTACTCCGCAACAAGTACAAATATCATAGTCAGGACTTTTATCATCTATACCCCAGTGTAATTCGTCATAACTAAATCCGCAAACTCTGCAATGAAATTTATGTGTCATTATGTGATCTTTAATTAAACATGCTACAGCCCAACTCGATCATTCGTGCTTTTGCAATATCATGAAAAGACATTTCGTCCGTTCTGCGGCCAAATTTATTAACCGGTTTCCGTTTTAATTTTTCATTCGCACTCTCAGTAATTAACTTCAACGCCCTGCAACTGGTTACCTCTTTGAAGATCATTTCGCGACACGATAATTTACTATTTCGCGGATAAATAAATCCTTCGACGTTTGTATCCATTTCCGTTTCCTCCAAAAACCCAGGCAGCTGACCAGAATTTGTTATCCTGTTTATGGAATCAGCATACTTTTTAATATGATACTCTTCTAAATTTTGTGGTATTGTGTCAAGAAGCGTACTGTCAATTAAAATATATTGCACTCCTTTTGAAGACTTCGAAGATTGATGAGCGCTTCTGCAAGACCAAAGCAGGATTGCTACAACAATAAGGGTTGAAAAATGTTTAATACGCTTCATGGAAAAACCATTTTAGGAATAGTGAAACTCAAAGTTGGCCCACCCAATTCGCGTAAAATATAATTCAAGCGATTTTCACTCAAATTAAATGTACATGGCCATGACAAACATACAAAATAGCTATAGGTAACTTATTTTATTTTTTAAATAATTTAATCAAAACTCTTCATTTGGTCAACATTATAACTTAGTAACCTGCGAATGGATTCTTTCATTCTTCTATTCTTAACTTGCATAACAATCGTATTAAATACTTCTTTAGTATCATTTTTTGTTTTAGTCGCAAATTTTTCTATTTGATTATTTCTTACGAGCCAGAAATTATACAAACCAATTTCAGCCGTGTCTATTTCGTGAGTAAACTTGTTCACTCTTATTGCATCGAAAATAGATAAGAATTCGCGCTTGCTTATTTTAAAAGCCTGTCCGAAGCGAATATCTATCGGGTCAATATTTTCCATAGAAAAAATCAAAAGATCAACGTTTTTATACGCTGGATATTCCCTGCACTCCAACAAAATATAATCCGATGGCTTACCCTTTTGTGTGAACTCCCCTTTCAATGTAAAAGAAAATAAAATCCCAGTGAAATAAATAAGTACCGTTAGTTTAGTACGATTCAGTTTCAAATTAATCCATTTAGTTTGTAAAATAGTTGGCATTCAGCTTCGGACAACTGATATACAGGTTGAATAACTCAACCATTGTAAGAACGATAAAACTGATGATTAAATTATATACAGAGAAAATCACACCCGCACATACCACTTCCTTTTATCCATCCACCATCCCACCAGCCAGCAGGCCAGCATAAAGATCACCGCATACAGGAAAGAGCCCAGGTAGGCACCGGTTGGTAAGAAGAGCGTTTCATACAGCCATTTGTTTACCGGTGTATGTCCCGGCCCGATGCGGAAAAATCCCAACAGGATAGCGCCGAGTTCTGATAATAAATAAATGAACAAGGGGTTCTTTCCGAACACGACAAAGAAATAGGTCCAGCGGGTGCGTTGTAAAAACTCAATGATATAGGATAAAGCAGCCAGCAACACACAATCAATACCCACGGTCAATAACACAAAACTACCGGTCCATAATTTTTTGTTGATCGGGAATACCGTATGCCACAATAAAGCCAGCGCAATCAATGATACACCGGCCAATAATAATTTGGTCAGCCCTTCCCAGGTTTTACCATATTGCTGTATCCATTTGCCGGCCGCATAGCCAAACACTACGTTAGCAATGGAAGGCAGCGTACTCAGCAAACCCTCCGGATCAAAAGCCACCCCTTCGCCATGATATAAATGGGCATCACCGAATAACCATTTGTCCAACCGCGTGCCTGCATTGGTAAGCATATCAAAGGGATTTTCTCCTCCTTTGAATACCAGCAGGAGCAGCCAGTAGAGCAGGAGAAAAATCACCGCCATCCGGTAGGCTGTGGCGGCTTTGCAAAAACGGATGAGCAGGGCACCAAAAAAATAGCCCAGTGCAATACGCTGTAATACTCCCATGATACGGGTATTGGCGATGGGGTTTGCTTCCAGACCGCCATCGGGTGTCCAGTGTACAAAGGGGAACCAATACATGAGATAGCCCAGCAGAAAAATAATGAGGGTGCGCTTGAATATGTTTCCGAAAACACGGGCATCCGACATGCCTTCCCATTTACGCTGCGAAAACACCAGTGCATTGCCCGCTACAAACATAAAGGTGGGGAATACCAGATCCGTGGGCGTGAATCCGTGCCAGCGTGCATGTTGTAACGCATCCCAACTGGTGGCACCGTTTCCCGGAGTATTCACGATGATCATAAAACATACGGTCATACCCCGTAAAACATCGAGGGCCAGGTAGCGATTGGAAACTTGATTCATGCGAAACAATTATGTTCCGAATATAAAAATTTCTGTTGATGTATACAGTATTAATAACCCTTGCAGGAATCTGCGGGTGATGCATGGATCAGTTGATAAAATAGAAATGAACAGTTGAAAAAGTTTGTACCTTAGAAACTTCTAAACTACACTCCATGCCCAACCTTTTTTCCCGACGCGACTGGATCAAGATCACCGGTGCTGTACTTGGTTCTTCTGCCCTGCCTTTTGGTTCCTTTGCCACGAATGAAAACGGCGAACCCATTCTGTTGCCGCTAAACAATCCGTTGTATAAAAAAATGGATAAACCCATTACCGCTATTACCTGCGGTGCGGGCAACCGGGGCAATGTATACGGAGGTTATTCGCTGGCCTATCCTGATCAACTGGATATTGTGGGCGTGGCTGAACCGATCCCCATCCGCAATGAACGCTATGCAAAAAAACATGCCATACCGGATGCCAACCGCTTCACTACCTGGGAAGATGTATTCAAGCGTCCCAAATTTGCCGATGCGATCATCATTACCACACCCGATGATCTGCACTATGGCCCCTGCATGGCTGCATTGAAAATGGGATATGATATATTGCTGGAAAAACCCATTTCTCCCAGTGAGAAAGAATGCCGCGACATATTACAACTGGCCAAAAAGAACGGACGTATTGTGGCCGTATGCCATGTACTGCGTTACTCGCCCTATTTTGTGAAGCTGAAAGAAATGATGCACAATGGTTCTATCGGCGAGATCATCAGCATTCAACACATGGAGCCCATCAAGAACGTACACATGGCCCATTCCTATGTACGGGGTAACTGGCACAACAGTAAAGCCACCACTCCTATCATATTGGCCAAATCCTGCCATGACCTCGACATATTGAAATGGCTCATTGATGGTAATTGTAAAACCATTTCTGCCTTTGGCGACCTCAAATGGTTCCGCAAAGAAAATGCACCCGCGGGCAGTACCGACCGTTGTGTGAATGGGTGTGCGATTGAACAAAGCTGCCCCTATTCTGCAAAACGTATCTATTTTGATAAACGCACCTACCTCCATCACTTCGATCTGCCGGAAGACAAAGCGAAACACGGAGATGCCATCATGGAATACCTGAAGAACAGCAATTATGGTAAATGTGTGTACCAGATGGACAACGATCAGCCTGATCACTATACCACCAATATTTTATTTGATAAAAATATTACTGCGGCCTTCTCCATGGAAGCCTTCACCAGTTATGAAGGCCGTCGCACCCGCGTAATGGGCAGCATGGGCGATATCGTTGGCGATATGACCAGTTTTACCCATACCGATTTCCGTACCGGAAAAGTAACCGATTGGAAACAGGAAAGTGACGGACATGGCGGTGGCGACTGGCGACTGGTAGCCGACTGGATACAGGCGGTATCGCAACAAAACCCTGCATTGCTTACTTCTACCATCGATGCTTCCATCGAAAGCCATATCATGGGATTTGCCGCTGAAAAAAGCCGCAAGGAAAAAGTAATGGTGGATATTAAGATGTAAGCTCCCCGGCATAGGCCTTTTTCACTAGCACATATTTGAAACGGTTGTGGGTTGAAATAGTTTCATTTCCCGCAGTTTTACTATCTTCCTGCCACAATTGCCTGCTATGTTCAAATCAAAGATCGCCGGGATCGGTATGTACGTTCCCGCCAATGTGGTAACCAATCAAGATCTCTTGAAATACATGGATACCAGTGATGAATGGATACAGGAACGCACCGGTATCAAAGAGCGCCGTTTTGCCCATCGTACCGAAGAAACCACCACTACTCTGGGTGTGGAAGCTTCAAAGATCGCCATCGAAAGAGCAGGCATTACCCCACAGGATATTGACTTTGTCGTATTTGCCACGCTTTCCCCTGATTATTATTTTCCCGGTTGCGGTGTGCTATTGCAGCGGGCTATGAAGATGAAAGAGATTGGCGCATTGGATGTACGGAATCAATGCAGTGGTTTTGTATATGCGCTGAGTGTAGCCGATCAGTTCATCAAAACCGGCATGTATAAAAACATATTGGTGGTAGGCGCGGAAAAACATTCCTTCGGGCTCGACTTCAGTACCCGGGGCCGCAATGTATCGGTGATATTTGGTGATGGCGCCGGTGCCGTGGTATTGCAAGCGGCCACGCAGGAAAACCAGGGCATCCTTTCCACCCACCTGCACAGCGATGGTGAATCAGCAGAGATATTGGCTATGTATAACCCCGGCACACATGCCAATCACTGGAGCACTGAAAAGCTGGCCGACTTTAATGATGCAGAGATCGGTGATATGTTTTTCAGTCATGCCATGGTGGATAAGGCACAGGTATATCCCAATATGGATGGGCCGGCCGTATTTAAAAAAGCGGTGGTCAAATTTCCCGAAGTGATCATGGAAGCATTGCAGGCCAATCAACTTACTACATCTGATATTAATGTATTGATACCACATCAGGCCAATCTGCGCATTGCACAGTTTGTGCAGCAAAAACTACAGCTACGCGATGACCAGGTATACAACAATATTCAACAGTATGGCAATACCACTGCTGCATCGGTTCCCATTGCATTATGCGAAGCCTGGGAAAAGGGTTTGATAAAAGAGGGGGATCTCGTGTGCCTTGCTGCATTTGGCAGTGGCTTTACCTGGGCGAGCGCATTGCTGAGGTGGTGATCTGTTAATGTGATAATCTGCTAATGTGATAATTCGATAATGAAACAGCCGGTCTTTCTACCTATGGAACTAATGGAACCTCTTGAACCCGCCACGGCAGGCACGGCCTTTTCAACCTATGTCACTTATGCAACCTCTGGAACCTTTTAATCCACTCTGCCTGACCTCACCTAAATTTGCACTTTCATGCAAAGAAAGATTCTCTATATCATAAACCCCATTTCTGGTACCCGTACCAAAAAAGACCTGCAAACTTTTATTGAAAAAACTACAACGCAAAAGAATATACCTTTTCAGATTTTTCCTTCGGTGGCGGGAGGTGATTATACCTTTCTTCATTCCATCATCAAAGAGCAGGGTATTACCGATGTGGTGATTGCCGGAGGAGATGGCACCGTAAGCCAGGTGATCAGCAGCCTGATGCATTGCGGGGTGAACTTTGGTGTCATTCCCTGTGGATCGGGCAATGGGCTCGCCTATGCAGCGAAGATTCCAAAACAACCTGCGAAAGCACTTGATATTATTTTTACCGGCAGGCCCGTAATAACTGATGGATTTTATTTCAATAAGCAATTTGCCTGTATGCTTTGCGGACTGGGCTTTGATGCAAAAGTAGCACACGATTTTGCCCAACAACCCAAACGCGGACTGAGTACCTATGTAAAACAGGTAGTAAAGAATTTTTTTTCATTAAAAAGTTACCATTTCTCCATTGAACTAAAAGGCAAAGTGATGGAGACTGACGCCTTCTTCATCAGCATAGCCAATAGCAATCAGTTTGGCAACAATTTTACCATAGCCCCGAAGGCCAGTCTACAGGACGGATTGCTCGATATTGTAATCGTAACCAAACAATCGAAACTGAAACTCTTAGTACAAACGCTTCAGCAAATACGGGGAAAAAACAAACTCATCACTGAATCAATTACCGAAAGTAAAAAAGCCATTCTCTATTTTCAGACAGACCGGCTCACCATCAAAAATCATTCACAAGCACCCCTGCATATAGATGGAGATCCCGCAGAAACGCCGGAAGAAGCCGTGATCGGGATCAGCAAAGGTTGTTTTAAATTATGGATGCCCTGAATGCGGTACTAACGCATGCCTGCGGTATCGGCAGGTACCCGGTTCAACAATTGCATCAGATGTTTGAAACTTTGCTGATTAAACGTTGAATTTACTGAGCCGGTAATATCTTTTTCTTCGCGCTTTGTGAGGTGAAAATTCAATGCGGCTTTCTTCTCCTGATTTTCTGCGGCATATTGAAATACGACTTTATGGATTTTATTTCCACTGCTGGTTGTATAATAATTCAGCATGTCATTCTGAGAATATTCCATCATTTTAAACCAGTTGTGTTGCAGCAACAAAAAGGGTTTGGTGGCATGATCACTGATATCGTCAGATAAATAAGGCATTTCCCAACCCCCGGCGGCACGATCCCGTATTTGAATCAGCAATACGCCACTGGTATTCTCCCTGATCCACTGATCAAATGAAATGAGGAAACGCAGGGAGGTTTCCTGCCCGTAATTATCCCGCAGCCCCGCATCCATTACATCAATGACAGGTTCGGAGGGCAGCCATACATTGGGTAATACAATAGGGAAAGTAGCGTTCATCCGCAGTGCGGTGAGCATTCTGATATTGAAGGGATCCTGTTTGGCGAAGAAGGAGGTAAAATCGATCGCATCGGGGTCGGCCATGGGTACAGCGGTAGTATCCTGCGGGGCCTGCATCATAAAGCGAACGGGCTGTGTGCTGATGATCATTTTCCGGCTGTCGCGCGTAACCACCGAATTGAAAAAGATAAGGGGAATATTAGCTGCTTTTTCATCTGCAGCATAGTCCCTTAATTGCTTATTCAAAAAACCTCTTGTGTTCCGGTTTAGTTGATGCTCAAAGGCATAGCCCCGGTCTTTCACATAACGGTAATCGCCAACCGAAAATTTCTGTGTGGGGGAGATCAGGTCGCGGGCAAAGAAGGAAGTAAACATCGGGTTGAGCAGATCGCCTGCAATATCATCTACATATTGTTTGTCCTGCAGGCGAATGTTTTTGCCCTGTAGCCTGCGCAGGTATAATTCCCGGAAATACGCGGCACCGATCATACCACCAGAAGCCCCGTTGATGAGAAAGGTTTGTTGCATAATCTTACCCCGGGTAAGACTATCTAGCTGTTGCAATACACTCATGGTGAATGTAGCGCTGCGGTGTCCGCCACCACTGGTATTGATCAGTACCAGCAGGGGTTTTATACTGCCCTGCTTTTTCTTCCAGGTGTTGAGTATACCGGTCATGTTTTGCTTATCTGCCTCCACATTGGCTGGTGAACAAAGCGCCAACAGGTTGTCTCGGGTATAGGCAGGGCGTTCTGATTTATTCCAGTAGTTGAGCCCGTATGCTTTGTTTCTCGGATCGATCAGGTCGGCTTTGTAAAATAAATTGAGCAGCAATACAAGGCCGATGAGGTAGGGAATGCTCCAGCTCTGTAAAAAATAGGTGACTGCCCCTGCCACACCGATTAATATAGAAAAGAAAATAGTAATACTGGCGGCAGCAGGTAGCTGAAAGAACGCATTGTCCTGCAGAAATCCGATCAATACCAGAAATAAGAATGCGGCGAATACGGAAAGTATCGCAGCGAAGTGATGCCGTTTGAAAATAGAATCGACAAAATCATTGGTATAATGGGCCACATCCCTTACTGGTTTGATCTTAATGGGTGTTTCAAAATAATTCTTAACCGTAATCAATGGTGCTCCGTGATAGACTTCTTTTATGGGGTTCAAATGGGTAATATAAGACTGCGGATTATTGATCACCGGCATCATACGCCGCAAAATGGAGCGGTCGGCCCGGAAGAAATAAACAAACGAAGCAGCCAGAATAAATACCAACCCGCATACAAAACCGCCGAAAAGAAACAAGATTTCAGTAGTGCTGATCAATTCCTTTACATGATCATATTGATAGGCTTTATAAAAATAAAATACAAGGAACAGCAGCGGTATTACTGCATTGTTGATACAATATTTTAAAAAGGGGTTCGACGTGGCCGCCAGAAAGCGAAAGTGTTTGCAAAACAGAATGAACGTGGCAATGTTCCAGCTCATAATAAACATACCTACTGCAGCACCCACAATGGCGGAACTGAACGAGTTCACATTACCCAGGTATTCCGGTGCCAGAAATAACGAATCGGCACCAAAGGTTTTCATGAAACTGCCATTGACCGTGGAAAAGAGAATGAACCAAAACAGGAGCAGCACCTGGTATTTCCTGATATGCAGAAACACCAGTTGGAAGGGAAATGAATAATAAATTCCTTTAAGCAATGCTTTCATGAACAACTGGTTCGGTTATTCCTAAAAGTACTGATTATTAGCTGCGGAATCAAATAGTCGCCTGCAGAATACTGTTAATTTACTCTACGAAAACGGGTAAGATATAAGACCCATACCAATGAAAGCAATAATAGCATGGCCACAAACTGGTGCAGTTGTGCAAACCATTCAAACTGGCCCCAGCGATTGGGTACGATATGAATACTGGTAAGAACCGCCAGAATACCCAGCAATACCTGTACACCTACCAATGTGAGTGGTATCCATTTCATGCTTTGCAGCAGTGTATTTTCTTTGATCCGGAATAAGCGTACAGTAAGCAGGATGATAAGTACAAGGAGCAGATACGCGAGCCCACGATGAATAAAATGGATCGTGATCTTATTGTCGATCAGGTTGAGCAGTCCTTCCCCACCACCCATCATACCGGTAGGAACGATGCTGCCGTTGATATCCGGCCAACTGGGTGCAGCGGTGGCTGCTTTATGACCAGCCATCAATGCACCATAGATCAATTGGATGACGAGCACAGCGATAATACCAATTGATAGTTTTTTAATGGGAGCTTGTACGATTCTTTTTCCGGAAGTAACCAATAGTTCCAGTGCAAACCAGAACGCATAACATAATAAACCCAGTGCAAAAATAAAATGTAGGGCCAGTCTGGTGGGTTTTACATAAATGGCATCACCAGTGAGGCCACTGGCCACCATGATCCATCCGATAGCACCTTGTAATGCGCCCAGCAAAAAGAGGATGAGCATGGGCTTTATCATAGCTGGTTTAAACCGGCGTTGGAAGAGAAAAATTACAAAAGGGATCAAAAACACCACACCGATAAGGCGGGCCCAAAACCGGTGAAACCATTCCCAGAAAAAAATGAATTTGAAATCGCTGAGTTTAAAATCAAAATTGAGCAGTTGGTATTGAGGGGTTTGGCGGTATTTGTCGAATTCCGCCATCCACTTTTGTTCACTGAGGGGAGGTAAGGTGCCGGTCACCACATTCCATTCTGTAATCGAAAGACCGGAGCCGGTAAGACGGGTTATACCTCCGAGTAATATCTGTATCACGATCATTCCCACACCCACCAGTATCCAGATGGCAACCGGTCGCGAAGAACGTGTTGTTAATTCATTTCCCATTGCGGACGCAAAGTTAGCAACCCATTCAACGCCGGAACCTCATTTGTTGAATATTATTTATGAAATTGCATCCGGATGCTCCAACCATTTTTTCAAAACACATTGATCGAAGCTGGCTGCGATGAGGCCGGCAGGGGATGTTATGCCGGTCCGGTATTTGCCGCTGCGGTGATTTTGCCAAGGGATTTTGCCCACCCCCTGCTCAATGATTCCAAACAGGTAACGGAGAAAAACAGGAATGAACTGCGGATGCTGATCGAATCGGCAGCCCTCAGTTTTGCAGTAGCACAGGTGGATCATGAAGAAATAGACCGCATCAACATACTGAAAGCATCGTTTAAAGCTATGCACCTGGCCATCGACCAATTGAAAACGAGACCGCAATTACTGCTGATCGATGGAAACCGGTTTATTCCTTATAAGAAACTGCCCCATCATTGTATCATCAAGGGTGATGGTAAATATACTTCTATAGCCGCAGCCAGCATTCTGGCAAAAACACACCGGGATGCCTATATGCAGCAGTTGCATGCTGAATTTCCGCAATATGACTGGGAGAACAATAAAGGTTATGGCACAGCCAAACACCGTGCTGCTATTGAAAAATTCGGGCTTTGTACCTATCACCGGAAAAGTTTCAGCATAGTACCGGTACAGCAGGCTTTATTCACTAATAAGAATACTTAGTAGTTCCATTCGCCCAATCCTTCCCGTATCACCAATGGTTCTTCGCCGGTACAGTCAATAACGGTGGAGGGTACCATTCCGCCGATGCCCCCGTCGATTACATAATCCACTTCGTTCATAAAATTCTGGTGCATTACTTCGGGGTCGGTATAGTCTTCCACCATTTCCCCGGGGAGGGAAGCACTGAGAATAGGTCGTCCCAGTTCTTTAATGATGGCCTGTGCAATGCGGTTATCCGGTACACGCAAGCCAATAGTATCTTTTTTACTCTGCATCAGTTTGGGCACCATCTTACTGGCTGGTAAGATGAACGTATACGGACCTGGTAAATGTTCTTTGAGCAGGCGGTAAACGGGATTCGAGAGCGGTTTGGCATAATCGCTCAGGTTAGAGAGGTCGCTGCATACAAAAGAGAGCTGGGCTTTTTTAGGGTCTGTTTTCTTGATACGGCAAATGCGTTCAACGGCTTTTTGCTGCAGAATATCACAACCCAGTCCATACACGGTATCTGTTGGATAAATTATTATACCCCCTTGCAAGAGGCTTTCCACCGCCTGACGGATGAGACGGGGTTGGGGGTTATCGGGATGTATATGTATCAGCATGTTGTTCTGCTTAAAAATACAGTGTTTCGCCAAATCTATTTTCATAAAGGGTCATTTGGCTTACAAATCGTAATTTGGCGCCAAATTAAGTTTGCTTTTATGCAGTTGCGACCAGTTGCTACATTTGATACCATCAGCCCGGAAGTCTTCAAAAAGGACTTCTATGAGCCCTGCAACCCTGTCGTTATTAAAAACATGGCGAAGGAGTGGCCAGCTTATACCAAATGGAACTGGGACTATTTCAAACAATTGGTGGGCGATCAGCGGGTTCCTTTGTACAACAATGTAAAAAGTGACGCTTACACCCCGATCAATAAGGCCGATGATTACAAAACCTTTGGCGAATATATAGACATGATCAGTGCCGGACCTGCTGCCTGGCGGATCTTTCTGTTCAACATTTTTGATCACGCGCCCCAACTGATCAAGGATTTTACCTGGCCCGAACACCTGATGAAAGGCTTTGTAAAAAAATACCCCATGCTGTTTACCGGTGGTGCCGGCAGTATTACCCATATGCATTTCGATATTGACCTTTCCCATATACTGCATACCCAATTTGGCGGCCGCAAAAGGGTGCTGATGTTCCCGTTCAAAGAGCAACACAAATTATACCGCAAACCCTTTGAAGTGCTGAGTATGGCGGATTTTTCCAAGTACTACGAAGATGGTAAGGTGGATTATGAAAAATTTCCGGCACTCAAACTGGCCGAAGGGTTCGACTTTATACTCGAGCCCGGCGATACCCTGTTTATGCCGGCAGGTTATTGGCACCATATGGAATACCTCGACAGTGGTTTTGCCATGAGCCTTCGCGCCATGCAGCCTTCTCTGGCCGGTAAAGTAAAAGGGGTATGGAACCTGATCGGTATGCGAAGCATTGATACGCTCATGAAAAAGACGATGCCGGAATGGTGGTATAAGCGGAAAGAGAAGAAAGTGTATCAGAATGCAGAACGTATGCTGGCAGGCGGCTAATGATAAACAATGCGGGTTTCCGGTATGCCGGTAAAATATTGCCGGTTAAATGATTTTCCCCATTGCTGAAATACAGTTTCCATTGCATCTACCTGTACCGCAGTTGAACGTAGAATTTGCGGGATCAACCAGCCGGAAAAAGTAATAATGAGTCCCTGAATAATAAACCGTGCGGATGTGTTGAGCTTTAGCGCTGGCAAAGAATCGTTCTTGTTCTCCCACCGTTTTCGCAATTTAATACCTGAACTCATTTCGCGGTATTCGGTATAGCTGCTCCAATAGCGGATGATACAACTGTCATTGAGCTGATGATACCTGCCAAAATAAGTTGCCTTTTGCATCGCAGGTTGGAAAGTCATTCCAGGCACGGTATAAACCCGCACTTCAATAGACGAGTCGGCAAAGACCCTTACGCTATAGGCTTTATAATCTCCATCGTACCCCCGGTTATCTATTTGCCGGAAAAAATATTGAATGGGTTCCTGCTGACCGATGGCTACCCGGGTGATGGCAGTAAATAACAGGTAAATGGCTAACTTTTTATACATTCGGGAATTAAAATCACAGACCTTTTAAGGCCGCCACTTTTTCAATTGCTTTTTTACTTCAGCTGTAGTAAATGATCTTCCTTTTTTACTATCCTCTCTGCCCTCTTCAATCTTACAAAATAAAACTAACCGGTCAAACAAGGCAGTAGCCTCAAATGTATCTGGCATTTCCTTGATAGCTGATAGTACCTGTTTCTTTGTTAGCATTAAAATAAATTTAATTACAGCAATCCTTCAATTACGCAATCGTCCACACTTCATTTCCTTTTAGCAGCTTATCCAGATCTGCCGGCTTACGGGATGTTGCTTCTGCAATTTGTGCGGCCATTTCATCTTCGTAGCAGCTTCTGTTCGATTGATAGAATACACCAAAGGGTCGGGGCAGATGGCCTTCCGATTTGGGATTATCAAATATGCGGGTGAGAATTTGTGCTTTGTAAATATCCTGTTCGTCGTGTATCCAGAGATCATCGGCACTGTGTCCTTCATTCAGGTTTACCACCACGGGTTTAAAGCCATCCAGTTTAATACCTTTATCGCTGGCTGCACCGAATATGAGTGGTTTGCCCTGTTCCAGGAATAATGTTTCGGCTGCTTTGGTACCTTTCTCGGTAAAGATCTCGAATGCCCCATCATTGAAGATGTTGCAGTTCTGGTATATTTCCAGGAAGGATGCGCCTTTATGCTGGTGTGTACGCAGCAACATGGCCTGTAAATGCTTGGGGTCACGGTCCATGGTGCGGGCCACAAAAGTGGCATCAGCACCGAGTGCCAGGGCCAGGGGATTAAACGGATGGTCAATGCTTCCCATCGGCGTGCTCTTCGTAATCTTATGCTCTTCTGAAGTGGGGGAATATTGTCCTTTGGTAAGACCGTAAATCTGGTTGTTGAACAATAAAATATTTACATCAAAATTTCTGCGTAGCAGGTGAATGGTATGGTTACCACCGATACTGAGGCTGTCGCCATCACCTGTTACGATCCATACGCTCAGTTCGGGGCGCGAAGCTTTGAGACCGGATGCAATGGCGGTTGCCCGACCATGAATGGAGTGCATTCCAAACGTATTCATATAATACGGAAAGCGGCTGCTGCAGCCGATGCCGGATATGAAGACAATATTCTCTTTGGCGATGCCCAGCGTTGGCATTACTTTCTGTACCTGTGCCAGGATGGAATAATCCCCGCAACCGGGGCACCAGCGTACTTCCTGATCAGTGGCAAAATCTTTAGCCGTAAGGGCCGGAGCTGTTGTTACTTCACTCATGGTAAAAATTGATTCTGACAAATTTAAAGAATATCAAATAAAGAACAAGTGATTTCCAAACGGATATACTGCCTTTTAACCGGACTGATACAAGCCCGGTTTTTCCCAAATCTCTACCCCACCCTACAAGCCGGTTAAAATGGATTATTCGGCTTTTCCCAATTCCTCCCAGTATTCTGCGGCCCGGCGGGTGTGGGGTATTACAATGGTGCCGCCCACGATATTGGCCACGGCAAACACTTCATACATTTCTTCGGTGGTCACGCCCAGTTCATGGCTTTTACCCAGGTGGTATTTGATGCAATCGTCACAACGAAGCACCATGCTGGCAACCAAACCCAGCAGTTCTTTCGTTTTTACGTCCAATGCGCCGGGGGCGTAGGTATTGGTATCAAGATTCCAAAGGCGTTTGATCACCAGGTTATCTTTACTGAGTATTACATCGTTCATTCGGGTGCGGTAGTCATTGAATTCCTGTACAAGATTGCTCATAGTAGTATTTTAACCTCAAAAGTAGAAAAAGCTGCCTTTCATCAAGGCGATGGCCGGTAATACCAACATTTCTTTATTTTCAGGTCCTGTGCCTGTCCATCTATTAACAATTATTATCATAAAATGATCGCCACATGCCACTGTTTGTAAAAAGATTCCGTCTGTCCACTATGCTCCATCAAAAGAAGATATTCGCCATAGGCGGGCTTTGCCTGTTTGTTTGGCTGGGTGTGGCGGCTATAAAGCCCCCGGCGCAGAAAATAAGGAATCTGAAAGTACTTCCGCAGGACATCAGCGATAAGAGGCTTGACAGTATCATGCAAACCTATAATAAGGCACTGGGTGTTAATTGTTCCTTTTGCCATGTAAAGCCCCGGTTCAATATCGGGAATAGAGACAGCCTGGATTATGTATCAGATGCAGAGCCCATGAAGGAAAACGCACGAAAGATGATGCAAATGACGATACATCTCAATAAAACCTATTTCAACTTTGAAGGAAATCAACAGCCTGATTATTTACTGAAAGTGGTGACCTGTAAAACCTGTCATAAGGGAGAACCTTTTCCGCCGGAAGATTAAACAGCCAGTAAAAAGCTACAAGCGGCAAGCTTCAAGCTTTGAACAGCCAGCTAAGAGCTGCGAGCCACTAGCTGCGAGCCATTGCTGTCCGGGGAAAGGCTATAATTTTTAAAAAACAGGGGCCTTTTAAGGCCCCTTTGGTTATTTTTAGTTTACCACAACAAAAAAATAGCCATGAGTAAAGGTAGTTTTTTTACCGGACAGCCGATTTTTAACCAAGTACTTTCTTTTATCTCCCGCGGTGAGATCGC
>JAPLEH010000050.1 GCA_026391455.1 Bacteroidota bacterium
GTACTGGTGTATACCATTGAAGACAATGGCATCGGAAGGAAAAAAGCGGCCGAACTGAATGCCGTGAACCGACTTTCCCATAACAGCTACGGCTTGCAAATGAGCAGTGAACGAATACAGCTTTTCAATGAAAAAAACGAAAATACGGTTGTGTTTACCGATCTGTTTGACGACCAGGGAGCGGCTGCCGGCACCCGGGTGGAAATTTATTTATATGTTTAATGCACATAAACCAATCCTTCCTTATGCAGAAAGCGATACTGATCGATGATGAAAAAAACAGCCGGGAGTCATTGCGTAAAAAAATAGAAACGCATTGTCCCGATGTACAGATTCTGGCTGAATGTGCCAATGGCCTGGAAGGATTGGATGCCATTGAACGGCATGCACCGGATATTGTATTTCTGGATATCGAAATGCCGCACATGAACGGGTTCAATATGCTGCAACAGGTAACAAAGCGAAATTTCGAACTGATCTTCACCACCGCATTCAATCAATATGCCATTAATGCCATTCGCTACAGTGCCCTTGATTACCTGGTAAAACCGGTGGATGTTGCGGAATTGGTACTGGCTGTGGAACGGAGCCGGAAAAAAAAGAATGAAACAGATACAAGTCGGCAATTGGAAATATTGTCGGGCTATCTTTCTCAGCAACAGGCTAAACCGGACAAGATCGCTGTATCGGTTTCCACCGGACTCGAGATCATTACTGTTGCGAATATCATTTACCTGGAAGCTACGGGCAATTACACCCATATTTATATGAAAGATGAAAAGCCGTTGCTGGCATCGCGTACATTGAAAGAATTTGAAGACATCTTACCTCCCTCCTTTTTTTACCGGATACATAATGCCATTCTGGTAAATGTGAGTTATATTAAAAAATATAACCGGGGCGACAGCGGACAGGTGCTGTTGACGAACGGTGTATTGCTGGATGTGGCCCGAAGAAGAAAAGATGAATTGCTGCAGTTGATTCAAAAACTCGCTACGCGTATCTGATTACGAAATAAGGAACTAATCTCCTCCATAATAATTTTCTGACAGCCCGAATTTTCGTTCCGGTGAGCGTTCTTCCAGTTCATGAAAGGCAGCGGGACTCAATCCCGTAAAATCTTTATACGTTTTTGCCAGGTGCTGATAATCGTGAAAATCACATTCGATAGCTATGCGCAACCAATCCCAGTGCGGGTAGCGGTTTTTGAGCAGGAAGGCTTTGTCGAAACGGATCACGCGGGCAAATAATTTTGGATTGATGCCGGTACGTTCTTTGAATTTTCGTTCAAACTGGCGGGTACTCAGGCAGGAGTCCTTGGCCATCTGGTCTACCGATATATTCCCCCCTTTCATCAATTGCCATTGACTGACCTGATCAATCGGATGAAAGTCCTTGCGCAATTTTCTGATCAACCCTTTTACAAACTGATGTCCGGTTTCGAGCATGGCTTCATACGAGGTTGCATGAAATAATTGTTCATTGACCAGCCGTAATTCAGAAGAAAAAACGGTCTCCGCATCGAGGTAGGCATCGGTAAACAGATCCGCAGGTATACCCGTAAGGCGGTACAGGGCGCCCGGTTGAAATATAATCTGGAATACCAGAAAATCACGCCCCACAAATCGCTGCGTAACCGATAAGGGCTGACCGTAGAGGATTACGGGTATATGCTCCACTTTCTGAGTGCTGTTGTGTACATACAACTTTTCCGTATCGTACGGGAAAAAAGCCAGGCAATGTTCCGGACGGGGCGGGTATGCTTTAAAAGGCAGTGGTTCATCTTTTCCGAACACGAAATGCACGATCCGGAACAGGCGAACCCATTCGCGCAATTCAATGGCCGGTATAAATTCCTTCAACAGCATGCGTATTCAAAGTTGCATCTTTTCGGTTAAACTATAGTGCTTTGCAGTAGTTATAACGTAAGCGGAGGTCCCACTACCGCCATATCATGTTCGGCATGAATGCGGTCCATTTCTTCTTTCGAGGGTCTTTCTTTAAATCCGTTCATGATCTGAAAAAACTCTTCCATTTTACCGGCGGGCTGCAGGAAATAGATCATTTTTCCGGTATCACTGGTTTGTATCCAGGTATGCGGTACGTTGCGTGGCAAAAAGATGGTATCACCGGCCACGAGGTTCTTCGTTTCATTGCCCACTACAAATCGATAGGTGCCTTCGGTAACCATGAAGATCTCGTCTTGTTTGTAATGCACATGCAGCATGGGGCCCACTTTGGCAGTACCGGTATATTCGAAAACGGATAATTGTCCGCCGGTATCTTTCGATGATATTTTCAGGTCATTGGGATGTACACCCATAAAGCGGATCACATCGCCAAAGCGGGATTGTCCTTTGCCGACTACAAAAGGCTCTTTGTTTTCCCGGGTGGTGACCAGTTGCTGAGCAAAACTTACTAACGGTGTGGCAGCCAACCCTGC
>JAPLEH010000007.1 GCA_026391455.1 Bacteroidota bacterium
AGGCAAGCTGGATTCGAACCAGCACATCCGCCGCGGCGGACAACACCACCTCAAAGTGGTGCGTCTACCAATTTCGCCACCCGGGCATGGTAGTAAAAAAATGCAAAAAAGAGCTTTTCTTAACTTGGGAGTGCAAATATAGCTGATATGTTGAAATATCAGAAATTCAAAAGGAAGGCAGGCCGGAATTATTTTTTCAATACCACCCGGAAGGTGGTGCCTTTTCCGATCTCTGAATGTTTCACATAGATCTGCCCCTTATGATATTGTTCAATGATACGGCGGGATAAACTCAATCCCAGGCCCCAGCCCCTTTTCTTGGTGGTAAAACCGGGTTTGAACACATTCGCGATATGTTGCTTGGAAATACCTTTCCCGCTATCAGTCACATCAATAAGTACCGAAGCTGCCTCTTCGCGGATATCAACGGTAATGGACCCCTTCCCTTCCATGGCATCGAGGGCATTTTTGAGGAGATTTTCAATCACCCAATCGAAAAGCGGAGCCGATATGCCAGCCACTACGGTGGGATGATCGTGCGTATTCACCGTAAAGATGATCTTACCCGTGGCCCGTTTGCGCATATAATCCACCATGCTGTTAATCTGTTTGATCAGATCGGTGGGTTCGAGATGCGGGGTGCTGCCGATCTTTCCGAAACGGTCCGATACCAGCCGCAAACGGTTCACATCCTTTTCCAGTTCGGTCGCTATTTTTTCACTGCCGGGTGTATCCTTCAGCATTTCCACCCATCCTTCGAGTGAGGATACCGGCGTACCCAACTGGTGGGCCGTTTCTTTGGCCATGCCCGCCCAAACCTGATTTTGCACCGAACGATAATTACTGCGCAGGGAGAACAATGTAATAATGATAAAAAGGGCCACTATACAAAGCTGTACAATGGGATAATAGCGCACTTCATACAATAATTTAGAATCACCATAATAATACCGGTTGCGGATCTTCGGATTCTTCGGGTCCGTCCACTCGATGGGTGAATGAATGCCTTTGAATTGCTGAATTTTCCGGGGCAGGTATCCGCTATCGTGTGCAGCCGCAAACGTATCTACGTTAATATAATTGACCGTAGGTTTATCATTCTCATCCGTCTCTATAATGGGAATGGATTTGTTTTTCGTGAGTATCATGGATGCCAGCCGGGTATCCGCATCCAAATCAGAATTTACGATGTAATTCACGGCTTCCACCCATTGCTCCACTTTCTCTTTTTCTTCGCGGGCAATTTTCTTGGCCAGGTATTGCGAATAGAGAATGGTACCACTCACGATCATGATGGCCACCAGGGCAAGCGCCGTTCTCCAATTAAGTAATTGCCTCAACATGTGCCGAATTTAGCAATGATATACCGGCTTCCCGTATTTTTGAATAAATATTTTCTTTCCCTTGAATGTATTGCCCAAAGTTGCGATTGTGATCCTGAACTGGAATGGCCAGAAATTCCTCGGGCAATTTTTGCCTGGGGTGATCGCTACTGCGGGTGAACTTGCCGAAGTGATTGTTGCCGACAATCATTCTACCGACGATTCCCTCTCTTTTTTGCAACAGGAATATCCATCTATGCGGGTGATCGCGCTCGATCAGAATTATGGATTTGCCGGCGGGTATAATAAAGCGTTGCAGCAGGTGGAATCGGAATATTATGTGTTGCTGAATTCAGATGTGGAAGTAACGCCGGGTTGGCTGGAACCGATGGTACAATTGCTGGATGGCGACCCGGGAATCGGGGCCTGTCAGCCCAAATTGTTATCGTATCATCATCGTCATTTATTTGAATATGCCGGTGGTGCGGGGGGCTGGATCGATAAATATGGGTATCCATTTGCCAAAGGGCGCGTTTTTGATACCTGTGAGGAAGATAAAGGCCAGTATGATGCGTCGGAACCCATCTTCTGGGCAAGTGGTGCGGCCCTGTTCATCCGCTCAAGGGTATTTCATGAATTGGGTGGGTTTGATGACTATTTTTTTGCCCACCAGGAAGAGATCGACCTCTGCTGGCGGATGCAATTGGCCGGGCACCGGGTCTATTCCTGCCCCGCATCGGTGGTATATCATGTGGGTGGGGGTACCTTGCCGAAGGGCAATTCATTGAAGACCTTTTTGAATTTTCGGAATAACCGGATTATGCTTTCCAAAAATCTGCCCTGGCAAAGAAAATTATGGATAATGCCGGTACGCAATATGCTGGATGCAGCTACGGCCCTGAAGGGGCTGCTGAGCGGCGATGCCGGATACTGCTGGGCCATCGTACGGGCCGAATGGGCCTATATCGGTTGGTGGTTTTTTAGGCGGAAAAGATCTGTGTTCCCGGTGAGCCGTAAAGGCAAATTGGAAGGGCTGCTGAAACGAAATATTGTCTGGCTCTATTTTGCTAAGAAGAAGCGGATTTTTAGTGAAATAGTGGATAAAACAGCATGATTTTTTATACCGAAACCTTATTTTTGCACCACAAAACCAGTATATGAATAACGCGCAGGAATACAACCAGGAATTAGCTAAAGTGCAGGACAAAGACTTTACTCACAACTGGGTATCATCATCCGCATTTCTTTTTTACCTGCAGGTGGCATGTATCGTAGCCTTTATGTTTGGTGGTTGCTATATGCTTTCAACAAAGCGTTACAGCAAGATTGATGTACCGGTACAGGAAAGCAGCCAATACACACCGAAGTATAAATAATCTTCGTAAAAATTTTTTTAGAAAAGGGCTATGCCCTATTTTTGCAACCCCGTAAGGGAAACAGATCTTTAAAGAATACAATAAGCGGAAGTAGCTCATTTGGTAGAGCACGACCTTGCCAAGGTCGGGGTGGCCGGTTCGAGCCCGGTCTTCCGCTCTCAGCAGCCATAGCCCACGCGAAGGCTGTTCGAAGTCCTTCCTCCTCTGGTGGAGGGATTTTTTATTTAAGGTATATATCGTACCAGCCCTGGTGGTGAAATTGGTAGACACGCAGGACTTAAAATTGAAATTTGAGTGCCCATTGGGAAACCTTTGGAGCAGAACCCTTCAAATTCGGGGAAGCCTTCATCACTGAACAGTGATTGGTAATCCCGAGCCAAGTCCCGGATTATTTCGGGAAAGGTGTAGAGACTAGACGGAGGGCATCTAAACCAGGTAGCAATACCTGACAAGATGAAGGTATAGTCCAGACCACAAAACCATCATACGATGGTGCAGCGAAAGCTGTGGTAGGTAAGAAAATCCTGTGGGCAGCAATGCCCGTAACGGTTCAACTCCGTTCCGGGGCACAAAAAAACGACTCAAATAATTGGGTCGTTTTTTTTTGACACTTTTATTTTCAATGAGAGCTTCCAGTTAACAACGAAAGCTCATTTTGAGTAATGAATAAAAGCTGACCGGTAGTGTCGGTTTTATCCTGATACAGGTGTAAACCGGCAATGATATTCTTATTCGGAAAGTCAACTGGCTTAATGAGGGCATAACTGTAATACTTCTTTCGGTCTTCAATGTCTTTAAACAAGATAGAATCACCTTTCAATTCATAGCTGCCTTTTATAACAGAAATACCAAAACAAGCCGTTCGTTCCCTGAATGTATGGTTCTCAAATAACTTGAGCATTGTTGTGCAATCTCCTCCACCTTCGCGACCTGCTACAAGTACTTTTTTCCCCGAAAAACGGTCAAAGTCAATAAGTCCAAATGGCTGATACGCAGCTGTACCCAGTACGAAAACCAAAAGCCCCGCCTGAAAGAGTCTTTTCTTATCCGAAAACCTTTCCTTTACCAACAGATACAGTTCCTGGACGGTTACTATGGCAAGTCCTAAAAATACAAGCCCCAGCAGCAGAAACAACAATAACGAGTAGTAGGAAAGCCATACCTCCCAATAATAATTGGTATTTATCAGCACAAAAAAGATAATAGCCAAAATGATGATTCCCTTTTTTTTCACCGATACTTGAATTTGTGACTTTAGAGGTCTTGTATAAAAAATTAGTGAAATTATGTTTTCGCAACAACCCGTTTTAGCTTCAAAAAATAAAACTGTCTTTCCCTTTATTACTATCTATGATCATTGTTTAGATCAGACAGACGTTTCTGTATTTCAATATCGGATATCGTATATATTACACACGAATCGCTTAATGCCCTTGAATAAAATTCGGTTTTTCCTGTTTCCATTTCGAATATCTCCAGGTAAATGTGGATTGTACAATTTTGAGCATACCCATTTTTATAGATTCTTGAAACAGATGATCCTTTTTTGGCTACGAACTTATACTGACCAATCAACCTCCAATCTGGTGAGGCAGACCGCTTAATAGATACTTTTAAGACATACGAACCTAATTGCGCAGTGAATTCTAAAGGATTGGCTAACCAAATAAAATTGTCAAAGTTTTTTAACCCAGTAATGGTGTCATGCTTGAGATATTCTTCTTTATCTGCCTTGCTTAACATATTAATATCGTCCATCTGGTAACGCCCTCGTAAAAAGTCCTCTTTCATTTCACAAAGATGTTCAGACAGCATAGAACGTAAACTCGTTTTTTCCAATGCTTTACGGCAATCCGTTCCCATTACCTTTTCCGTAAACAAAGTTATACTATCCGCGATAGAAGAGGCCGTCAAAGTAAAGGGGGCAATAATTGCATCGGTTAACAAAAAATTACTTGACTCGTCCGTATCAATTAACGCTTTATAATTCCGTTCATTTACAGGCAGCCCTTCTCTTCTGAGACGCTGACAGGATTGAAAAAATAAACCGATCGCCAAAAAACAAAACCATTTCATACCATTATTTTTATTCAACTTTTTATTCTAATTTACGAGAATAACTGTAACTACTCTGGGATCAGATAAATCATACTCCGGAATTTTTAATAAGAGCCTGGTATTTCCCCTGAATCGCTATAAGTTTCCTGAAAAACAAGTATAAACTGAAAGCTGATTCCAGCATTCACCCAATCCGGTATCAGTGCTCATTTCACCGACTCACTATAATGCTGATCCACCACCAAAAAATTCTCAAAGGGTTTGAACAAGGGGTGTGGTGACTTTGCTACTGCCAGTGCCAAAAATCTGCCCAGCTTTTCCCGCCTGAATTTATTTTTTGCATGTATCGTTCGTTCAAACAACGCCACCGTTTGCGCATTCGGATAGTTGGCCAACGCTTCATACAGTATCCGCCACCTGGGAAAATCATAATTTTTTTTCTTCCACTCCTTCTCAAACACATTTACCAGGTATGGGTAAAAAGATGGATCGGGAAAATCGCGCACCGCCCAGATAGCCCAGTACATTTCCTCTTCGTTTTCGAAATAACTTTGAATGATGGCGGTATCCTCCCGCTGCTGATAACTGGCCAGCGCAGGCACTGCCGCCAATATCCGTTCATGGATAGCTATATCTCTTACACGATCATAATAAAGACTATCTCCCCGGATATTCATCAGCCGGGATTCTTTGGCTGCAAGACGAATATTTGGCGCATATAGCAACATACTATCCAACTGTACCATTCGATTACGATTCGCTTCGAAATAAACGCTGTCTTTTCTTCCCAATGAAAAATAGAAGGCTTCCAGGAAATAATCTCCGCACATTTGTGCAGAGATAATGCATCCTAGCTGGGTTTCCACTTTACTGGTATCTGTCAAATGAGCCTGCACGATCGGAATCAGATCTGTACTTCCCTTTATAGCAAGCGAAATAAAGGCTGCACATTTTACCGAAGGCATTTCTTCCCGGATCAATGTAAGCAATTCCTCGTCCGTAGCCATGTCGGCCAACCTGTTCACACGGGCATTGCCGTCCGAAGGATGGAGAATCAAGTCTGTATAGTTTGCATCCAGTACCGGATATCGCGCAAAGCTGTCCGCCAGTACACGTACTTCCGTGCGAACGGACTGCCCCGGGGAGGAGAAGGGAAGAAACAATAACAGAAGGGGAATAATCCTTTGCATAGAGATAGCGTAGCGTATATATTCAAATATATTGGAAAGAATGCGGAACCTGTATACCTATACCGTTTTTAACGGGTTCTTAATATATTCACGCAACGAAGGAAATCACCAGTTTTCCCTGTCGATTTCCACCCAATTTGATACCAGTTGCGTTCGAACAAATGAACGATCATATTTTTCAGCCCAATTAACCCCTCTTCCTTTGCGATTATACAAACTATCCATGCGTATTGCTTCGCGAATACCGGAATGAACCAGCTCCGAATCATTCTCCCGATTAACCTGATAAACAGCCCTCAGCTTTCCTCCACGAATATCCGTGTCAGGAAGCCGAAAACGGTCCGGCATGGCATACACACAAGGACAAGGGCCGTGTTGATAACATCGTTCTACGCTCAGCTCAAATACCATCGAATCGCCGGGTTCCAATACGCTCGCCTCCGGATAATATTTCTCGCCACAAAAACTGGAATAATGCAGCGTAAATAAAGAATCATGTAATAGCAGTTCCAGCCGGATCGCCTGGTCGCCCCAGGGATTATCTGGTTTATAAAATGCCGCGGCTGTGTCTGTATTGTTATGAATCACCAGCTTCAGGTGAGGATGCGGGCGAGAAACACGCTCTATGTCTGATGACATATCCATTAATAAGGAAAGCCGGAGTGAAAGAACCTTCTCCGGTAAAGTTTGCGCAGCCACTGATTGTATCCATAACAGGAAACAAAGAAAAAACAATTTAATTCGTGCCATACTCATACAGGAACGGATAAACAAAGCAGATATTATAATTTATATGGCAATTAAATCACGCCAATCCTTATCATGGAATATCATTGATCAATACCTGTGCAATCAATTTGCCTTTCCGGAAAAACAACACAACCTGATGCCCGAAATTATCTTTCACCACCGGTTTGCCCTTCAGGTCGGATTTACCATCATATAGCTTATCCCCCACAAAGTTCCATTCCAGTTGATCAATACCGCCTTTGGAAGATCGCTTATCCGGTTCGCCATATAGTTTGATCGCTTTTGGTAATGTATCCCCCAATAGCATCCATTTATTTGTTCTAAAATAACTGGCATCGGTTGGCACACCTTGCGCAATAAATCCCTTAAAATATCTTTTCTTTTCAGCAACGGATGCCATTTCTCCGGCATTGTTCTGCAGTTCCATCCTTTCTATGATGTAGGAAGGAATATCCTGGTTTAAGAAATGATAAGAGGCTACCCGGAAATGATCCGTGTATAATTCAATCACGAGTGTTTGCCCCAGTCTGTCGTTGCGAAACCATGCCTTATCCGACGATACAAGTGTGCCGCTTTTCTTCGTGTAAGAGCCGGTTCCCTTTTGTGCATCCAGCATATCGATTGTAACCGGGTATTCATCTGTGATGAGTGTGTCAACCCACCCCTTTTTGGGATGGGCCTGTGTGTCTGTTTTTATTGTAGTGATGGAAGTGGAATCCGTATTCGGTGTTTTTCCTGCCTGACCCGTACAGGAATACAGGCCAATAAGCAGCACAAATGTCAACTGTTGGTATTTGCGCATATCAATAGTTTGATTCAAAATTATATCCCATGTAAATCTGTTTTCGTACAGGGTAAATGATGCCCTTCGGCTTCTGTTGCAAAATCGTATCAATTCGTTGAAAGATTTCCTTGTCCAATGCAGTAAAGGCAACCATATAATTGTTGTCTGTAGTGGTACGTAAGCGAATGGTATCCTTTTGCTTTGTAGCTTCATTGATACGATATACCGTTTTACGGGCCACATTATCCATATAATCTATCCGGAAATCAATGACGCCATGCTTATGATTCACCACTGAAAGTTCGGTACAGCCGCAATGTGAAATGGTGGTGGCTTTCACGATATAATAATTCTTCTTATCCGGTGCACTTCGGTAAACCGTTTCTGTTTTGGATCCTTTGTAGAAAAGCAGCATGCCAATGGTATTACATCCGGACAGCAGTGCTACAAGCAGGATAAAGAAAATCGTTACTACCCTGCCAACAATGCTGTTATGAATGAATAGACCCATTGCTATGCTTTTGCCTTATTTTTTCCGAACGGTCATGGTCAGTTTTTCAAACTCCGCGATATAGGTTTCGTTTTTATCCGGGATTACCCCCTGCATGATCACAATCGTTTCACCGATCATTACCAGATGCTGGTATAATATACCAGGTTTGCCATTGATGGTGCCGCGTACCACCCGTTTATAAGAAGGCAGGCCATTTACAGGTGTTTCCACCACACTGCCCGCAGTGCCGCCAGTTACCACATCCGCCATATCCGCAGCCATAGATGCCATAGAAGTCCCTTCAGCAGGGCCCGAAATCACCATCAGGTAAGGCTCATTTTCATACGCTTTTTTATCCACCCCGTTGATGGAATACATATAGATGGACGCGGCCAGTTTGGCAAACTTGAATACTGATGCAGATTGATTGAGATGAAAGGGTGCAGCGGCAAACGGATCAATGGTGAATGCTTTATCATAATACAGGGATTGCATTGCTTCCGTTACCTGTTTTTTCAATTCTTTGTCAGCTGCGGGGTACATGCCGATCACGGAGGCGGAGAACGAGGTATCGCCAAACACCATATTGATCATATTCGTTTGTGCGTCCTTTTCAATACAAGCCATTTTAGCCGGAAAATTATTGAGGGTAAATTCTTTATACTCGATCACTTTCAACCCTTTCTCTTCAAATCGCTTTTTTGTAAATGTAGCGGCATTGGTATAAAAATTACCTCCCACGAGATCCATTACCTGCACCATGGAGGAATTCCCTTTTTCAATAGCCGGCATGGAGGAAGAAAGGGAAAATCCGGCCGGTTTGAGCAGGAAGGCCCGGGTGCCGGGAATGTTCACATACTGAGCGGACCTGGTGGTGTTCAGTTTATCCGGCCATTGCTGGGCAGTGGTATGCGAACAGGAAATAAGGGCTGTACTTAAAAGCAATAGGGTCAGGTATTTTGCCATGGCTAATGTTTAGAATATGAAATTAAAAATTAATTTTCAGAAAACAGGGTGCTTCAAAATATGTAACAGACTAACCCGATTCGCACAAAAAGCCCCTATTCACCATCACCAAAGATCTTCCTTTCTACACGATGAAATCCGTGCCAACTGCACCCTCCGTCTGATTTCTTTACTGTTTTGCCATCTATCCGCAGAATATAATCTTCTACAGTGGTGCAGCCATCCCGTTCCTTCAAATTACGGAGCTCGTTGGTAACATTTTGAAAATCCTTTAATTGCTCCGGGGTTAGTTTCGTTTCCCGTGTATAATTCCCGTTTTTTACCAGCTTCGCAAAAGTTACACCCTGCTCTTCATACACTGTAAGCTGGTTCATTTCACTTGCAAAGCAACCGGAAAGAGTATGATCCAGCCGGGCCACTATCCGTTTATCAGGATGGCCGCAGGCTGTCAGCATGGCAAACAGCAGATATAAAATCATTCTTTTGAGTATTTTGATATTCATCTGACTTAATATTACAATCCGGGTTTAGTGGAGAAAGTTAAAGAGTTATTTAGTTAGTTTATCGATTCCGTTTCCAGATGGCACAGCAAAAATATTTTCAGATTTGTATATTTACAACCTGTCCTAAAAAGGGGGAGGTTACAATTTTGCCTGGCATTTACTTTAACACTATCCATAATTTCTGCCTTTACCGTACCATCAGGCAACAAGATTTTCAGGTCCGTTTGAATATTCCCGGTCAGAGGCTTTGGGGGTGCGGTGGTTTTTACATTGTGGCAACTGATACACCAAAAGAAAAGTATAAGATAGAAAAGTACTGGCTTCATGATTGGCTGGCTTTACTTTTGAAAAGATGATTGTAAAAGTTTGCCAGAAGACTTTGGGAAAAACTGGCTATTCTTTCAATAAAGTTAATACGAAATTTTCAGACTCGTAAACCTGTTTTATTGCCGCTGTAATTTCTTCAAATAATATTGCGAAGGCAAAAAAATAAGCATGTTCGAATGAAAGCTAAACAAAGCAGATTGCACTTAAAATAACGCACTTTTAATAATCATAGAACTAAGTTCCTTCTTAATAATTCTATTATCCTATCGCGCAAATTTCCTGTCGCATAAGTAAATTTACCAGTATGGTGACCAAAATAATAAGACAAATCCGCTGTATAAATTTTTGATTGAAATTTATCTGTGTAAGAACCCTTCAAATAAATACAAAACCCTTTAGTAGAATTTAAATTGATATCGCCCAAGTCAATTTCATTTGTAATTATATTTTCTTCAGTAATCTCCCGACCGTTTGTTGGAAATTGCCATGATTTTAAAAAATATAATTCGTTCAAAGTATCAACAAGAATAAAAGAAGTACTCATGTTAATAATCTTTGCCCATGCTCCCATACTAGTGTAAGAAATAAATAAAATCTTTTTCTTATCTCTTATTTCCAATCTAGGACCAGGAGGCAATAATTCAATGGTAGGCCTTTTGTCGACAGGTATTATTATAGTCCTATTACTTGAATCTCGTAGTTTATGGATTTCTTTTTTAAATGTATCAAGTTGCATATTCTGCTTACCAAATGCAATTGAAATATCCTCATAAAGTTTAAATCGGTTTGAATCTACGGCAAGCTTAACTCTTGATTCAAAAATAGAATCTCTTACCCGATTGTTGATTTCAACTTCTTTGTCTCTAATTTTATTTATGACTTGGGAATTATATTCTTGGAAAACCAATAATGTTGCCATAATAAAAAGTACACATAAGACAATCCGACCTCTCTTTGTAAATTTTTTCCAAAAAGATGAACGTCTATTATCTGTTAAACTACCTTTCGTGGTTAAAAATGTCAAATAGATAGTAGATAAGCCTATTAATACAACAAATAAAATATTGGGTAGTGGGAACATAACAGAATTCAATAAAATATTTTAATAATCATTACTTAAAGTTACTGAAAAAGAACTTGTTTTAGTAGGATAACCAAATCGACTTTTAATTCCTATTAAAAAATCGCGGCCATTTTGCCCTTCATAAAGGACAAAAGAAAAATAATTTTTATTAAACAATTCTATTAACCAAATGCGGAGTATAAACAAAATCCCATCGATAACTTAAAAATATTATTACAACTTATCGATACTGGCAAATATCCAAGATTTTTTTTCATTATTTAAAGCGCTTTTACAAGCATACGCGTTAGTAAATTCATTATTCATGCCTTTTTCTTACACACTTTATTTTATTTAAAAATCTCAAAACCCTTGATGTTTTATTAAATCAATCCTAAATCAAAACTGTAATCTGATCACTACAAGTCCAAAACAAATTCTTAAAAACACCCTACGTAGTTTTTGCATTTCTATCATTCTATTCCTTACTTTTATCCTGCTTTTCTAAACACCGAAGACGGGTAACACCCGCCATAAAAATGTTGCGGGCTTTTTTGTGCCTGCAACATTTTACAGATAATACGGTTCTGCACCCCCGTGCAAGCTTGTAATGGGCTTGCTGTCTTCGGTGACGAAAAGCAACGGGACAGGCAGAACCGTATTTTTTTCTGCCAACTTAAATACCTTACACTATGGCTACCCCCAACCCACAACGGGTGTATGAAGCACTCCTCAATGGAAACAAAGACCTCTTCCTGCTCGACAACCTCATTTCCACCGGCAAAGCCGTGTTTTGCTTTCTCCGCGCAGCCGACTTGGACGATGAAATGAAGTACGCTTTCTTCGAACTGGAAAAACGGTTTCACTTCTATGCATCGCTGCTGGAAGAGTAACAACCTTACGCAACAATTCAACTAACCATATTTTATACTTCCGCCTTAGCTATGCGAAACTTCCGTTTTGCATAGCTATTTTATTCACAGCTATACGAAACTTGTAGTTTCGTAAGCCTATTCTATTGCCTGTGGCAATGTTTACAATCTTTATTGCCAAAGGCAATAGAATAAACGTGTTCGGCTGCAAGCCGAACACAGCGATCTCAAAAGGAAAAAAAGTAACACAATTAAATCGTATTACTTTTTATTATAAATTGTTTTAATAGCCCCATTCTTTACCAACAATCCCCCACAAATACAACCGCAGAATCGTAGTTTTGAACCAAAGGAAATCCTACATGACCACACAAGTAAAATGCCCCAATTGCGGCACCCAGTTCGAACCCAACGATGCCATTCGCGAAGAAGTGGAAAAAGAACTGCGCACCAAGGCCGCCGACTGGCAACGGAAAAAGAACGAAGAATTTGCCCAAAAACTGGAAGATGAAAAGAAACGCATCCAGCAATCCCTCGAAGAGAATATCCGCAAGAATATAGCCGGCGACTTTGAAAACAAACTCCGCCTGCTCGAACAAAACAATAAAGACAACGAAGAAAAACTGAAAGAGTCCCGGCAAAAAGAACTCACCTTTTTAAAGAAAGAACAGGAACTGCTCAATAAAGAAAAAGAAATAGAAATTCAGTTGCAAAAAATGCTGCTCGAAGAACGCAGCAAACTCACCGACGTGATCCGTAAGGAAGAAGCAGACCGCAACTCCCTGAAGGAAACAGAATTTCTGCTGAAACTGAAAGAAAAAGAAGAGCAACTGGAAGCCCAGCGCAAACTCACCGAAGAAATGAAACGCCGCTTCGAACAGGGCTCCATGCAAAGCCAGGGCGAAGCACAGGAACTGGCCCTCGAAGAAATGCTGCGCTCCGCCTTCCCCTTCGACCTCATTGCCGAAGTGGGCAAAGGCGTACGCGGGGCCGATTGCATACAAACCGTGCGAAACGGCTTTGGGCAGGAATGCGGCAAGATCATTTTCGAAAGCAAACGAACCAAAGATTTTTCCAACGACTGGATCGAAAAACTAAAAGCCGATATGCGCAGCCAGGGCGCCGATGTAGCCGTAATCGTAACGCAGGCCCTCCCCAAAGACATGAACAGCTTTGGCGAAAAAGATGGCGTATGGATCTGCTCCTTCGCCGAAGCCCGCGCCGTAGTGGCCATGCTCCGCGATGCGGTGATCAAGATCGCCACTGCTGCCAAAAGCCAGGAAAACCGTGGCGATAAAATGCACCTGCTCTACGATTACCTCACCAGCCGCGAATTTGCCGAACAATGGAAAGCCATCCGCGAAGGATTCATGAGCATGAAACTCTCCATTCAACGCGAACGCGATGCCATGGAAAAACTCTGGAAAGCACGCGAAAAACAACTGGAAAAAGTATTGCTCAACGCCGCCCATATCCGCGGCTCCATCGAAGGCATTTCGGGTACAGATGTGGATTTGAATTTACTCGAAGAAGGAGATATAGATAATAGTTAAAAGTTAACAGATAAAAGTACGGGCTGTTAAAACCGGGCAACTCTATTTAGGGATGTACACTTATTTACAACCTACAACTTACAACCTACAACTTAAAACTTACAACCTACAACTTACTACTTTCAACTCACCACCCAAGCCAGCACCACCTCATCAAACGCATGCGGATGCAGAATAAGCTGATCGCCGGTTTTGGTAAAATGACATTGAATGGTTTCCTCCTTCGCATCGCCGGGGGATAATTGTATTTCTTTTTTAAAGTCCACGCCACCATTGCCATACCATTTAAACACGGCTTCTTTGCAACTCCAGAGTGTAGTGGCCATTTGCAGATCGCCCTCCTCTCCCGCCTGATCAAACAATTGCTGCTCGCGATCTGATAAAAACTTGTTGCGCAGCGCCAGCACTTTGGGGTGAGGTATCTCCACATCGATGCCCACGCGGTAGCGGCTGCTCACAATGGCTGCCGCATAATCCCCGCAATGCGAAATAGAGAAATGATATTTCTCATTGAGCAGGTAGGGCTTGCGGGTGTCGGCCACCTTTATCTGCTCATACGGAAAATCGGGATAGAGATACTGCAATAAGAAACGCCCCGCCAGGTGTTGCACCCGTTTGTGAGGATGCGTTACATCCCGGTGCTGCGGCACATTGCCCTTAAAATAGTCTTCCGGCTCTTCGATCTTCCACACCCCGAGGCGGGTGGTGTCATTGATGGGCATTTGAAAAAAAACAGGCACTGGGGAATTAAAAATTTAAAATTAAAAATTAAAAATCAGGACCCTATAGTTCATAGGTTCGATTCCTATTCAGTGAATTTCTAACTGGAATAAATACGGCTGTAATTTATACCATTCAGCCCAAAGAAAGCGAGCCTTCCCCACCCGATCACTAACGCGTCACCTTGTATAGCCTAAAACCTATTTCAGGACAAGACACTTATAACTTAAAACTTATCACCTTATACGTAAACCCTCCCGAATTGTTGAAAAAATGGGGGCAGCGGAACGGCCCGGGATCATCAATACCCCGATTTTTGATTTATACTTGCACACAAATTGACAGGGCCGAAACCCCCTTGTTTTAAACCCCTTTCACATGATCCTTTCCGATACACGTATACTGGAAGAAATAGAAAAAGGTACTATCAAAATTGTACCGTACAGCCGGGAATGCCTGGGCAGCAATTCGTATGATGTACACCTGGGCAAAACGCTCGCCACCTACAAAGAGCATATGATCGATGCCAAAAAGCACAACCAGATCGAATATTTCGAAATACCCGACGATGGCATTGTACTCTACCCGCATATCTTCTATCTCGGCGTTACCGAAGAATACACGGAGACCCATGCCCATGTACCCTTTCTCGAAGGAAAATCATCCACCGGCCGCCTCGGTATCGATATCCACGCCACCGCCGGCAAAGGTGATGTGGGCTTCTGCGGCAACTGGACCCTCGAGATTTCTGTAAAACAACCCGTAAAAGTATATAAAGGAATGCCCATCGGCCAACTGATCTACTTCCCCGTAGAAGGCCCGATTGAAATTGCCTACAACCAAAAAAAGAATTCCAAATACAGCAACCAACCCGATAAGCCAGTGGAGAGTATGATGTGGAAGAACAAATTTTAATTAGCTAATATGCTAATTTGCTGATGTGCTAATTGAACAGCCATTTTTTCCAACATGAAAGTGGTTTTTATATTCTGATATTCGTTTGTTTTAGAAATCAGCAAATTTAGAATTTATACAATTTTGATTTTAAGTGTTGATAATCTGTATTTCACTAGCAAATTAGCACCCGGGTGTTCTGTATTTCACTAGCAGAATAGCACATTAGCTAATTATCAAATTAGCACCCGGCTGTTCTGTATTTCATTATCAGATTAGCACATTAGCTAATTATCAAATTAGCACCCGGCTGTTCTGTATTCCATTAGCAGATTAGCAAATTAGCTAATTAGCTAATTAATTTTCCAGATTGTATAATTAAGTATCGCCGCAAAGCTCACCCAACTGATATAAGGTACGAGCAGCCAGGCAGCCGTTTTATTTACCTGCGCGAAAGCGAAAATGGTGAGGATGATAAAAATCCAGAGGGCCAGCATCTCGGCCAAAGCCCAACCCGGTTGGTGAAGCCGGAAGAAAATGAAGGACCAGAAAAAATTCAGCGCCAATTGCACGGCAAACAATACAAAGGCGATCTTCTTTAATTCTATACTGGTATCTGCTTTCCATACCAGGAAGAGCGCAATACCCATCATGAAATAAAGGGTGGTCCACACGGGGCCAAATATCCAGTTAGGCGGATTCCAGGATGGTTTATTGATGGTGGCATACCAACTCTCTACACCGGATACAGTAAAGAATCCACTGGCGGCTCCGATCACCACGGGAATAGCAACGGCAATGATGAACTTGATAGTATTCGTCATAGGTTTATAACAAACGAGCGCCCCCTATTGTTCAGAGTGCTTGTAGTCCGTATTTTTTATAATAAGCGATCAACCAGGCCACTACTTCATTGTAGGTTTGTTTGCCGGAGGGTTGGTTATTGGCCCGTAAGAACTGACCATAACCCCAGGATACAACGGGCTCAATGGGATTGCGGTATTGCCGGTAAAATTGCCGAAGCTCCGCCCTGTCCTTTTTATATTGGGGATGCAGGCTGTTTATCAGGCTGCGGGTAAGACCTGTATCGCGTACTGCCAGTTCACCGATAGCATAATTTATCATATCGAAATACACAGAATAACGGAAGGCATTATTGGGATAGGCCCGGCAAGCGAGAAACCCTACAAAGTTGGCCTCGTTCTCCTTGCCATACCCCAACTGGTGGGCTATTTCGTGCGTGGTTACAAAGGGTTCTAAGAACCGGGGCACGGTGGTATTTACCTGCCCCTCTCCGGAAAAGGGATTATAATATCCCTGAAAGCCCAGATAGTTGCCCAGGTAGCTGAACAGAGACGGTTTTACCGAGCGGTGCGGGTACGACAGAAAGCCAAATTGCTGATGAGCATAGTCATAGGCTTCGGCCCCGCTTTTGAATAATCGCCGTTTTTGATTGAACGAATCCCGTTGTGCTTCAGTAACAGTCGTAGCATAAAAGTTCAACCGGTCGCGGAGGGTGGCCGTGAGCGTATCGAGGTCGGCCACGGTATAGGGTTTTACTTCGAGCTGAAGCTGTCGGGCAATACCGACCCGGTTATAATTAAGCCCCCATAGCAGGTTGAAAAATACATATACGAACAATACAAAGAAGATGGCTTGCTGCAGCCCGGTGCCGAAATACTTGCGGGTAAGGCGGCGCTGAAACAATAATTTAAAGAACTTTACCGTCCTGAACAGGATTATGAGTACCAGGAAGGCGTAAAACAGATCACCTACGCTGATAGGGATCCATCCAAATAGGATACGCTGCACCCGGGCAATGACCGGATATATGCCGAGACTGTAATTTTTCTCCACCCAACCAGGGTACCAGGAGGCCCATTTGATGAGAATCGTGGCGATAATAAGCAATACCCAGCTCCAGCTTTTCATGAGCCGGGTAAAAAGTCGGGTGAGAAATTGTTGCAAGTGACTAATTATTAATGATTAAGGATTAAAGATAAAACTAATAGTATTTCCGCAAAAAAAGCGAAAATACTAATTCCGGTTCCTCTTTTTACCTTACCTTTGCACACTCTTAAAAAGTTGACCCATGAACCGCCGACGGGAGTTTGAAATAGCTTTTGTGGGGTTAAAGCCCGGAATTCATGAGTTTAGCTATGAGATAGACGACAGGTTCTTTGAAGCATTTCAGCAGCAGGATTTCCGCCACTGCAAAGCCACAGTAAAGCTGACCCTCGATAAAAAGAGCAGTTTTATGTTACTCAAGTTTGAGATTGGTGGAGCTTTGGAAGTTACCTGCGATCGTTGCAGCAGTGATCTCCCCCTGGATCTATGGGATGAATTCAACATCACCGTAAAGATGGTGGAGGAACCCGAACTGATGAATGAACAGGAAGAGGATCCAGATATGTACTATATCGCGCAGGGAGAAAGTCATCTCTCTGTGTCCGAATGGATCTATGAGTTCATCAATCTTTCCATACCCATGCAAAAAGCCTGTGAGTATGAGAAAATGGATGGCCCGCATTGCAATAAGAACGCGCTGGATGTGCTGAAAAAGCTGGAACACCGACCGGATGAATCGGAATCGGCTGGCGATGGAAATGAATCCACAGGAAATCCGATCTGGAAAGGATTGGATAAGTTTAAGAACCTGGGAAAGTGAATGGTGAATAGTCAATTGTGAATAGTGAATAGTTAATTACAGAACATAATTTTTGATAAAGTAAACTTTGAAATATGCCAAATCCCAAACGCAGACACAGTCAGCAAAGAAGCGCGAAGCGCAGAACACATTATAAAGCTACTGCTGCTACACTCACCACTGACAGCGCTACCGGCGAAACACATGTTCGTCACCGCGCCCATGTAAGTGAAGGCAAGCTGTATTACAAAGGAAAAGTGGTTGCTGAAAAGGCCCCGCTCAAAGCCTGATTGTAACGCTTCGCAATATGTAAATTCCAGGTCCCTGTTGGCTACCCGCCAATGATGGATTTGGAATTTGTTGTTTTGTAACAGCATCAAAGCTAATTTTACGTATGACCATAGGGATAGATATGATGGGTGGCGACTATGCCCCGCTCGAAGCGGTAAAAGGTGTGCATGCCTACCTGCAAACAGCCAACGCCCCTGTCACGCTCATCCTCATCGGCGATAAAACAGCCATCGATTCCCTGCTGGCTGAACATAGCGTTCCTGCCGATCGTATACTGGTGGTACATGCCGACGAAGTCATCGGCATGCATGAACACCCCACGAAAGCCTTACGGGAAAAGCAACGCTCTTCCATTGCCATCGGCTTCCATTTATTGGCCAGCGGCAAAATGGATGCCTTCATCAGCGCCGGAAATACCGGTGCCATGCTGGTTGGCGCACTTTTCAGCATCAAAGCGCTGGAAGGTGTAATCCGCCCCACCATTTCCACCATCATTCCCAAAGCTGGCGGCGGTACCGGCCTCTTACTCGACGTAGGCCTCAACGCCGATTGCAAACCCGAACAACTGAACCAGTTTGCCATCATGGGCAGTGTATATGCCCGGCATATACTGGGTATCGATACTCCCAGGGTGGGACTAATCAATGTGGGAGAAGAAGAAGGCAAGGGCAATATACTGGCACAAGCCACTTATCCCCTGCTCAAAGAGAATAAACATATCCACTTCATCGGCAATATAGAAGGGCGCGACCTGCTGATGGATAAAGCAGATGTAATGGTATGCGAAGGTTTTACCGGTAATATACTCCTCAAGATGGCCGAATCACTCTACGATATCGGGCAACAACAAAGCCCCGGCAATGCTTATTTCAACCGCTTCAATTTCGAGATTTATGGCGGCACCCCGGTACTGGGGGTTGCCAAGCCGGTGATCATTGGTCATGGTATATCCGGCGAAAAAGCCTTTATGAACATGATCTCCCTTGCTCAACTGATGCTGGAGAAAGAAGTGATGGAGAAGATGAAGACGGAGCTGAACGCTAATTCATAATTCAGAATTATGAATTATGCATTATGAATTATGAATGAATACAACAGCACATCGTTTTCCTCTTGTAACGCAGATACTTATTAGTTCTATTTCAATATTTATATATACGATTAATTCCATCTCAACAAAAATCACAAATAAGAAAAAGGACTCGTTATTTCTTGATAACATTCTTAACTCTTAATTCTTAACTTTTAACTCTTAAAAAATACCCGCTAATGGGTAGTTGCATTCCCAAAAGGGAAAAGTATCTTTAATGCCTGAACATCAACCACCGCATGAAAGTACACCGCCTTTTTACTACCTTTCTTTGCCTGTTTACACTGACCGCTATCGGGCAGCCGGGTACGCCTAACACAGATGTTTCAACCCCGTTCTTTGTACCCACTGAAAACATCGGCTATTATTCACTCGCAGGAAAGTCCATCCCTGTACATGTATTGCAATACGGCGATCGGACCAATCTTGTATGCATCAACCTGCACAGCAATGAAGATGCTTCCGTAAAAGCCGCTATGTCCATACTGGAAAAAACGGGTGGTACACTTATCCGAATTGAAAACCGGGGACAACGCGTGATCCGTTTTAAACTGAAAGGCATCACTTATGCTTTTGACCCCAACCGGATGTTTTCTTCCGAAGGCATACAACAAACGCTTCGCGAAAACAGCCGTGTACAGGCTGCTGCTGCTGCCGAAATAGAAAAATTTGCTGCACATATTCTCGATAAACTAACCGATACCGCCGCCTGTGTGGTGGCCCTGCATAATAATACGGAAGGTGCTTACTCTATCCGTACCTATCTCGAAGGTGGGCAACGCCAATCGGATGCGAAAGCAGTATATGCCAATGAAAATGAAGATCCCGATGATATCATTCTTACTACCGACAGTCTGCTCTACCAGGCCATGTCCGATCAGGGATATAACAGTATCTGGCAGGACAATGAACGCGTAAAAAAAGATGGCTCCCTCAGTGTACATTTTGGCATCATTGGCCGGCGATATATCAATATCGAAACACAACATGGCAAAGTAGAACAGTACGCCGCCATGCTGGAAAAACTCATCGCCATACTGGATGAAGAAAAAAAACTACCGGAATTACAATAAGCGAAACGCAGTGCTGATACTATCATTTCAATTAACTACTACGCAACCAGATCGGCGCCCTCACCTTATCCCAGCAAATACTCAATATCCTCTTCTGTCAATGCTTTTACAAATCCTTCTTCTTCGCTGATGAGTGAACCGGCCAGGGTTTTCTTTTGTTCCTGCAATTGAATGATCCGCTCTTCAATGGAGTCCTTACAGATCAATTTATAGGCAAACACATTCTTCGTTTGTCCGATACGGTGCGTGCGATCTATGGCCTGTTGCTCTACCGCATTGTTCCACCATGGATCAAATAGAAAGACATAATCTGCCGCTGTCAGGTTCAGTCCCGCATTGCCGGCTTTGAGGCTCAGCAGGAATACGCGGGCGTCCGATCCTTCCTTGTTGAATTCCTGCACCATCCGGTCACGCTCTTTGGCCGGAGTGGCACCCGTAAGCAGCAGAAAAGGAATATGTCGCTGCTTTAATTCCTGTGCGAGTATATCCAGCATGGTGGTAAACTGTGAAAACACGAGCGCTTTATGATCGGACAGGTTGTTTTCGATCTCTTCCAGCAATTCCATAGTCTTTACCGAATCCGTACAATCATATTCGCTGTTTTTCAGCAATGCCGGGGAATTACATACCTGTCTTAATTTTAATATCCCCTGTAGTACCTGCAGTTTGCTTTTTCCCAATCCCATTTCTTTGATGGATGCCTGCAATTCGCCGCGCACCTGCCCCCTGATCTCATCATATACCTGCCGCTGCCCTTCTTCCATCTGGCACCAGAGTATCATCTCTGTTTTGGGTGGCAGGTCTTTGGCTACCTGCTCTTTGGTGCGCCGCAATATAAAGGGGGCGGTCAGTTGATTGAGATCTTTGATGCGTTGCTCATTTTTATCGCGGTCAATCGGATCGGCATATTCTTTCTTAAAGAAAGGTTGTGAGCCAAACATACCCGGCAAAATGAACTGCAATTGGCTGTAGAGATCGAATGTATTGTTCATTACCGGTGTACCACTCAGCGATACCCGATGATCGGCCAGCAGCGCATGGGCTACACGGGCCACCTGCGAAGAAGGGTTTTTAATGGCGTGGCTTTCATCCAGAATTACGGCGAGGAACCTGTGCTGGTAAAAGAGATCCGCATCCGAGCGAAGCGTACCATAGCTGCTGATGACAATAGCAATTTTATTATCCGTAAACACCTGCTTATTTCGTCCTGTACCGTGGTATACATTTGCAGAAAGAGAAGGAGCAAATTTTTTCAATTCATGCTCCCAGTTATAAATCAGCGACGCCGGGCAAATGATGAGCAGTTGTCGTCCGGGATGTTGTTGCAATAAGCTGGCGGCAAAACAGATGGTTTGCAATGTTTTTCCCAATCCCATATCATCCGCCAGAAACATACCGGCACCTGCTTCCTGTAATAATTTCAGCCATTCGTATCCCTTTTGCTGGTAAATGCGCAGGCTGGCCTGTATGGCGGATGGTAATGGATAGAGGGGCGCTTCGGATGTTTGCCATTGTTTCCATTTGGCTTTCCATTCTTCTTTCATAATCCCGGGCAATCCGGTGCTGTGGGTTTCACGTTGCTCCAGCGAAAGAGCCAGCCATTTGGGAATACGGATCTTTCCTTTTTCCGCCACCGCATGTTTTACCGGTATCGCATACCGGAGCAACCAATCTTCTTCGAGCAAAGCGATGGAACCATCTTTGAGCGGCAGGGCTTGCTGCCCGGCCCGTATTACTTTTTGTAATTCAGTAAAAGGTATTTCCTCTTTACCAAAATTCAGGGTGAATTTCAACCAGAGTTGATCGCCTTCTTCGCTGATCATTTCCACATGGGTGATCGGTTTATCCGGGCAATACCGGAAATGCTGCAGCATATCCATTCCCATTACCTGGATATCCAGTTCCAGCAATTTGCGAAAGGCTTTCAGAAACCAGTTTTTCTTTCGGGCCTCATCGAAGGATAAATAATAATATCCGTTTACCTGCTTGCTGAAATTGGTATGCAGGGATTCCACTTGTGCGATGATATGCTGCTCTTCTTCTTTATTTCGGGTAAGGGTGTATTCTTTCCCCTCTCGTTGAAATACGGCTTTTGCTTCAAATTTTCCGTCCACTACAAATCCGTCGTATTCAAATTGCGGGGTGAGCATGAGGAACTGTCCGCTTATTTCGCTCAGCAAAACCTGTCCTGCCGGTGAGGCCGTTATCTCTACTGTACCCAGTAATGCATTGCGCGATACAGGGTAATCTTTTCCGAGATGCGCAAGAATGGAATGAGAAAATGCCATGGGATCTGCACCTTCTTTTTGCCAATCGAGTTGTTGCACCCAGCAAAGTGTTTTGTAATCGGTAAAGCGAAGCACAAAATATTCGCCTTTGTGTTCAATGAGAAAAGCCGATTGGGTAAAACTATCCAGCGGATAGAAAGATCCGTTCAGTTCCACTTCCGTTTCCAGGTATAAATAACCGTCGTTGTGCTTACGCACCTGAAAACGCAAGCCCGGAGTATAACTGCTGAAGGCACAGGGCCCGGTTGTAAAACGATTTTTATCGGCTGTGGATGGCACCTGGTGATAGCATTGCACCATTGGCAAAAGAGGACGCAGGGCGGTAAGTTCCTGATGCAGTTTCCGTTCAAATGCCTGTTCGATCCAGTTATCGGGTTCGTCGTTGCGGGCAGCCCGGGCAGTTGCGATGATCTCCAGTCGGGTGGCAATCATATTTTTTTCAGAAAAACGGCTCACCTGGCTACTGAAGGTATCGGGTAGTTTGGGAAAATATTTGCGGATGGCGATGGTACTCACGGGTTCTTTTGCATAAGCCGTGGTATTTTTTTCTTTGGTAATATGCAGCAACTCCCAAATACGCCCGCTTTTCTGCAAGTGATGCGGACTTAATAATAACACTGTCTTCTTTGTACTCATAGGTTCGTCAAAAAGTTAAACACCGTAAACCGGACAAACGACAATGTTACTGTGTAATCAGTTATGAAAGCGCAATCTATTTTAGTTTTTTTATCCCCCGAAGAAGGATAAACCTTGTATATAATAGTTGCCTGAAGTAGCGAAACGGAAGGCTTGAAAATAAGTAAGTGTCTGCCAAAAGACAATTCAAAAAAACAGCACCGACCAGCTCCATGATACGACCTGTTTGTATGGAAATGGGTAAAATGGGAGTAATTTTCAAATAAAAATCGCCGGAGCGGGATTTTGGGGCAAAAAATCTTCACAACCGGCCAAAAGCTGTTGATAATTAATCGAAAAAGTTTTGGCGCGATTCCATAAACCCTGTATTTTTGCACTCCCAAAACTGAAAAGTGAGGGAAAAAGGCTGATTCCGTAGCTCAGTTGGTAGAGCAATACACTTTTAATGTATGGGCCCTGGGTTCGAGTCCCAGCGGGATCACAAAAGCTTCCAAAAATGGAAGCTTTTTTTATTATATGCCATGGATGTATGTTATTTATTCATTCAAACTGAACAAATATTATGTAGGTGCCTGTATTGACCTTGACAGGAGATTATACGAACATAATATTGGTCATTCAAAATTCACCTCAACGGGTTTACCTTGGGTGTTAAAACACAAAGAGGAATTCCAGGATTTACCTTCCGCTAAGAAAAGAGAATTACAGGTCAAACGGATGAAGTCCAGAAAATACATTGAGAAGCTTTTTCAGTAGCTCAGTTGGAAGAGCATCCCGATCTGCAAGATCGGGAGGGCCCTGGGTTCTCCCGATAGCTATCGGGACAGCGGGATCACAGAGAAAAAGTCACTCAAACGAGTGACTTTTTCATTTTGCAATGGTTCGAGAAATTTATCCCGCCTTTGCACCGAGAAAATATTTTTAACTCAACTATAAAGAAAAAAAGACATCTCAAATCTGGAAAATAGGTTGGTGGGAAGTACCTGCGGAATCATTTCTTCTTCATATTACGAAACGGATTTTCAACCAATTTTTCTTCACTTTATCATGTTCAATAAACAGCTAACGCTACGATGCAACCGGCGGCAATATCGTTCCCGGGGGCAACGGCGCCTCCCGGTTATACACCATGATATCTGCTACCGTTTTAGCCAATTCCGGTCCATCCAACACACTGATCAGATACAAGGCACCGTCTATACCGGACGTAACGCCACCCGTGGTGATATAATTTCGATCTGCGACAAAGCGCACGTTTTTTATAAACGTGATATCGGGGTATTGCTTTTGCATCGCTTCAAGGGCCAGCCAATGCGTGGTGGCATCACGGCCGCTGAGCAGTCCTGTTTTTGCAAAAATATACGCCCCCACGCATACCGACATGATGACCACTCCATCCCTCGTAGCCTGTTGCTGTAGCCAGGCGATCAACCCATCTGACCCACTACCAAACTGGTTTGCACTTCCGGCGGGCATGATCTGACCCGGGATAACGATAATATCTGGTGGCGGGCAGTCATCGAACGTATAATCAGGGATCATCCGCACCACCGCCCGTTCACTGTCCGTTTCACCGGATTTTTCTGCCAGCGTATAGATTTTGTACCGGTCATTGTTGTAACGATTGGCTTTTACAAATACATCGAGCGGGCCATTCATATCGATCATTTCAACGCCGGGATAAAAAAGGACTGCTACATTCATTTTTGAGGCCATATTGGTGGAGTTTTGAGGTAATAAATGCGCAGGTGTGTATGTGCTTTTTCAAATATAATCTTTTGAGGCCGATATTAAAAACCCGGCCACCTCTGAAATTGAAGTTTCACCTGCCACGCTGATTCCCTTTTACTTCAGCACCAGATATGTCCGCTTCAGCCTGTAGTTTGTCCTGCCCGGACCTCTTAACATTTTTTTATCCCATTGCAAATGCAGATTGCACCCGCAATCAACTTTAAATACCAGGAACAAAACAAATGAGTATGACAATAAAAAATCACGTTGGTACAAACCTCCCTTTCTCCATTCTTTTTTCATCGCTGTTATTTCTTGTATTCATTCAACTGACCAGCTGCGAAAAAAACACGTCAGATAGCAGCGATCTGGTAGGTAACTGGAAACGTCGGTCCGAGTTTGAAGGAGTGGGACGCACAGAGGCTGTATCCTTTACCATTGGCACAAAAGTATTTGTCGGTGGCGGTTATGATGGCAGTGACCGTCTTAATGACTTTTGGTCTTTCGATCAGAATACCGGCACATGGTTACGCATTGCCGATTTCCCGGGTAATTCGCGAAATTCTGCTGTAGCCTTTGCCATCAATGGAAAGGGATATGTAGGTACAGGGTATGATGACAATGATACTAAACTGAAAGATTTTTGGGAATATGATCCGGGTACCAATATCTGGACAAGAAAAGCAGACTTTGGAGGTACTGGCAGGTATAATGCCATCGGATTTTCCATTGGTGATAAAGGATATGTAGGCACAGGATACGATGGCAATTACCTCAAAGACATGTGGCAATATGATCCCTCAGCCAATACCTGGACGCAAGTGGCCAGCCTGACCGGATCTAAAAGAAGTGAGGCCTCTGTTTTTGTATACAACAGCCTTGCATATGTCGTTACGGGCCTCAATAATGGCAGCTATCTAGCGGATATGTGGATGTACAACCCCGCGACAAATACATGGACCGAAAAAAGAAAGATCAATGATGCTACCGATGAAGATTATGACGACGATTACGATAGTAATATACAGCGGGCAAACGGCACCATTTTTATTATCGCCGATAAAGCCTATCTCACCTGCGGCACCAATGGCAGTACCACCGCCGGTACCTGGGAATATGATATTGTGAATGATCAATGGTACCAAAAAACCAGTTTTGAAGGTAGTGCCCGTGAAGGGGCCATCGGATTCACGATCACAAACAGGGGGTACATTGTGACAGGCAGCAACAGCAGTTACCGCTTTGATGATCTTTGGGAATTTCTTCCCAATGAAGAACAATCCGATAGTGATAATTAACCTGGCAAAGGAGGGCCTGTACACAGATACCGGAATGTCCACGGAAGTGGCAGCATATAGTCAGTACAAATCAAGGTACCGGTATCCTATCAAGGCAGGCAGTACCTGCTGCCTGCCTTCTTTTATATAATAAATATATATACACCCATGCTGCGAATCATATGCCTCATATGCCTCCTCTGCGAAATAACAGGCTGCACTAAAACAGAGGTGGACCTGCGAGATAATCAAACTACAGAAGACCCTAACATAGTGTATTATGAAAATTACCCGCTGGATATCGGTACCTATAAAACGGATTCATTCCGCACATCGGGCCACAGCATATTTACTGCCGGATACCACCGTGACCCTATCACTGGAAATTTTCATGCAGCCACATTTGCTGAACTGGTATTACCTGCCGTAAATCCATTGCTGAATCAGGATGTAAGTTTTGATTCGCTTGTATTGGTAATCAAGCCCAATGGGCAGTATTATGGAGACACATTACAGCCCATCCGGTTATCTGTTTTACGGCTCGAGGAAAATATCCGTAATGAAGACGATGCCGATGTCGCTTTCTACAGCCCCCGTTACTTTGCCACTTCAGCAGTACCCCTTGCACAAAAAACAATGTTGATACGACCTGCTAAAGACACACTCATCAACTTACGGTTGCCGGATGCTTTCGGTGCAGAGCTGATGCAAAAACTAAAGACCAATGCCGCAGAAATTCAGGATAATACCGCTTTCATCAAATACCTGAAAGGTTTCTGTATTGATGTCGACACAGCCCTATCCAATACTCTTTTTTACTTTTCAGCAACTGGAGGCACTACGTTAATGCGGCTCCATTATAAACTGAACAGCACGGTGTCGGTGCAGAAAGTGCTGAACTTTCAATACAATAGTAACCGGCAGACTAATTATTTACATACTAATCACCCGACCGGTTTGTACAGCCTGTTCACCCCGTATAAAAAACAATTTAAAACAAGTGAGCAGTTGGGACACAAAGCCATACTGAACAGTAATGCGGGTAGTTATATCCGTTTCAATTTTCCGGAAATACTGAATATCCGTGAAAAATTTCCCTTTGTAAAAATATTAAAGGCTGAACTGGTGATAAGACCCGCAGCAGGAACTTACAGCTATCCCTATAGCCTTCCGCCTGCTCTCCATCTTTACACGTCGGGCGAGAACAATCTCCCTTCCGAAATTTTACTGGATCCAACGGGACAATATCAGCAAACCGGCGACCTCCGCATCGACCCTTTATACAGCAATGGTATCAAATACACTTACGATATTACTTCATTTTTATCTGCATTGACAGATGCCGGACCATTTAATAAAACGGGACTCGTATTGGTTCCACCCACTACCTTTTCAGATGAAGCCATGCATCGGCTCATTGTGAACGACCAGTTGGGAGGAAATGGAATACAATTGAAACTTTATGTTTTAGGAATATAAAAAATACCTGTAATGAAATACCGTTATTATATTTTGATCCTCCTGATGCAGGCCCGGGTTGGGTTCAGCCAAAACGTAACTTCCCCCTACTCTATTCTGGGTATTGGAGACCTGGAAACGAGAGAGTTTTCGCGGTACAGCAGCGCCGGCCATACCGGTCTGGCACAGCGCAACCCTAATGGCATAAGTCTTAACAATCCTGCTTCGCTTACCGCACTCCCATATAAAACAATTCATTTTGATGTAGCCATGCGTGGTAAAGTGAGCCATTTTCAATTTCCCGGAGAAGATACCGGAACTGCTGCTTCAAAAGACTATGTAATAAAACAGGTATCGTTGGCCTTTCGGCTGAATAAAAAAACGGGTATAAGCGCTGGTATCCGGCAATACAGTGCCATCAATTATAAATACAACTATGACAAACTTTTCCTTGATGGAAACACCACTTATACTAAATCCGTAGAAGGAAACGGAGGCATTAATCAGGTATTCTTATCGGCAGGGCGTACGGCAGGAACGCACTGGTCCGTGGGCATTACCGCATCCTGGCTTTTTGGTACGCTGCAACGAACCACAACTTATACAGGATCATCCATTTCACTCAATCTGTTGCAGCAGGAAGATAATTTCCTGAATGCAGTAAAAGCAGAGGCCGGTATTCAATATTATACCGGTACAGCGCGCAGGTGGCAGCATACCGCGGGTGCCACTTTTTCAGCAGCCACCTCTTTAAAGGGTCAGCTCACCAGCAGTTATAGCGAAAACGGTACGGCAATTACAGAAGTGCTTGCTGGTGGGTTGCAGTTCAAGTTGCCGGTTACGGCCGGCTTAGCCTATACTGCCACCTGGAGAGGACAGCTTCAACTGAGTATTCAGGCCAATTATGCACATTGGGAAAAACAGAAAGTGAATTACAAAAATGCATATACGGCTCCGGCTGCAGGATTTGGCGCAGGGGTGCAATACGCTTTTTTTAAGAACGTATTCCAGGGAAAAATAGAACGCAGTTTTCTTTCAATGGGTGTACATACCAGCACGTCATATATCCGTATCAATAATCAGCCACTACGTGACTATGCCATTACAGCAGGAGGTGGCTTCAATCCATTTCCACAAATATCCCTCTATACTGGTTTTGAATGGGGCGTAAAAGGGCAGTTAGCAGTGAATCAGGTACGTGAAAACTATATGCAATTCAATCTGGGCATTACCCTTAAAGATATCTGGATGGGAACCCAAAAAACAGGCCGCTTCCGTTAGGGACATTCATAAATATCAATTCATACCACATGGAGAAAATGAAATTAATGTTATTAGTCATACTGGAGCTGTGTTTTTATTGTTCTGTACATGCACAGAAAATAACCGGCTACTGGCAATCAGCAGATGCTAAAAGGGTGTATCTGCTTTCTTTAGCAGATGGTAAACTAAACGGAATACTGGCACATTCACAACTGCCCGAAGACAGCACCGGGAAAAAGATACTGTTATCGCTGGACAGCTGCCGTGGCAAATACAAAGGCTGGATGGCCTCTCCGGCAGATGAAGACAGTATACGAACTATCCTACGCCTGAAAAACCCTGACACTATCCAGCTCAGAATATATCACATGTTCTTCTTGCCGGTTACTATTTACTGGCATCGTTTACATTCGTGGGGCACTGAGCAGACTGCAGCCATAAAAACAGAGAGGTCTATCCTTTAACAATTTATTGCTATTCTGTTTCATTTTTACTAACAACATAGCAATACTCATTCATATACATTTGCGCGATGCTTCTTGAGATTTCCGGTGTAAGGCTTCTAAAGTTATCCCTCCTTACCAGCATTTTATTTGGCATGCTGGGGGCTGTGCCCTTTATCAATAACGCGGTACTCCAATATTCCCTGATTTGGAATGGGTTTTTAGTATTGTTCCTGCTGGTATTGGTCCAATGGGGTGTCAATATTGCATTGCTGATTTCATTCCGGCGCCATCGTACAGCATGGATACTCGCATACCGTTTTCTGCTAAGTACGATTATCTGCATGATACTTTTCTATGCCGGATTTGAATTGCTCATCAGCGGTATGATGCCGCAGATGGCTCTACCGCCGGTAAAACAGTTGCCACCGGATATGCCCGACATGAAAAGACCCCCGGAAGGTATCCGGTACATTTTCCCAATGATTCAATCGCTATCCATAAATGCCTGTATCCTGGTGATTCTCGAACTGCTTTTGCTGGATTCGCGGAAGCAAAAAATAGAAAAAGAAAATAATACATTGCGGATTGCTTCACTGGAGGCACGGCATAGTCAGTTGCAACAACAATTGCATCCGCATTTTATTTTCAATGCATTGAACATATTAAAATCACTGATCAGAAAAAAACCGGACCAGGCTGAAGAATACCTGATCCAATTATCTGAAATACTCCGGTTTTCTATTTACACGAATAAGAAAACCGTAATCCCCCTCGAAAATGAACTGGAACTGGTAAAACATTACCTGAGTATGCAACAATTGCGTTTTGGCGAAGCCTTGCAAACGGAAATCATTTTACCTCCGGAAATGCCGGGAGGATATGTACCCGTTTACTCCATTCAGTTACTGATCGAAAATGCGATCAAACACAACCGGCTGTTGCCGGAACAACCCCTGTCCGTTCGGATTTTCGGAAACGCTGCCAGCAATACAATCACTGTTCAAAACAATTTACAAACCCGGCTCACGGTAGAAACCGGAAGTGGCGTGGGCCTTTCCAATTTATCGGAGCGCTATCAATTATTAGGGAATCTCCCGGTAATGATTCATCGTGACAAAGAAAAATTTAACGTCACCATAAAAGTGTTGCAGGATGAAAATAGTAATCATTGAAGACGAGCCCCTCACCGCTGAAGACCTTGCCAGTACGATCCGCGAGGTATCGGCAGGCTCGCAAATCATAAAAACACTGCAATCCGTATCGGAATCAATCCGTTTTTTTGAAACGGGAGAAAATCCGGATATTATTTTTTGTGATATTCAGTTGGGGGATGGACATAGTTTCGAGATTTTTTCTGCTGCATCGGTTGCGGCCCCGGTCATTTTCTGCACAGCTTACCATGAATACGCGATGGAAGCATTCCGCAATAATGGCATAGATTATATTCTGAAACCATTCACCAAGCAATCCGTAAGACAGTCAATTGAAAAATACCATAATCTCCTCGGCCATAGGGATATTTCCTCCTCACAGGTGACCCATTTTCTCCGTAAAATTCAAAGTGACTATTCCGGCAGGAAAAAAAATACATTATTGGTGCATTGGAAAGACCGGATCATTCCCGTAAAAGTGAAGGAAGTAGCCTATGTGTTCATTGATATGAAAATGGTTTATCTGACCACTTTCCAGGGACAAACCTACTATATAAATCACTCACTGGAAGAAATCGAAGAATTATGCGGCCCGGCATTTTTCAGAGCCAACCGGCAATACCTTATCAACCGCGAAAGCATCAACGAAGTACGGCAATACCATACCCGAAAATTATCCCTGCTGGTAAAGCCAGCCGCCAAACATGATATTCTTATCAGCAAAATCAATATCACCGCTTTTATGGACTGGCTGAAACAATAGTCGCGGCTCATACAAAATAGGGCGGGCTGGCGAGATATTTTTCCAATCGCTCTTTTTTGTCAACGATTTTGAAGTAGGTTTGCGTACAAATTAATTGTATGTCTTCGTATTTCAAGGATAAAAGTGTAGTCGTAACCGGGGGTACCGATGGTATCGGTAAAGCGCTGGTGGATGCATTGTTGCAGATGGGTGCCCGGGTGGCTACCTGTGGCCGCAATCACGATAAACTATACGCATTGCAATCCTCCTATCCCTCCTCTTACCTGCATACCATGGTAGCCGATGTGAGCAATGAGAATGATTGCCGCCGGTTTATCGAAAGTTCTATCAAAGCATTGGGGGGTATTGACATACTCATCAACAATGCCGGGGTGTCGATGCGGGCACTGCTAAAAGAATCGGATACAGAGGTGATCAAAAAAGTAATGGACATCAATTTCTATGGCGCTGTATGGTGTACCAAATATGCGTTGAATGCCATCATTGAGCGGAAGGGCACTATTGTGGGGGTATCATCCATTGCCGGCTACCGGGGTCTGCCCGGTCGAAGTGGGTATTCCGCCAGTAAATTTGCCCTGCAGGGATGGCTCGAATCCATTAAGACCGAACTGATGGGCGATGGGGTACATGTAATGTGGGTATGTCCCGGCTTCACCACGTCGAATATACGGGTGGCAGCACTTAATAGCAAAGCTGAATCGCATGGCGATACCCCCATGGATGAAGGCAAGATGATGAGTGCAGAAGAATGCGCCGGTCATATTCTTACCGCCGTCCGTAAGAAAAAACGCACATTGGTTCTCACCTTTAACGGCAAACGAACCGTTTTCATGCAAAAATTTTTTCCAAAACTCGCAGATAAATTAATCTATAAATTTTTCTTTAAAAACGGCAAACTTGTCAAGTAATTAACTAACAATCCGCCACGGTTTACCTGCCGTAATGAAATGCAGGCAGGCGTACACGCAAACAAACAGCAACAATGCCCCTCATCACCCTCACATCAGATATTGGCAGCCCGGATTACCTGGTGGGGGCAGTGAAGGCGCAATTATTGCAGGCCAATCCTGCATTCAGTATTGTAGACATATCTCATAATATTCCGCCTTTCAATTATCCCCAGGCCGCTTATGTGTGCAGGGCAGCCATCAAAAACTTTCCGGAGTTTTCTTATCACCTGATACTGGTCAATCTTTTTGAAAAAAAACCGGAACAATTGCTGTTGGCATTTCACAATAATCAATACATCCTTTGTGCCGACAATGGTTTACTCACCATGATTCTGGAAAGCGATCCCGAGATGGTGATCGGTTTACCCCTGGATAAATCAGTAGTTAAAACCACCACCTATCTCACCGCCGTGATGGCAAAAGCGATCAATCAACTGGTAAATGGTGATCCCATTCGCAGCATCGGCGAACCCGATGTGAAATATGCGGAGAAACGGCACTTACGACCCGTATTGGAACAAAATTCCATTGAGGGACAAATCATTTTTATTGACAGCTTTGAAAACGTAATTGTCAATATCACCCATGAACAATTTGAAGAACAACGCAAAGGCCGGAGTTTCCGGATTGTCTTTAAACGCGATGAAATGATCGACCGCATCAGCGAGACCTATGCCGATGTGCCCGAAGGTGAAAAACTGGCCCTCTTCAATAGCGCGGGCTACCTTGAAATAGCGATCAACAAAGGCAATGCCGCAGGATTATTTGGCCTCAAAGGCTTTTCAGAAAAAATGCGCCAGGGGCAATTGTCGTACCAGACGGTGAAAGTGTATTTTGAATAAGCACGGGTACGATGTTAGATGTACGGTGTTAGATGTACGGTGTACGCGGATTCCCTTTTTTTAGGCCTGAATGCCGTACCTCCATTTCACTACGGCAGGTAAACCGGTAGGCTGGTTTTAGATTTTCGATTTACGGTTTTAGATTGATTCAACATTCACAACCCAATAGCTATCGGGTCTTCCCGACTTTCGGACTCTCTGTCTTCCGGTCTTTCGGTCTTTCCGTCTTTCCGTCTTACGGTCTTTCCGCCACGGCGGACACGCCCGACTTTCGGACTTTCCGACTTTCCGTCTTTCGGTCTTCTCTCTACCCTCCATAAATTTCCTAAAAGTGGATATCCGGAAATGAAATCTACCCCTGAAACCCTATTTTTGCTAACCCTACGACCTGTCTCGTAGCTGAACAATAAAACAGGCGTTTAAGAGGGTATCATTCAAATCCGTTTTATATATGAATTTCAGAAAAGTCAATAACATTACCGGCTGGTTTATCTTTCTAATCGCAATGGGTACCTATTTTCTGACCCGGGAGGCCCGGGGTAGTTTATGGGATTGCGGAGAATTTGTGGCTTCAGCTGATAAGATGCAATTACCCCACCCTCCCGGAGCGCCATTATTTGTGTTGCTGGGCCGCTTCTTTATCATACTTTTTGGTGGCGATAGCCGTACGGCCGCGAGTGCTATTAACTTTATGAGTGCTCTGGCAAGCGCCGGTACGATTTTATTCCTTTTCTGGAGTGTAACCCACTTTGCCCGTAAAATGATGGTGGGCGTGGGTGAAGAACTGAACAAAGACCAATTATTTACCACCATGGGTGCCGGTATCGTAGGCGCTCTCGCTTATACATTCTGCGATTCATTCTGGTTCAGTGCTGTGGAAGGTGAGGTATATGCCCTGTCTTCTTTCTTTACTGCGTTGGTATTCTGGTGTATGCTGAAATGGGAACATGCCGATGAACGTGCCGGTACTGATCCCGGTGCCAGAGCCCGGAGCGACCGCTGGATCGTTTTCCTCTTCTTTATGATGGGATTGTCTATCGGTGTTCACCTGCTGAACTTGCTGACCATACCTGCTGTGGTAATGGTGTATTACTACCGCCGTTATGAAGCCAGTACCAAAGGTGCGATCATCGCTTTCATCATTGGTTGTTTGATTACAGGCCTTGTACAGGTGGGCGTTATTCAATACTCCATGAAAGCAGCCGGTCTGTTTGATGTGTATTTCGTGAATAAAATGGGCATGCCCTTCTTCTCTGGTTTCGCCATTTATTTCCTGGCGCTTACCGCCCTGATCGCATGGGCGCTCAGCTTCCGCGAAAAAAGTTATTCATCTGTCAAAATGATCACCTGGTTCGTATTGTTCCTTTTATTGTCAGCCCTTCCCTTCTTTGTGGCTAAAGGGTCAGACGGTTCGAATATCCTGAAGTTCCTGCTGATCGCTTCTGTTGCTGGCGTGGCAGGTTATTTCCTGAAACCCACCGCTCTCAAAATCGTAAAGCTTTCCCTCTGGTGCTATGCCTTTATGATGCTGGGATACTTCATGTATTTCACCACCATGATCCGTTCCAATGCCAATCCCTCGATTGACATGAACAACGTGGATAATCCCATCAACCTGGTATATTACCTCAGCCGTGAGCAATATGGTGAAGCACCCCTACTTTATGGCCCGCACTTCTCTGCTGACTACAAATACGACAGCGAAGGAAATGTGGAATTTGAAGAAGGTGAAATGAAATATGTAAAAGGTAAAGACAAATACATTCCGATTGGCATTGAGCGTAAGCCCAAATACCAGAGCGATGATATGCAGCTATTCCCCCGTATCTGGGATGGCAGCAATGATCAGTACCATGCCGAATTCTATGCCGACTGGCTGGGAATTGAAATGGAAAAAAGCCCGGTTACGGGTCGCGACCGCTACATTCCACCAACCTTCGGTCAGAATATGCGCTGGTTCTTTACCTACCAGATGAGCCATATGTACTGGCGCTACTTTATGTGGAATTTTGCGGGTAAACAAAATGATATCCAGGGCTATGGCAATAAACGGGATGGCAACTGGATCAGTGGCATCTCTTTCATCGATAATAAACGTCTGGGCGATCAGTCCAAAATGCCTGACAGTATTCGTCATAACAAAGCCCATAATCAGTTGTATATGCTGCCCTTCATCCTGGGCATCTTGGGTTGTATCTACCAGTTTGTCAAAAATCGTAAAGACTGGGTGGTCAACTTTCTGCTGTTCTTTTTTACCAGTATCGCCGTCGTGTTGTACCTGAATCAACCGGGTAATCAACCCCGTGAGCGTGACTATGCCTATGTAGGATCCTTCTATGTGTTTGCCCTCTGGATTGGTCTGTCGGTAGTAGCACTGGTACGACTGGCCCGTGATAAAGCAGACCTCGTGAGTTTCCAGAACACCATGATCTATGGAAGCATACTCACTTTCCTGATAACTTATATGAGTTCGTTCCCGGGTACAATACCGGATGCTGTTTTCGCATCACTCATCGTTACGCTGATGTTTGCACTCATCACAGCCGGATTGGTATTCCTGATACGGGCTATTTCCGGGGGCGGTACCAATATGAAAATCGCCAATGCTACCGCCACTGTAGTCGGCATAGCTGTAACCTTACTGATGGCCCAGCAGGTATGGGATGACCATGATCGGAGCAACAAGACCACCGCGCCTGACATGGCCAAAGACTACCTGGAAAGCTGTGCACCCAATGCCATCATCTTCACCTTCGGTGATAATGATACCTACCCCCTCTGGTACGCCCAGGAAGTGGAAGGCATACGCCCCGATATACGCGTAATCAATAACAGCCTCCTCGGTATCGACTGGTATATTAACCAGCTTCGGTACAGTGTAAATAAAGCCGATTCCGTAGATGTATTGTGGACACCCGAACAAATCGAAGGACATAACCGGGAATACTTGCGCTATCGTCAGCAGGGCGACCCGAACAATTTCTACGATCTGTATCAGGTAATGAAAGATGTATTGGGCAAACCTAACTATGATGAAGAAACCGGTCGCGATGTGGGCTATGGATACTTCCCGGTATCTAAATTGAAAGTACCGGTGAACCGTGATGTATTGCTCAAAAACGGAACAGTGAACCCCACCGATACCGTATTGCCGGAATTGCAATTTGAAATTCCGCAAAATAAACTGAGCGGTGGATTGGTACGCAGTGATCTGATCATCCTGAACATCATTGCCAGCAATGCGGCCAATGGATGGAAGCGTCCCATCTACTTTACTGCATCGGGCGTGGGCATGGGCTTCGATCAATACCTGCGTAAAGACGGATTGGCTTATCGCCTTGTACCGGTAGTGAATAAATACCCGCAACAAAACTGGGTGGTAGACCAGGTAATGCGCCAGGTGAGAATGGGCGGCACACAGATCCGCGATAACAATACGGACTTCATGCTGAACAATATGCTGACCAAATTCGAATTTGGCGGTGCAAATAAGAAAGGCGTATATTTTGACGAAGAAAACCGCCGTCATATCCTGAACCTGCGTGCCCTCTATGGGGAAGCCGCCGGTAACCTGGCTGATCTGGGCAGAAAAGAAGATGCTATTAAACTGCTCAACAAAGCAGAAGCTGGCATACTTCCGGAAAATCTTCCCTATGCCATGACCAGCCGCTACAACGGACATAATCAAACGGGATTACTTTACCTGGAAGCCTGCTATAAAGCGGGCAAAACTGAACTGGCAGAAAAGATCCGCAAAGCCATTAAAGCAGACCTGGAACAACAACAAGCCTATTACGAGTATATCCGCACCAGTAAGCCGGATTATTATAATGGATTCGAACGTTCCGAAGCGCCCATCAATGAAGCGATGATGGCGGTGCTGAGCGCCATTGAAGCCAAATACACCAAACCGGCAACGAATGGCCCCACTCCTCCCATTGAAGGTGGTGGAACTATAGATAATACTAAACCCGACACCGGCGCCAATAAGCCCAAGAATCCCTGATCATATTCGACGATCCGATACAAAGACAAAACCCTCCATACGGAGGGTTTTGTCTTTGTAAACAATTGTGTATCGGGTTTGTTATTTTCCTATAAGTTGAGCGGACAACGCTGATCAGTCAACAGCATGTTATTTTTTGGGGTATATCATCCCCGGTAATCTATACGCGCACAAATTGTCGTAAATTGCTAATGACCGGAATATACCGGCCACTTGATTTTCTGATTCAGTTCAGCCAGCAACATTATTATGAAAGGATACCATTTTTCCCGGTTCGATCCGGACAGTGAGGGCAAGGGCCGCTTTGAGCAACTGTTGGATATATTCACTCAATTGCTAACTTATACCAGCGGCGATGTGAGCGAAGCCCTGCAATGGATGAATGAACTCGACAAACAATACCAGCTTACCGATAGTGAATACGGCATGGGTGATTTTATTGATGAACTGAAAGAGAAAGGATACCTGTCTGATAAAAATGAACAGGGCGAGATACGCATTACCCCCAAAACTGAACAAAGCATCCGCAAAAGAAGCCTTGAAGAGATATTTGGCAAACTGAAGAAAACCAGGCAGGGCGATCACCATAGTTTTAAACCCGGACAGGGAGATGAACAAAACCCGGAGACCCGTCAGTTCCAGTTTGGTGATATGCTGGAGCAAATTGATTTTACGGAGAGCATTCGCAATGCACAGGTGAATCATGGCATTGAAAGTTTTCATATGCAGGAGGATGACCTGAGCATTCGCGAAACGGATTTTAAAGCGCAAACCTCCACCGTACTGATGATCGATATTTCCCACTCCATGATCTTGTACGGAGAAGACCGGATCACCCCGGCCAAAAAGGTTGCTATGGCGCTGAGTGAACTGATCAAAACCCGCTATCCCAAAGACACACTGGATATTGTGGTGTTTGGCAATGATGCCTGGCCAATCGAAGTAAAAGACCTCCCCTATTTACAGGTAGGGCCTTATCATACCAATACGGTGGCCGGCCTCGAACTGGCGATGGACATTTTGCGGAGGAGAAAAAATCCCAATAAGCAGATCTTCATGATCACCGATGGCAAACCTACCTGCCTCAAGATCGGTAAACGCTATTATAAGAACAGTTTTGGGCTGGATAGAAAAGTGGTGAACCGATGTATCAATTTGGCGGCACAATGCAAAAAACTGAAGATACCGATCACGACATTTATGATCGCAACAGATCCGTATTTACAACGGTTTGTGCAGGAGTTTACCGAAATGAACCAGGGCAAGGCCTTTTTTGCATCGCTGGATAAATTGGGAGCTTTTATTTTTAAAGATTTTGAGAGTGGAAAACGGAAAACAGTGTATTAGTATAATAAATATATTACTCGTACAAATCCCGCATATTGTTTCAGCCTTTCAGTATAAGTTTGAAACTTTCTAATCCTATAGCCAATAAAATCATTAAAAGGAATTATTTTATATGAATATCAATAATATTAAAACGTTAGGTGAACTGAAAAAGAGCGGCTATCGGTACAGATCTATCAAAGATGAAGTAAGGGAAAACCTGATCGCCAAACTAAAAGCACATGAACCAACTTTTTCCGGAATCGTAGGCTATGAAGATACAGTAGTACCCGATGTGGAAAGGGCCTTGCTGAGCAAACATAATATGCTATTTCTCGGATTGCGCGGTCAGGCCAAGACCCGCATGGCCCGCCAGATGACTTCCCTGCTCGACGAGTATATTCCCAGTGTGGCCGGCAGCGATATCAACGATGATCCCATGCACCCGATCTCCCGGTATGCACAGGAAGAGATCGCCACCCATGGCGATGAGACCGCCATCCACTGGATACACCGCAGCGAACGCTATGGGGAGAAACTGGCCACCCCCGATGTGAGTGTGGCCGACCTGATCGGTGATATCGATCCCATTAAAGCCGCCAATCTGAAACTCAGTTTCGCCGATGAACGGGTATTGCATTACGGCATCATACCCCGGAGCAACCGCGGCATATTTGTGATCAACGAACTGCCCGATCTGCAGGCTCGGATACAGGTGGCCCTCTTCAATATTCTCGAAGAAGGAGATGTGCAGATACGGGGATTCAAACTCCGTTTACCGCTCGATATACTCTTTGTATTTACGGCCAACCCCGAAGACTATACGAATCGCGGTTCGATTGTTACTCCGCTGAAAGACCGGATACAAAGCCAGATACTGACCCACTACCCCAAAACACTGGAAGATGCACTGGAGATTACTGAACAGGAGGCCGCTATCAGCAGCGAACAAAAACAAATCGTAGATATCAGTGATCTCGTAAAACGCCTCATTGAACAAATCGCCTTTGAAGCCCGCAACAGTGAACTGGTGGACAAGAAAAGCGGAGTAAGTGCAAGGCTTACTATTTCAGCACTCGAAAATGCGGTGAGTGCCGCCGAACGAAGGGCCATTCTCAACAATGAAAAGCATACTCAGATATGGATGAGCGACCTGGCGGGTATCATTCCTTCCATTACCGGCAAAGTTGAATTAGTATACGAAGGCGAACAGGAAGGACCTTACCAGGTAGCTATGAATTTGGTGGACAAAGCCATTCGCACCCAGTTTGTAGAATATTTCCCAAACCCGGATCAACTGAAAAAAAGAAAGAATACCGGAAAGGCTTCCATGCAGGCGGAAAAAGAAGAGGAGAATCCCTATCGCCCCATCACCGCCTGGTTCGACAAAGGCAATACGCTCAACCTCCCCTTTTCCACCACGGATAAAGAAAAAGTACTTTCACTCTATCAAGTGGATGGACTGCATGCACTGGTAAAGAAATTTTTTCCGAAGGCCAATGAAGCCCAATCAGCTTTCCTGATGGAATTCGTGCTGCATGGGTTATCGAGTTATTCCCTCATAAGTAAAAAAATCTTTGAAAACAAAGTTGAATTCAAAGACCTTATGGGCAGCATGATGAACTTTAGTGAAAAGGATTTTGAATTCGATGAAGAAGCTTAGTTAATTAGCTAATTTGCTAATGTGCTAATTCGATAATTTTCTTTTCCATTTTGGAAAAGATTTTTGATTCGTGATTAGATGAGTATGGAGATCTCTTTTCAAAAGGTTACTCCTTTTACACATCAGCACATTATCACATTATCATATTATCACATTATCCAATTATATTGACTTCGCGTTCCAGCATCACACCAAATTTATCATTGACTGATTGCAGGATTTGTTCGCTGAGGTCATATATTTCTTTACCGGATGCGTGGCCATAATTGACCAACACCAATGCCTGTCTCGCATGACAACCCGCATCACCCTGGCGATAGCCTTTCCAACTGATACCTTCCTGCGGGCCGCAGTGTTCGATGAGCCAGCCGGCAGCCAGTTTCACCGATCCATCTGCATTGTCGTACCCAACGATGGAGGGATGCAGGGTTTGCAACTGCCAGTATTTTTCTTTTGATACGGAGGGATTTTTAAAGAAGCTGCCAGCATTGCCTGTTTCCGCCGGATTGGGCAATTTGGATGAACGGATATGAATCACCGCGTCGGATACCGCTTTGATGGAAAGTTCCTGTACACCCATACGCTCCAGTTCCTGCTCAATGGCACCATAGCTGGTATGAAAGCGTGGCTTTTTGCGAAGCTGGTAGGTAACGTTCAGGATCACAAACTGATCTTTGTAAATATTTTTGAACACACTTTCGCGGTAGGCAAAAGCACAATCGCTGTTGGTAAACGTTACCTTTTTTTTATCCGTTATATGCCAGGCTTCCAGGCTATGAAACACATCATCTATTTCCACCCCGTAAGCACCGATATTCTGCATGGGAGATGCGCCCACATTGCCCGGGATGAGTGACAGGTTCTCGATACCCGCCCAATTCCGTTCAATGCAATACAAGACAAATTGATGCCAGTTCTCTCCCGCTCCCGCCCGGATATATACATACTCGCTGTCTTCATGCAATTCGGTAATGCCTTTGATTTCATTTTTCAGTACAATACCATTGAAATCGCCGGTCAGCAACAGATTACTGCCGCCACCAAGAATGAGATACTTGTCAGGTGAAAGGTCAGCAAGCAAAGTAGCCAGTTCATCTTCTGAAGTAAAGCTGGCAAATCGGGCTGCCCTTACATCTATCCCAAAACTATTATAGGGCCTTAATGAAATATTTTCCTGAATTTGCATACTGCAAACATCCTGAATTTTTATGAGAGCTGTACTGATTGGCGCCACCGGACTGGTGGGAAATTATTTACTGGAAGCCTTATTGGCTGATGATTATTTCGACCAGGTACGCATACTGGTGCGCAGGCCTTTTGCACAAACGCACCCCAAACTCGAAAATGTATTGGTGGATTTCAACGACGGGGATTCCATTCTCGTAGCGCTGAATAATTGTGATGTAGCTTTTTGCGCCATTGGTACCACACAACAAAAAGTAAAGGGCGACAAAGCAGCTTACCGGAAAGTGGATTATGATATTCCGGTAAATCTCGCCCGCTTCTGCAAAATGACTGGCTGTGAAAAACTGGTATTGGTATCAGCCGTTGGTGCCAATGCAAAGAGTGGCAATTTTTACCTGAAGCTGAAAGGGGAAGTGGAAGAAGCGGTGATAAAAGAAGGATTAAAGAGCATACATATCATGCGCCCTTCCGTTTTGCTGGGTGAACGAACAGAAAACCGTACTGGTGAACGAATCGCCAAAGCCCTGATAAAAACCTTTTCCTTTCTGGTTCCCTCCCGCTACAAAGCCATTCATGGACGCGATGTAGCCAACGCCATGATCCGCGCCGCAAAAAAAGGGACACCCGGCGTTACTATCTATGAATATAAAGAAATGATATAGCGATTTTGAAAACCAACCAGCTATAATGCCAACCAATCGTAATCTACCCATTGAAGTGAAACTGTGCATTCACATCCTCCCCACTATTCACTTTTCACTTTTCACTATTCACTAAACCGCGTCCACATCCGCCACCACCGTCACACTTCGATAGCTTTTATGCTGGTGTAAAATGGCCACTTGTTCCAGCAGGTCTTTTTTACATTGACTGATCGTCTTTCCGTCGCGGGGCAGCTTGAGCAAGAGTTCCATCAGGTGTTGATTGCGGATACGTCCGATCACTGGTTCGGCAGGACCCATGATATAATTCCCGTATTTAATTTTTAAAGCATCAGCATAGGTATGTGCGGCCCGCTCTACCACTTCTTTGATCTTATGTTTGAATTGTATGTGAATAATGCGGGTGAAAGGCGGATAGAAGAATTCTTTTCGCTTTTTTAATTCTTCCGCATACATTTTTTTGTAATCATGTTGCTGTACAAATTGCAGTACCGGATGCGATGGTTGTGAAGTTTGTACCAGTACTTTGGCCAGGTGAATTTTGCCTTCTTCTGTTTCTACAAAGGAGGGTTTACGGCCCGCGCGGCCACTCACCTGCTCCATCAGTTGAAAGGCCCGTTCATTTACCCGGAAATCGGCGAAGTGGAGTAATCCGTCTGCATCCAGGATACCCACGAGATCTACATTATCAAAATCGAGCCCCTTTACCACCATTTGGGTGCCCACGAGTATATCGATCCGCTGCTGCTCAAACTGCTGAATGAGTACATCATGCGCATTTTTCCCTTTTACGGTATCAATGTCCATGCGGGCCACTTTTGCGTTCGGAAAAGTTTCCTGTAATTGCTCTTCTATTTTTTCCGTACCAAAATTCCGTTGTAGAAATTTATCACTGCCACAGGCCGCACAGGTATGTATGGGCGGATAGGTGGTACCGCAATAATGGCATACCAGCCTGTTGGTCAGTTTATGAAAGGTAAGCGATACATCACAGTATTTGCATTGGGGTATCCAGTTGCATACACTGCATACCTGATAAGGCGAATAACCCCTGCGGTTTTGGAAAAGGATCACTTGTTTATTTCTACCAATTACTTCATTCACGGCATCTACCAACGGTGGCGACAGCATCACTTTACTGCGGTCTTTCTGCATGATCTTGCGTGTATCCACCAATTCGATGGGTGGTAATTGTAATCCGCCATAGCGTTCGAGCAATTCCACCAGCCCGTATTTACCGGTGCTGGCATTGTAATAACTTTCTACAGAGGGCGTGCCACTGCCGAGCAAGGTGCGGGTGTGATTTCCGAATAAGGAAGCAAGATAAATAGCTGCATCCCGTCCATTGTAGCGCGGGGCCGGTTCCTGTTGCTTAAAGGATGAATCATGTTCTTCATCGCAGATTACAAGGCCCAGTTGCTGATAGGGTAGAAATACCGAGGAGCGGGCACCGAGTATCACGCGAAGCTCCCCTGTCTTTACTTTATTCCATATCTCTACCCGTTCATTCTGCGAAAATTTGGAATGATAGATACCGATATATCCCCCGAAATGTTTTTGCAGCCGGCGTATGATCTGCGATGTGAGCGCGATCTCCGGCAGCATATACAATACCTGTTTGCCCTGCCGGATATATTCTTCAATGAGTTTGATATAGATATTGGTCTTACCACTGGACGTAACTCCATGGAGCAAACAAACAGGTTTACTTTTCTCACCAAACAAATGAGCCTTCACTTCATCGAGCGCTTTTTGCTGGGGTGCTGATAATTCAAAATCGATCTGTACATTTTTGGGCAGGAATTGCAAGCGGTCGATGACCCTTTTTTCTGTCCAGAGAATTTTCTTTTCCACCAGCGCCTTGAGCTGCGCATCGGAGGCACCGGATTTTTTGAGCAGGGCAGCCTTCGTCACTTCACCATCCGTTTTCATAAAATGGAGATAGCTCAGCAGCAATTCCATTTGTTTGGGGGCTTTTGACCAGTTGTTCAGCAGATCCGCTAATTGCTCTTCATTATCGTATACCGGATTGAGCAATACATAAGTTTCTTTTTTGGGCGTATAGGTTTGCTTCAGCGCTTCCCATACATAGCAACATTTCTTTTGTATCAGGCGATTGATAACGGGATATACATGCGAGGAATCCAGCAATTGCTGCACTTCGGTAAGCCCCAGTTCTTTTTTGATGAGCAGGGCTTCGGCCACGATATATTCATCGTGATCAAGGGCTGAAAAATCATCGCCATATTCTTCATTGAAAACGATGATCGTTTCGCTGGAAAGTTTAAAATGCGCGGGAAGGGCAGCTGCCATTACTTCCCCTTCGCTGCACATGTAGTAAGTGGCGATCCATTCCCATAATTTTAATTGTTCCTCAAATACCACGGGGTCGGCATCCAAAACATTCAGAACATCTTTCGTTTCGAAGAGTTCCGGTTTTTCCTGGTGAAGGCGTTTTACCACACCCGCGTATTTTTTTGTTTTGCCCAGGTTTACTTCCACGCGGCAACCGGGCCGGATAGTATCGAGCAGGCGAGCTGGTACTGACCATGTATAATTCTTGGGCAAGGCGGCCGGAATGATCACTTCTGCATACCAGGATGCGGCAGGCGAATGGGTATCGGGAAAGATGATATCGTGTGTAGTATCCGCCATGCGGGCACAAAGCTAATTCTTAATTGGTTGATATGGCAGTACGCCGGGCGGCTCCATACTCCACCAGTTTTTGTTCCATAATTGCATATACTTCATCCCTCAGTTTCTTTACATCGGCTGTGGTATAGCCGGCCACCGGTATCTCATCCAGGTATACGATACGGCTGCGGCCCGGGGTCATTAAAAAAAGACTTTCATAAGGCATGCGCCGGTAAGCATCGAGAAACAAAACCGGTTTTACCGGTGTTTGCGTTTCAATGGCCACCCGGAATGCCCCATCGTAAAATTCTTTCAGCGGTGTGGTACCCATATTAAAGGTTCCTTCCGGAAACACCATCACCGAAATGCCTTTATTGATCAGTGATTTCAGTACACGCACACTATTGGCCCTGTTGGCAGCACTGCTGCGGTCTACAGTTACGATAGCATTGCGGTAGATATATCCGAATATAGGCACCCGGGCCATTTCCACTTTTCCCAAGGGTCGAAACGGTTGCCGGTAAGCTTTTACAATAATGGCAGCATCCAGATAAGAGATATGATTGCTTACAAAAATGAAAGAGCGCTTCTTATCGTGCGGGCTTTCATAAATCTTACTATGCCTTATAAAGATGAGGGTAAACCAAATATCAGCCCACAGCATACAGAGCCGTATCATCAAATTGCCGCCTCTGATGCGCCCAAAAAACCCGGCAATAAGTGCAAACGGGAAAACCACCAGCATCACGGCTATAAAAGTGATACAGGCGTAAACAGAATATATGGCTTTGAATAGTTTCAAGTTGTGCGCAAAGATAGCGGTATGAGCAGATGGCCGTTGATGAATCAGTTGCGGTTTTTATATTTATCATCATCACCCGGGCAGTGACAGGTATAGTCGGTTTCCAGATCAATCACGGTTACCACCACGGTTTTATCATTACATTGAGCAAATACGATACGCACCCGTTGATCGTCGTGGGTAACTCCCTCTACGGCATAACGCGGGCAGCGGGCATTTTGCAGTTCGCTTTTATTGTAATTGATCTTTCCATCGCGCATGATTTCTTCCACTTCATCCTGTGCAATCTTGCGGCATTGCATTCTGCATTTTGCATGATTGCTGTATTCGAGATAACTCGTTTGCCGGTCGAACCCTTTATCCCGATCTGATTTGTTGGTGGCCGGGTCTTTGGGCCGGTTGTTATCGGTTACATCGGTTTTGGGTTTAGGGGCAGGCGCATCGCCTTTTTTGCATTGCCGGATCACAAAGATGGCAACCAGCATGAGTACCATCAGGATATAGGGGGCCCATTTATTATTTTTCAACGCCTGAATTTTGGGCTAAAATAATGCTAAATACCGGAGAGTCAGCCAGTTTCAGCCCCATCTTTTTAGCGGTTCGGCCCTCATTTATTTTGTATCTTTGCAGGCCCTAAAAAAGGGTAAAAACAAGTTCGAATATGGCGGAATCACGCACCGTGGCTTTTCACACTTTGGGTTGCAAGCTCAATTTTTCGGAGACCTCTTCTCTCTCGCGTATGCTGGAGAACGAAGGCTTTGAAAAAAAGGATTTTGACGACCTGGCCGACGTGTATGTGATCAATACCTGTTCCGTTACAGATAATGCAGATAAAGAGTGCCGTCAGCTCGTACGCCGTATACAGCGCAAATCGCCACAAAGCCTGGTGGTCATCACCGGATGCTATGCCCAGCTTAAGCCCAAAGAGATTGCGAATATACCGGGGGTGGACCTAGTATTAGGGGCTGGTGAAAAATTCAATATGGCCCGTCATATCCGTGAACTGGCAAAAGGCGATTCTGCCCGCATCAGCAGTTGCGATATCGAAGAAGTGACCGGCTTTCATGCTTCCTGGTCGGTGAATGACCGCACCCGTACCTTTCTGAAAGTGCAGGATGGCTGTGATTATAATTGTTCCTTTTGCACCATACCGATGGCAAGAGGAAAAAGCCGGAGTGATAGTATTGCAAATGTGGTACGGAATGCAGAAGAACTGGCCGCAGCCGGTGTAAAGGAGATCGTTCTCACCGGGGTGAACCTCGGCGATTTTGGCAAAGGGCCCGATGGGAATGGTGTGCCGATGAGCATCAGCGGGCGCGAAGAAAATTTCTTTGAACTGGTACAGGCCCTTGAAAAAGTGGAAGGCATCCAACGCTACCGGATCTCTTCCATAGAACCCAACCTGCTGACCAATGAGATCATTGAATGGGTGGCGAACAGTGACAAATTCATGCCCCATTTTCATATCCCCCTGCAAAGCGGCAGCAATAAAATACTGGGTATGATGCGCCGTCGCTATAAACGCGAATTGTATGCAGAAAGGGTGCAACTCATCAAAAAATTAATGCCACATTGTGCCATTGGTGTGGATGTGATCGTGGGTTTTCCCTGCGAAACAGCAGAAGAATTCAAAGAGACATTCGATTTCTTACATGCATTGAATATTTCCTACCTGCATGTGTTTACCTATTCCGAACGGGACAATACCCATGCACTCACGCTCGATCCCGTGGTACCCATGCAAACCCGCTATGAACGGAACAAATCGTTGCGGAATCTGTCGTATATGAAAATGCAGTATTTTACAGAACAGCATGCCGGGCAAACCAGAAAGGTATTATTTGAAGGGCAGGACAAGCATGGCATGATGGAAGGATTTACCGACAATTATATCAAGATCACCACCCCTTACCGGCCCGAATGGGTGAACGAGGTGGTGGAGTGGAAAATATAAACAATCCGCTGCAATCCATTAATTTTAGGGTATGGAATTGGATACCCTTTTACAGCAAATTGACTCCCTTAAAAAAGAAGCCGAATCTCTGCAACCGGTAAAGCCGGAATACGAGCGCGTATTCTGGGAAAAATTCCGGCTGGAGTTTAATTTTAATTCCAATCATATCGAGGGAAATACCCTCACATATGGGCAAACTCAGTTGTTACTGCTCTTTGACCGGGTAAGCGGTGAAAATACTGGCAGAGAAATAGAAGAAATGAAAGCGCATGATGTGGCATTATCAATGATTCAAGAAATAGCAAACGACAAAGAAGGCAAGTTAACTGAGAAATTAATAAAGGAAATTAATAAGTTGATACTGGTAAGACCCTATTATAATAAAGCCATAACATCTGACAGGAAACCTACTCGAAGGTTGATCACCCCAGGCAATTATAAAAAGTATCCCAATTCAGTGCTTTTACAAACCGGTGAAATGTTTTTTTATGCAAGCCCTGAAGAAACACCCGCCCTAATGGGAGATTTAATAGACTGGTATAATACAGAAAAGGCGAATGCTCATGCTGTTGAATTAGCGGCACAGTTTCATTACAAAATGGTACGAATTCATCCTTTTGACGATAGCAATGGAAGGACTACCAGACTAATGATGAACTTTATTTTAATGCAAAACGGCTACGCCCCGATTGTGATCGAAAGCAGTAAAAAAGAGGAGTACCTTACTGCTTTAAACAAAGCTGACTTGGGTAATATTGACGACTTTATTGAATACATTTCTGGGATTACTTTAAAATGGCAAAATTTATACCTCAAAGCAATAAGAGGTGAACGTATTTCTGAACCCGGAGATTTTGAAAAAGAGGTAGAAATAATTAAAAGAAATGCAGAGGCCGGAAAGAAAGCCAAAATTAAAAAATCAGAAAAACTTATAACTGAGCTGTTTAATCAATCCCTTTTCCCGTTGATTAAAAGAGTAAATGCAAAGTTATCCCTATTAAATCCGTTGTTTAAAAAAACAACAATTGAATTTTCAATGAACGGAAATAACTTTTCAGAAAGTAATATCGAAAATTTAATTTCAAGAATCAATCATCAACTACCCGGATTACTGATACATGAACAAATTGAAATCACATATCGCTTCCAACATTTCATAGGAACAGAAGAGAAAAGAATAAATCTTATTTTTTGTTTAATTTTTAAATTATCTGACTACTCTTATGAAATAAACCTGAATAATGATAATTCCAAAATTATCAGAAAAAAGTATGGCCAACATTTAACAGAGCCTGAAACTGAGAATTTTGCTGAAATGGCAGCAAGGACAGCTTTAGATGAAATAAAAAACAGAGGAATAAACTAGTGGAACGTACTGGACTCGAACCAGTGACCCCTGCTCTGTCAAAGCAGTGCTCTAAACCAACTGAGCTAACGTTCCCGGGGCGACAAAAATAATCGTTTTCCCCATTCCTCCCTATCCCAACCGTGAATTCACCCACCCGGCTTCGGTGATTACCCCCGATAGCTAATTCAAAAAATACCCTTTTTTTGGTATTGGGGGTAACCCCGCTTAAGTTTATCTTACGCTAAATACCACAAGCTAAGTCCGGGTTTATCCGGGTGCCGTTGGTGTATCTAGGATTTATTAAACCCCATTAAACTACCTGTATGTCGCTGGTTGATGCCGTTAGCGCGGGAAAAGTGATCGAGACGCTCGAAAATTACGCCGTCAACAGTGATACGGCTGTGGCTGAGGATATCACATCCACAGAGGCATACCCTGATTTCTATTCAGACGAAAGTTTTTGGAAGCGCTTTTTTAAAACCCCCGAACAGTTCTGGAATAAACCCCTTTCCTTCTACTACGTTACCCTTACCGAATGGGTGGCAAGGGTACCCGGGCTTTTCTGGAGTGAAAACGCAGCCCGCTATCGAAACGCCGCCGTCAATAATGTGGAATTTATCAGTGAAGCCTGGAAAACGTATACGCCACAGGGCAAATCCAGCATTGTAATGGGTGGTATCGGTGATTTCATTTTGCCACCGGCAGAAAACGGAGCCGTGATCATGACCATCAGTTTTTCCAACAATGCTTCCACCGGAATACCCGTATTGATACAACCCCATGTGGTGGAACATCACCAGTTGAAACAAGGCGATAATCTGAATATCTCCCAAGCCGTGTTCCGTAAAATGACGCAGGAATGGTCATCCCGTTTCCCTTCTTTTAACTCGATCAAAAGAGGTTACCTTGTCGTAGATGACCCTGCTCAAATAAAAGTACGGAATCGTGATCAGCCCGTTGAATTTCATCCCTGTACCATTATGGAATATAATGCCGGCGATGCTATCTTATACGATTATGTATTTTGTACAGCCGATACCCGCTTTGCCAACTCCCGAAAAAGATTGGAAGATTTTTTTACAGCTTATAAAAATGATAAAGAACGGTATGGCCGCTACCTCATTGCAGCGGATGCCAATGATCCCCTCTTCGAAGCGGATTATATCAGCCCGCTTGATCTGCAACGGGCAGAACCTGACGGTCGTTCACAACTTGCATTAATAACAGAACGCGTACAAAACAGCTTTTATCACCGCGGCGAAACCATCAATACACTGCTGGAGAAAATTCCGGCCTTGTATGCTAACAGCGATGCAGTGCTGGCACTGGCTGTAGAAACCGGTCTGCCGCTTGCAGCTATACAGCCTGCTTCACCCGCAAAAATGTCGGTGCAACTGGTAGATCTCTGTATTGAAAGGAGAATACTGGAAGTGCTGGTAGACAGATTATTGTCAGATAACCCTTCAATCATTCACCAATAAATATATACATATGTGGAAATACACTCAACTTAGCGACACCCTTTCCGGACTTTACTACCGGACAAAGGAAATTACCGAACTCATTATCCGTGCTGGCTTCTCCCCTGCCAAATTCGATCTGGATGGCTCTGCAAATGTTGTATGGACACTTGCGGTAAAAAGAATGGAACAGATGGGCCAGGTGATTAAGATCGTAGATGCTGCTTTGACCGATTACCCGGAAAATCCTGTATTGCTGGATTATAAATCGGATAAAGCCGTTGTTACCAAGTCTGTTTATGCTGGCGATCAGCCAGACTGGAAAGGATCATCGGGTTTGCCTGCCTTCGAAAAGATTACCGGAGAACAAAGCACATTACTTCCGTTCAGCTTTTTTGAAAAAGGCACCATCAAAGGTAAAGCTGTAGCCAGGGTATTAACCCCCGATGGCATGGGTACTGGATTTCTGATCAGTGAAGACGGGTTATTTCTTACCAATAACCATGTATTCCCCGATGAGAACACAGCGTTTAACAGTTCCGTTCAATTCAATTATCAGCAAACCATAAAAGGACTGCCCGCATCAGACATCAAACTAAAAGTGAGCAATACCGTATTTGCTACCAGTCCGGATGATGACTGGAGCATTGTAAAGATCGAAGGGAACCCTGCCAAAGATTTTGGATTTCTGAAACTCACTAATCAGGTCGTGGCAAAAGATGATTTTGTAAATATCATTCAGCACCCCGGTGGAGAATTCAAGCAGATTGGTATCTACCATAATGTAGTGACAAATGTGAGCAATAACCGGGTGCAGTACCTCACCGACACCATGCCGGGATCATCCGGTTCGCCGGTTTTCAATTCCAATTGGGAGGTAGTGGCCCTTCATCATAGCGGGGGATTTTTTGCAGAGCCGGGAAGTAATAACCGAGTATTGCGCAATGAAGGCATCGATATTAACAAAGTCATTTCTGATTTAAAAGCAAAAGGGTTTAATATATGATCAAACGACTAAAAGATGACATCTTTAATACACTCTGGAAAGAAGTGTCCGAATTGTATCCCACACAGGCCAACATTCAGGTATTAATGGCCAATGCGGGTTTTAAATGGCAGCAGGTACAGTTACAGGGCACCGGCGAAAATATGGTCTATTCCTTACTCAGTCTGGCAGAAAAAGAAGGCCGCATTTCCGATATTGTGAATACGGTACTCTCACCCGGTGAATTTCCAGGCAATGCCACACTCGCATCCATACAGAAAGGGTTACAGGACGATTCGGCATACCTGCCTGCTATGAAAGATTTACCATTGGCCAACCCCGATACCGGGAAAGATGTAAAGGTGATGCTTATTTATGACCGGCAGGATCATGAAATTGCCGGCGACTTAAATAAACAACTTTATCCTTTTGAAGCTTTTGCGAAAAAATTTACCGTATTCGATATGCATACTTCACCGGAAGTATCCGGTGGTGTTGATGCAAAACAGGTCATTGATACCAAACTGAAAGAAGCACAGATCGTATTACTTTTACTAACACCCAATTTTTTGGGTACGCCGGGTAACGATTGCGCCAAACTGGCCTTTAATGCTTTCGAATTGGGAAAAAGAGTAATTCCGGTATTACTCAAGCCTTGCATGTGGGACCGCATTGCCATGTTGGAAAACATCGTTCCCCTTCCCAAGAATAAAGAATATGTATCCAATGCTAAACATAAAGACAATGTGCTGTTGCAGATCGCATACGGGGTGGAAGAAGTGGCCAATGCTTTAAAAGTAAAATAAAGAATACATGCCACTAACCGATGATAACTGGAATGCCTTTTTAACAGAGCTGCGCTCTGGCCAATGCTGCCTGCTGCTGGGACCGGAAATAAAATGTATTCCGGATGAACAGGATAAAGACTTGCATCATTCGGTTACTGATCTGTTTGCAGCATTCCTTAAAAAAAAGCTGGATGCGGCAAACACAAAGTACAATAACGAAGAAAATGATTTTTTTTACTTGGCCAACCGGTATATCAATACCAACTACCCGGGACAGGAAACCAAATTTGAATCCGAGATCAACGCTTTTAAAGAACAACTCACAACCAAAGATCCACCCTTTTTCAAAAAAATAGCAAGGCTGCCTTTCAACTCGGTGGTGAACCTCGTGCCGGATAATTTCTTATCTGCACAACTCACCAGTATCGGTTATGAATTTGTGGACGATTATTATGATTATACCGTTAGCAGAGATATCGACATCACCAATGAAATGCAATTGGTGTATAATCTGTTTGGCTCCTTTGAAAATAGCGCTTCTATAGCAGTAACCGAACAGCAACGGCTCAACCTGCTGAAGAACCTGATCTCCGGATCGCCAAAGATCCAGGATAAGATCACCAACCGTTTCTCCGATAAAAAGAAATCCTTTCTCTTTCTCGGATTCAATTTCAATGACTGGCATTTCCGGCTGGTGATGGATGCGTTAAAAATTTCCAAACCGAATAATTTTTCCTTTTCTCCGCTCATCGGCAAAGAACAATCTGTAGGGTTTCTGACACGCGAATTCTACTCTGAAAAATTAGGACTGAACCTGGTGGATCAAACCACCGAAGAATTCACCGATGAACTGGCCAATCGGTACCAGGCAAAATTTGGCGACTTTGACCGCAAGCTGAAAGTAGTACTCGATTATCTGGATGCGGATACTACCCAGGTGGAAGAATTTAAAACTGCATTGGATGTAAGCGGATTATCCACCCGCATTGAACTTTGGCATAAGGGGCTGCTGAAAGGTGGAGATACTATCAAGGAAACGGAAGAGAAAGTACAAGAAGCCGAAGTATATATCGCATTTCTGAGTAATGCCTTCTTAAAAGAACCCGGTTACAAAGAACGGGTAACCGCATCGCTGAATGAGGAAAATAAAAAAGTGATACTGGTCTATACCAACTTTTGCCCCTTCGAAAAAATATTGCCGGTAAAAAAAGCACGGATCATTCTTCCGCGCAATAATGTACCGCTCTCTTCGAAAACAGGTACCGATCTGGCACAGGTATGCCACGAAGCAGTTCGCATCATTAATTCTGTAGTACGATGAGTACACAACGAAAAATAGAAACCGATCGCTACCCCGGCCCCAAACCCTATGAGGAGTCTGAAAAGGATCTCTTCTTCGGACGCTCTCAGGAAACAGAAGCCCTCTTCGAATCGGTATCAGTGAATAATGTATTTGTTTTGCATGCCGAGTCGGGATTAGGAAAATCATCACTCATCGCGGCAGGCCTGATGCCCCGGCTGCGCACCGGAAATTTTCTTCCGGTACTCATCCGGTTTAAAAACAGGAAGACATCTCCGATGAAGGCCGTAACCGATGCCATACATGAAGCTTATAAAAAAAATTTGAGAGATACCCAATCAACCTCAGACAACAACGCGTTGTTGACCGATGAAGAAACAGATACCTGGAAAATGGTAAAGAAGATCAATTTTCAGGGTTTTGTACCGGTGCTCATCTTCGATCAGTTTGAAGAGTTCAATTATTTCCCGGCTGAAACCAGAAAAGAAACCATACTCAAACTGGGTGAACTCACTGCCCTGCGCTTGCCGGATCATATACGAAGAGAGACTAACAATGCCAACAGGTCTGTGCCTGAAAACTGGTATTCACAACCGGAGGTAAAACTGATCTTCAGTATCCGTACAGACCGTATCGGCATTATGGAAGAACTGGCCGATGCCATACCTGACACCCGTACCAACCGCTACGAACTCTCCCCCATGATGGCCGAGCAGGGTGAGCAGGTGATCATATTGCCTGCAGCGATGGAATCGTCTGAAGATATATTTTTCAATAGTCAGCCCTTTCAATATGAACCGGGTTTGATAAAAACGATACTCGACATTGTACGAAGGAAAAACAATACGATCGACACCACGCAACTGCAGATCATTTGCCTGGAAATACAGGAACGGGTAAAAAGTAAGATTACGCAGGAGGAGATGCTGGTGGTAACAGAAAAAGAACTCGGTGGCAAAACCGGACTGGAGGACCTGGTAAAGAATTTCTATGTAAAACAATTAGCCAAAATTTCAGAGAAAGAGAATATCGATCCGGTTGAATATCAATCTATCCGTGTTTTACTTGAGAAAAAAATGATCGTACAGGGTAAGAAAGACCGGCTCAGTGAAGATGCCATTTTCCAGCATTTTCGAAATCGCGATATAAAGGAAGACAGGATAAAGCCCTTGTTGGATGAATTACTGAGCCTGCGTTTGATTCGTGGTATTGATTTTGAAGAATCCACTTTTTATGAAATAGCACATGATACCCTGATCTCTCCCATTCTCCAGGAAATGGAAAACCGCGAACGGAAGGAAGCTGTGGAGAAAGAAAAGAAACAGGCGGAGGAACAGGCCAAAACGCAGGCGGAGGAATTGCGAAAGCAACGGCTCCAAACGGCCAAAGAAGTAGAACTGCGCAAAAAAGCCACAGAAGCAGAGATACATGCCCGCGAAGAAGAACGCAAAGCCAAAGACGCGGAAGAAAAAGCAAAGGCCGCAGAGCGAAAGGCCAATGAAGTAGCCGCAGAACTCAGTAAAAATGTGGCCAAGCTGGAAGATGCGGTAAAGCGAAAACGCCGCATGCAACGGTTCGTTTTTGGCGCCGTAGTAATCTTTTTTCTGCTTTCCATTTTCCTGGTGTATTATCTTCTGCAAACACGCAACAGCCGCCGGGAAGTGAGTGTGCTCACCGCCTATAAAAATTATATTACTGGAGACAGTGCATATGAAAAAGCAAATCATAAAATAGCTGCGAACAATTATATATGGTCTGCCGATGCGGGTAATGCTGATGCAGCAGAAAAATTAAACCAACTGCCGTTTTCTCTACTGGCCTGGACAGATAGTGCTAAAATGAAAACCAGTTTTACCGATCCATTCAGCAGCAGGATCGTTTATTCCAACGACAAAAGCAAATGCCTGATACTGAACAGTGACCGTACTGCCATGTTATGGAATATACAAAATGAAAAGCCGGAATTTATTTCAAGTGTACCCAATACGGTGAATCCTGTTTTTTCTGATGACAACCGTTACCTTCTTTATTTTCGTCCCGATACCACACCTGTTTTGTATGATATTACTGCAAAGCAAGTACGCAACATTGCAGCGGCCAAAGAGGGAATGGAACCACTACCCTCCTATAAACTAACTATTAACCCTGAAATTTATATGGGTACGCCGAAACTATTCGCGCTCGGCGGCAGTTATATGATCGTTACCACCAATGCAGGACTTCCTTACCTGATCACCCCACCCGATAGTACGGGGGTGGCATATTATCATCGCTTAACCGATTATATAAGGGCTAACCCACTGGACCAGATGGCTTCATTTAGCAGTGTCCGTGGTGAGATCAAATACAACATGATAAGTCCGACGGGGATAACCAATAATAAGCTGTACGCATTATCTCCCGATGGGAAATACCTGGCAACCTATAATCCCGGCAATTCATGGTTATTTATTTATGATTTCGAAAGTAAGAAACAGGTATTTGCCAAACGGAATATTTCCGATTATGTATTTACCAATACCAATTCCGGAATAGCATTACTGGAGCGATCAGGTAATGTTTTTTGGGGCGATTGTAAATCACCGGCACAAATTACTGCTATTACAGACCAACGACAACTTTCACCAATTAACAAAATATTGCTCTCGCCGGACAAGAAAAAACTCTATCTCGAAAGCTTCAACAGTGAAACTTTTGACTTCTACTTTCAGTTCAGCGATTCGACATTATATTCCATTGGCGACAAGTTAAAAGCAAAAGGAAAATCAGGGATTTCCTTCTATGCCTTCTCACTTGGTGATATTTATATATCCCCCCGGGATAACTATTATTCAAGTTTCTTCCTGATGAATCTAAACTCAGGAGATACAGCCTTAATATATACACAAGCAACCAACAATATACTTTACAATACCAACTATAACCGGCTGGTATTTGTTGATGATTCTGCGAGGCTCCATATTCTCAACGCTTCCAATTTTACCCAAACCGGACTGATTGAGCAGGTAAACGCCACCCAAATATATCAGAATGAAAAAACGGGCAGCTTCTATTACTCCGATGAAAGTACACATGAAATAATGGAAATAGATCCCGTCAGTAATCAAAAAAAATCACTGGGCCATACATCCGCTGAAATAAAGGGCATGGTTAATAGCTTTATTGAACTGGAACTGGTCAAACCCGGCACGCTTACCGGCACCCATTGCCTGGTAAACCCTGGTAACCTTGCATTGAAGGGCGAAGAAAAAATTAAACACCTGCTGAATCTGTTCAAAATCAGCCGGCAGCCACGAAAAAAATAGCTGTGTATAAACAAAAATGTACGGATAACCACAAGTTCCCTACTTTTATGGTCTCATACACACCTTATGCAAAAATATCAGGTTACATTACGGTTTGAAATGAGCGATGAATTTATGGAACTCGTGCCACCACACCGTACCTATATTAACTTTCTCATTAATAAAGGCACCATCGATCATTATGCCGTGAGCATGGAAACACAGCGATCCTGGATCACCCTGAACGCCGAAAATAAAAAAGGCGTGGAAAAAATTCTCAAAAAATCACCTTTGTATAAATTCTGGACCATCGAGATCGATGAACTATTCGTACTCGACGGACAACACTACCGCCTGCCCGAAGTTAACCCGAATTGACGATCCATCACGGGTTTAAACCCTTTATGAAAGCACCGTTTCAGCGTACGCGATATGCACAATGAAATGTTGAATGCATCGGGAATAATTTCCATTTTCAATTTTCAACTTTCCACTTT
>JAPLEH010000005.1 GCA_026391455.1 Bacteroidota bacterium
TTATTGTCCGGGGAAAGTTTTTGCAAAGCCCTGAAACATTGCCCCAGAGCGGGTTCTAGCCCCTCTCCTTTGGGGAGGGGTTGGGGAGGGGTCTGAATTGATTTTCAAACTAATAAATAGTTTTACCGGACAACAATGGCTTGAAGCTTGTTGCTTGGTACTGGCTGTTTCATTATCACATTATCCTATCAGCAAATTAGCTAACTATTTCATCGCTGCCTTTTTCATTTCCGCTGCTGTATCGTGGCCGAGGTAATTTTCGATAATGGAGTGTACCCAATAAATAACGGGAGTGAGCAGTATGGCTACGATGAATTTATAAATATAATTCACTACTCCTACGGCAATAAAGAGTCCGAAAGGCCACACATAATCATTACCAGATGCATTTACCCGGGTACCAATATAGAAAGCAATAAAAAGTACCACAAAACTGTCGATGAACTGTGAGATGAGCGTGGACCCGGTGGCACGGAGCCAGATCCGTTTTTCACCCGTGACTTTTTTTATTTTATGAAATACAAATACATCCACTAGTTGCCCGAGTATAAAGGCGGTAAGGGAACCGATAATGATGAAGCCCCCCTGACCGAGTACACTGTTGTAGGCTTTACTCATATCCGGCACGCCGCTGCCCTGCTTACTGGTTATAAAAAAATCGGCAGGCGATAATTTCATGGCGCCATAAAAAATGATGAATGCAAAACCGATAAGCCCGGCCGTGAGATAAGAAAGAAATTTCACGCCCTTCATACCATAATATTCATTGATAATATCGGTCATAATGAATACCACGGGCCAGAGCAATACCCCGGCAGTAAGATTCACCGACAGATCATTGCCCAGCAGACGGATATGCAGTGGTTCGAAACCCAGCGTTTTTTCGAGCGAAAATATTTTCACCCCGATAATCTCTGCGATCAAGGCATTGGCAATGAAAACACCTGCCAGAATAATAAACAAGCGGGTCGGTTTATTTTTGATGATAGTATGGATCATTCAGGTAGAATATAAAAAAGATGAAAAATAAAAGCCAGAACAGATTGGCGACAATGAGCCAAAGCGGCACGTATTCCTTCAATTTTCTGCTTACCAGCCTTACACCCAGGTAGCACAAACAGGTAAAGGGCAGTAATATCAGCCCCATTACATACCCGATAATGATGATGGTGGATTCCAGTGCTTCATTATTTACCCAGTTGAAGATGAGTAAAGTCACGGACAGCAGGAAAAAAAAGCCGCATATAAAGGCCAGTCTTGACAAAAATAAAAGCCAGCGCATCCCGAAATTTAGCCCAAAATAGCATTATTTTGTCACCTTAATAATACTACGTGGTATATGAATAACCCGCTCCTGAAAAAAACCCTCCCGCACCTGCTCGCGATCCTTATATTTCTGGCTGTTTCTGTACTTTTTTGTAAGCCCATACTGGATGGAATGGTGTTGAACCAGCATGATAATGTGGGATGGAAAGGCATGGCCCAGAATTCGTTTGAGTACAAGGAAAAGAACGGACATTTCCCCCTGTGGAACCCCAATCTGTTCAGCGGTATGCCCAATTACCAGGTAGCGATGGAAGGGAAATCTGTTTTGCCGGATACGGTCAAGCTATTTTCGCTCGGATTGCCCAAGCCCATCAACTTCTTTTTTCTGGCTTGTATTTGCTTTTATATCCTGAGCCTGGTATTGCGTATCAATCCCATCATCGGGATGATGAGCAGTCTGGCCTATGCTTTTTCTACGTATAATGTTGTAATTCTGGCAGCCGGCCACGATACGCAAATGCTGGCCACTGCCTTTATGCCCCTCTTGCTGGCTGGATTGATCGCGATATATGAAAAGAAATACTGGCTCGGTTTTGCTATTACCACCTATGCAGCGTTTCAACAGGTAGCGGCCAATCACCTGCAGGTTACTTATTATTTCTTTTTGATTGCCGCTCTCATCACCCTGTTCTATCTCATTAAATGGATCAAAGAAAAAGACTGGAAACATATCGGTATTGCTGGTGCGATTTCGGTTGTTGCAGCAGTAATCGGCCTCGCTGGTAATGCTCTTACCCTGAAGACCACGTCCGAATACAGCAAATTCACCATGCGTGGCGGTAAGGATATGAATATTTCTGATACGGCCGTTACCAAAGCCAATACATCCGGATTAGATACGGGCTATGCCTTTGCTTACAGTTTAGGTAAAGCAGAAGCACTCACTTTCATCATGCCCAATGCCTTTGGCGGATACAGTGGCAACCGGCTCAACGAAGGGTCGCGTGTGGCAAAAAAACTCATTGGAAAACAAGTACCGGAAGATAATGCCGAACAGGTAGCGCAGGGAATGCCTTCTTATTGGGGAATGCTCTCTACTTCTGGGCCTGCTTACTTCGGAGTGATCATTTGTCTGCTCGGATTGATCGGGTTTGTAATGAACAAAAGCCCTTTGCGTTGGGGATTGCTTGCTGCAACTATATTAGGTACCTTCATGGCATGGGGTAAATATTTTGCCGGGTTCAACACACTATTATTCGAATACCTTCCGCTGTACAACAAATTCCGCTCCCCTGCCTTTGCGCAGGTCATCCCGCAATTATGCGTAGGCATCAGTGCTGCCATTGGCCTGCAGCAATTGTTATTCGGACCTAAGCTGCAGAAAAATGATTTGAAGAAAATAGGTATCATCACCGGTGGATTGTTTGCTTTTCTCGGACTGATGTACCTGATGCTGGACTATAATGCCCTCTATGATGCCAGTATCCGCGAAAGTATCAATCAGCAATCCGGGAATACAGAAATAGGAAGCGCCGTGATAGCAGGCCTGAAAGAAGACCGGCAATCTGTATTTGGCGGACAACTATTACGTGCATTGGGACTGGCCCTTCTGGGCTTAGGTGTACTCTTTTTCTATTATAAAAATCAGATCAAAGGATACGTTGCCGCAATCCTGTTATTGGTGATCAGCACACTCGATGTATATGTGATCAGTCATAGCTATTTCACCAATGATCGTGAACCGTATGCCAGCTATCAGCGGGATGAAGACAAATTGTTTGTGGCCGCCGATTCGTATCAGGCCAACAATTTCAGCCCCACTCCTGCCGATCAGCAGATCCTGCAGGATAAAGATCCGAATTACCGTGTGTTGAATATGCTGGGTACAGCCAATGCAGATCCGTTCAGTGAGTCAAGAACATCCTATTATCATAAATCCATTGGCGGATACCATCCCGCCAAACTGCGCATATACCAGGATGTATTGGAGAAATATTTCGCCGGGCAAACCAACCCACAAATCCTCAATATGCTCAATACCCGCTATATCATTACGCAAAGCCCGTTCACCGGTCGCGATACAGTGATCAGAAGGGAGGAAGCTTATGGTAACTGCTGGTTTGTAAAAACAGTGCTGCTGAGCGATAAAATCGACCTGTTCAAAAAAATCGGCACCACCAACCTGCGCGATACTGCCTGGGTAGAAAAAGATGTGGCTGCCGGATTGGTGCAACCGCAGCCTGATTCTCTGTCTACCATCCGGATGACGAAATTTGACAATGATGCTATCGAATATGAAGCGGATTGCAAAGGCCCCCAGTTTGCCGTATTCAGTGAGATCTATTATCCCAAAGGCTGGAACGCTTATGTGGATGATAAGAAAACGACTTACTACAATACCAATTATATCCTGAGAGGTTTATCACTGCCAGCAGGAAAACATACGATCCGTTTTGTGTTTGAACCGGAATCGGTGAAATCGGGTACGAATATCATGTTCATTGCATCCATACTGGTATTGATCAGTCTGCTGGGCGGGTTATTCATGGCGTGGAAAAAAGGAGAGTTTAAACAATCCTTACCAGCTATAAAAAAAGATAATTGATGAACATGGATAGCTGATTCAACCAATCAGCTATATCCACCATGCCTGCACCGGAATCATTGTGAACAGGTAATATTTCGTTATTAGTTTCATTACAAATGAAAAACGTGCTGGTCATTGCGCCTTACGCTTATCTCCCCTGGCAAACAGGCGGACAGAAGTTGATTGCGCAATTTCTCGAATACCTGGGAGAAAAGGTTTCCCTGCATGTGATTTCGGTGCAAAAGAATGACGCAGGTCTGGTACGGCATTATTCACTCCATCCGCTTTTATCAAACAAAGCTTCGCGGTATTATGATACCAGCCTTACCGTTAAGATCGCAGCATTAGTAAAAGAAAAAAATATTCAAACCATTATCTGGGAACATCCCTATTATGCCTGGCTGGCCTTTCGGGTACGAAAAAGAACAGGGGTAAAGACCATCATTCAAACCCATAACATCGAATACCAGCGCTTTCGCTCATTGGGAAAATGGTGGTGGCCGATACTGAAAATGTATGAACGATGGTCTTTTAAAAAGGCCGATGCACTTTTCTTTATCACACCCGAAGACAGGACCTTTGCCACCACAGAATGGAGAATCGATCCGGCCAAATGCATAGATATTCCTTTTGGTGTGCCTGTTACAGCTAATCCAACGGATAAAAATGAGTGCCGCCAACGCATTGGCAAACAGCACGGCATAGCCCCTCACGAAAAGATCTTGCTATTCAATGGCGCTTTGGATTATATGCCTAATCAGGATGCCCTGCAGACGATCCTGCAGCATATCAATCCGCTCCTGCAAAAAGCAGGTATGGCTTATAAGATCATCATCTGTGGTCGCGGATTGCCGGCTGCCATGAATGAACTGAAAGATTATCAGTCGCAGGGCATTCTGTATGCAGGATTTGTAAATGAAATAGAACCTTATTTCAAAGCAGCCGACATAATGCTGAATCCGGTACAAACGGGTGGTGGTATTAAAACCAAAATGGTGGAAGCCATTGCCTATGGTACAATGGTGGTCTCCACCCAAAGCGGTGCAGCGGGTATGAACCGTGACGTATGCGGAGATAAACTCGTAGTAATACCCGATAATGACTGGAATGCATTTGCGACAGCCATACTATCACACTGGCAGGATAGCACACGCACACCGTCTGCTTATTATGATACGTATTACTGGGGAGCTATAGTGGAAAAAGCCGCTTCCGTATGCTGATTCATTTCACCCAACTACTTTGGATGTAAGCCGGTAAATGATCCGTTTGATAAAATTGCGGGTACCTTCCTTTGCTGTATAGATAAGTTTAAAAATAACGTAGTACAACCCCTTCCCTTTGCGGATCTTCATGATTTCCAGTTCGTGCTTCATCATGGCGGTGCGCAGGCGCAATTGCTTACTGATATCGGTACTGCCGCTGTTGATATGCGTAATGGTGGCACCGGCAAAGAACACCACCCTGTGGCCCATCATTTTCACCTGGTGACACCAGAGATGATCTTCCCCATACATAAAGAAACGATCGTCCAGTTTATTGGCCGGCATTTGAGTAAGAATATCTTTTCTGAACAGGAAGAATGCCCCGTTGAGCCAATCAGCTTCCATATTCATATCATGCCTGAAATATTTGCCCAGCATCAAACGGGCTCTTTTGGGATAATGCAAGAAGTAGAGAATAAAGCGGAACAGATCCAGTAATTCCCATTGAATACTACGGAAGCGGCGGGCCGTGTATTGCAGTCTTCCGTCCGGATATACCATTTTGCAGCCGGTAATGGCTACATCCGATTGTGCAGAAAGGAAAGCCGTTGTTGTGCTGATTGCATCTTCCTGCAGGATGGTATCACTATTGAGGAGCAGTATATAATTACCGCTTGCCTGCTCAATGCCCAGGTTATTGCCGGCGGCAAAACCTCCGTTGATCTTGCTTTTCACCAATATGATACCTGGGAATTCTTTCATGAATAGCTCGGGGTCACATTCCACCGATGCATTATCTACCAGGATGATCTCATACGCTATACCCCGGGTATGCGCGATCACCGAACGGATACAGTCTGCCGTAAGGCGAAACGTATTGTAATTGATAATGATGACTGAGACTTTATCCATGGATTAAGACCGGTAAAGTACCAAAAATAAAAAGATAAGTCCGTTTAATTGTAAACGGACTTATCTCATATAACCATTAAGGGAAAGACTATTGATATACCACCACCAGTTTCGGGCGCTTCGCGGCTATGGGATGGCGGCTGGAACAAAACTGGCGGATATTATAAGCTGTCTCGCTTTGCAGGTACAGCATCCATCCGAAATTGTTGGAGGGGTGCATGGCGGCTACATGTGCTGTAACA
>JAPLEH010000013.1 GCA_026391455.1 Bacteroidota bacterium
TCCGCATGGATTACAACAGTGAGCGATACAGCGAAGGGTTAATCGGCTCGGTATTGAGTTGTCTTGAACGGATCATCGAAGTGATTGCTGATAAAAGCGAAAACCGCATCCGGGATATTTCTTTACTGAATGAAGCAGAGCTGACCCTTCAGGAAGCATACAACAACACCCATACTTCTTTCCCAGATACATCAACAGTGGTGGAACTATTTGAACGCTGTGCGCTGGCCCAACCGGAAGCTATTGCACTGCTGGAAGGAGAAACGCAGGTCAGTTACGGTGAGCTGCAGGCACAGTCAGATGCGATTGCCCACCTGCTGGTGCATGTATATGGAATAGGAGCTGGCAAAGCAGTGGGTGTATTACTGGAGCGGAGTACAGCCACAGTAGCTATTCTGCTGGGTATATTGAAAACAGGAGCTGCCTATATACCGATGGATATTGCTTATCCGCCGGCCCGTGTGAGCGCTATCGTGGAAGATGCAGCGATGACATTGCTGATAACGGAAACAAAGGATATAGCAATGGGCATGAATGAAAGTTGCCGGTCAGCAGATGCAACTTCGTTGATAGCATCGTCAGCAACATATCAGAACCAGCCATCACTTAATGCTGCAACACCAGATGGCCTGGCGTATATCATTTACACGTCGGGTTCGACCGGCAAACCCAAAGGAGTGATGGTTGAACACCGGTCGCTGATGAATTACCTGTGGTGGGCCTTACAGTATTACCTGCAGGGAGAGCCTTCCGTGTTTGCCTTACACACATCACTTGCATTTGACCTGACTGTGACATCACTGTTTGTACCACTGATCAGTGGAAACCGGATGGTGATCTACCGCGAAGTGGAAGGCGAACTGCCAGTGGAACGGGTATTCAGTGATAATATCGCGACGGTAATAAAACTAACGCCTTCACACCTGAAGATCATCCGGGAGAGTGAACTGCAGGGATTGCAGTCCATACCGCGCAAACTGATAATCGGAGGGGAACAACTGGAACAGGAATTGGCCAATGCGATCGTGGAGAAGCTGGGTACAGCGACCATTATCTATAATGAGTATGGCCCTACGGAAGCCACAGTGGGCTGTATGATCTACCGGCACCGCCGTGAAGATTTCGGTTATGCGGTACCGGTAGGAAGACCGGTGTGGAATAACCGGTTGTATATGCTGGATCGTTATATGAATGAAGTCCCCGATGGCGTAGCAGGTGAATTGTATATCGGTGGAGACAGCCTGGCAAGAGGTTATTACCAGAACGAAGGGCTTACTGCAGAACGGTTCATCGGGCATCCGCGGAAAGAGGGGGAACGGATCTATAAGACAGGCGATCTGGTACGTAGGATGGCTACGGGCGAGATTGAATACCTGGGCCGAATCGATGAGCAGGTGAAGATCCGAGGATTCCGGATTGAGCTGGGTGAGATTGAGTACCAACTGAACAGCTATGCAGATATACAGGAGAGTGTGGTGATTGCGAGAGAAGAAGGGGGATTAAAATATTTAACGGGCTACTATGTATCACCGGTAAACATTGAACCGGCCACTCTGGGCAACCACGCTGGGCCTTCAGGAAGAAGGCATAAGTATAAAGAAAAGTTTTTTTGAACTCGGTGGACATTCATTGAAAGCAACAATTCTGGTAAACAAGATCAATAAAACATTTGATACAAGGATAACGCTGTCACATCTTTTCAAAAACCCATCCGTTGCAAATATGGCAGAATGTATAGCAACGACCACCGGTGCAGTGCCGGAATTCAGCGATAATCAGAATATTATTGAATTAAGTATATGAGCGGCATCAATGAATTTTTGGAACAACTCCGGAAACAGCAGATTGCTGTGTACGTGGAGGAGAATACTGTAAAAATAAAGGCACCGCGAGAGCTATTGACCGAAGAAATACTTGGGTCAATAAAAGAGCGAAAACAGGAGATACTCAATTATTACGAACAGCGGGAAAAAAGTAAACCTGTGCCGGTAACGCGTGCAGCAGAGAAAGAATATTATCCATTATCCTATGCACAGCGCCGCATTTATTATTTACAATCTGTCAGTTCCGCATCCGTATTATACAACATCAATTACAGCGTGAAAATAGATGGTGTTGTGGATACGAATAAACTGCAGGATGTTTTCAGGCAACTGATAACACGGCATGAAAGCCTCCGCACATCATTTGTTGAGGTGAACCACACTGTCATGCAACGGATAGTGGAAGAGGTGCCCTTTAAAATGGATATGATTGCGTGTACTACAGAAGAACTGGAAGGCCGGATAAGACAATATACTCAGCCTTTTCGGATGGAGCAGCCGCCACTGATGCGGGTAGGATTATTTTCATTACCCGGCGATCAGCACTTGTTACGCGTTGAACTTCATCACAGCATTGCGGATGGATATTCAAATATGATACTGCTCCGCGAATTTATGAAATTATACCAGGGTAAAAAACTGTCGCCACTTACACTGCGTTACCGCGATTTTTCGGAGTGGCAGCAAAGCCCCGCTATGCAGGAAAAGATCGCCGCACAACGAAAATTCTGGTTGAAGGAATTTGCGGAAATGCCATCGGTAACTGACCTGCCTTCTGACTATGCACGGCCTGATAAGAAAAGTGAAAGAGGGTGCAACTATTTTTTTACGCTTGATGCGTACAATACGGCGCAGTTGAAGGCCATTGCCTTAAAAAACAGGGCCACACTTTTTACCATATTGCTTAGTGCATATGCAGTAATGATCTCCAGGCTGAGTTCGCTCCGCGATACGGTGATCGGCATCCCTGCTGCAGGGCGCCATCAGGATGAACTGGAAGAAATGATCGGAATGTTTGTGAACACGATCCCGATGCGTTTGCAACCCTATGATGAAATACAGTTTGGCCTTTTTATGGAGACGGTACAGGACAGATTATTGCACGCACTGGACAATCAGGATTATCCATACGATCACCTTGTTACGGACCTGCAACTGCCGTATGTGCCGGGAAGGAACCCGCTTTTTGATCATATGTTTTTACTCGAAAACAATGACACAGCAAGACTCGAATTACCCGGATTAATCATGGAAGGATATATGCCTGCGGAAGAGCTGGCAAAATTCGATCTTACACTGATAGGTACTGAGCGTGGGGAAGAGCTGGATATGCGTTTTGAATACTGTACCGATCTGTATACAAACGAAACGATCGAGCGTTTCGCCGGTTATTTTAAGGAGATAGTAACTCAGGTTTGTTCAGATCCTACCATACAACTGGGCGGGATAACAATGATCGGGAAGCAAGAGCAGGATTTGCTCTTATACAGATTCAATGATACGGCATTTATCTACCCCGAACAACAGTCCGTGATTCAGCTCTTTGAATCAGTTGCCCATGAGGATCCCGGTCAGGTGGCGGTTTGCGATGAAAAGCAAAGTATGACATACGGAGAATTAAATGCGCTGGCAGATCAGCTCGCAGGTTCGATTGCTCAACATGCACAACCAGGAACGAATGGAAAAATTGCATTTATGTTTGAGCCGTCTGCCAATATGGTAGCGGTTATGCTCGCCATTTTGAAAACAGGCAATGCGTATGTGTCACTGACTGCAGAAATGCCTTTAGAAAGAAACCAGTTTATTTTTCGTGACTGTGGTGCGTCATTACTTGTTATAGAACAACAACTTCTGTTAGAACACACTTATCTCGGGGAAATGAAGCAAACAGGAAATGTATTGGTGATTGATCCCTTACATCCCGGTGCGAAGGTTACGTTTTCATCGGGTGTATCTGCCAATGAACTGATCTACATGATTTACACTTCCGGTACTACCGGAACTCCCAAAGGTGTGGAAGTACGGGCCAACGGTCTGTTGAATACAGTCCATAATTACCGGCATATATTCAACCTTAAGAAAGGTAGCCGTATGAGCCAGGTGGCCAGTATGAGTTTTGATGCGTCTGCATTTGAGATATGGCCGGCGCTATCGTTCGGGGCTACCTTATACATAGCGCCGGAAAAGGCCCGCAGGGATCCGGATACCATGCTGAATTGGCTGATACAAAAGAAGATTGCCTATACATTTCAGACACCACATATCGCAACACGCTTGTTACAGGACGAGCGATTTATGAGCGAAGGAAGGGTAAAGGTGTGTACAGTGGCCGGAGATGTATTCACCTATTTTCCTGATAAGGAATTGCCCTTTAAACTGTATAACCTTTATGGCCCTACAGAAGATGCTGTCTGGACCACTTTTCAGGAACTGCGTTATGATAATCCCATCGGTTACTATTCAATCGGGCGGCCCATTGGAAACAAGCAGCTTTATATTACAGATACTAACCAACGGCTTGTGCCGTTGGGTGTGGCTGGTGAGCTATGTATCGGTGGAACTGGTCTTGCAAAGGGGTATATCAACAATGAAGCACTCACGGCCGAAAAATTCTGTGAACTTCCTACATTACCAGGCAAAAGAATCTACCGAACGGGGGACCTTGTCCGATGGAAACAAGATGGAAATGTAGAGTATCTCGGCCGCATAGATGAGCAGGTAAAATTGCGTGGCTATCGTATTGAATTAAGAGAAATAGAACAGTTACTCTGTCAATACCCGGGCATACAGGAAACAGTGGTATCAGTAACGGATAATAATGGTAATCCACAGTTGGCCGCATATTATACAGGCGATACAACTTTTAGCAGCCGTGAACTGAAAGCATTTATGCGAAAAAAATTGCCGGCCTATATGATACCGGTTTTTTATACACGGCTTGAACAATTTCCACTCAGTACCAGTGGAAAGATAGACCGGAAAAAAATACCTGCACCTGTTATGGAAGCGGATTTGCCTTTTATGGCGCCTGCTTCACACATCGAGAAAAAACTGGTTGATATATGGGCTGCCGTTCTGAACAGACCCGCAACCACTATCGGCATCACGATGAATTTCTTTGAACTCGGCGGAAACTCTATGAACATCTTACAGTTGAACAGCCGGGTGAATGTGGAATTCGGATGCTCAATCTCTGTAACAGAAATGTTCATGCTTTCCACCATTCAGGAAATGCAGGATTACATCACAGATGGGAAAAAAGATATTTCCTTAACCGCACAACAACTGGAAGAGTCAGTCAACGAAGCTGATGAGAATATCCGGTTAATGCAAAATTTTTAGTTTTCAATATGAGTGACTTTACAGGACTCGAGATTGCCGTGATTGGGATGTCAGGGCGTTTTCCGGGTGCAGCAACTGTTGCTGCATTCTGGGAAAACCTGCGCAATGGAAGGGAATCTGTCACTTTTTTTACACCTGAAGAGTTAAGGGAAGCGGGCGTGGATAAAGCACTGATCAATGATCCGGATTATATAGCGGCAAATGCGGTTGTAGCGGATAAGCAATATTTTGATCCGGCATTTTTCGGGTATACACCGGCTGAAGCGAGGCTCATGGATCCGCAACTCCGGATATTTCACGAAGAAAGCTGGAAGGCCCTTGAAGATGCCGGTTGTATTCCCGGCGATCCGGCACAAAAAATGGGAATCTTCGCAGGGGGCGTTTCCAATCTTAATTGGGAAGTGTATGCGGGAATGTTCAATAAAGAAGGACTCGTAGATGATTTTACGGCCGTACAACTGAGTAATATCAATCACCTGGCAACACGGATATCTTATGTGTTTAATCTATCGGGTCCGGCCGTATATATGGATACGGCCTGTTCTACTTCACTGGTGGCCATTCATCATGCATGCAAAGCCTTACTTGTTGGAGACTGCACTATTGCGCTGGCAGGTGGAGTAAGCATCAATAATTTTTCAGACAGGGGGTATATGTATCGGGAAGGGATGATCAATTCCATCGACGGACATTGCCGGGCATTTGATAAAGATGCTACTGGCACCATCAGTGGAGAAGGAGCAGGTGTGGTGGTATTAAAAAGCCTCAAGCATGCGTTGCGGGATGGCGATAACATACATGCGATCATCAGGGGCAGTGCAGTGAACAATGATGGCAATAGGAAAGTGGGATATACAGCTCCATCCATCGAAGGACAGGCGGCAGTTATACTGGCAGCACAAAAATGGGCCAGGGTACAGCCGGAAACTATCACCTATATCGAAGCACATGGCACCGGCACCAAACTGGGTGACCCGGTGGAAATAGCCGGACTTACCCGCGCATTTGTAACCACACAAAAACAATATTGTGCCATTGGTTCGGTGAAGACCAATATCGGTCACCTGGATGCAGCCGCCGGTGTGGCCGGACTGATCAAAACAATCCTGGCGTTAAAGCATCGTGAGATACCACCCAGCCTGCACTACCGGGAAGCTAATCCAAATATCGATTTTTCAACAAGCCCCTTCTATGTAAACCATACATTGAAAAAATGGGAAAGCAGCGGACATCCGCTAAGGGCCGGTGTAAGTTCTTTCGGAATTGGTGGCACGAATGCACATGTCATCCTCGAAGAAGCACCCGGGAGAGAACCTGCATTACCGGGGAAGAAACAACAGTTACTTCTGCTCTCCGGAAAAACACCTTCGGCTGTATATAGGAATGCACTTGCCTTACAGGAATACCTTACCGCTGCAACATATGAACTGGCAGATATTGCATTTACATTACAAACAGGGCGTACTGCTTTTTCCTGCCGGGAAGCAGTAGTATGTTCTGACAAGCTGGATGCGATTGCACAACTGAATGCGATCAGTGGCAAGGCCGCATCTGTTTCGCGAACAGAAAAGAAACCACAGGTGGTCTTCATGTTCCCCGGGCAGGGTTCCCAGTATGTAAAAATGTGTGAGGGCCTTTTGCAAACCGAGCCGGTATTTGCTGCTGAAGTGCAAAACTGCTGCCGTTATAGTAATGAAAATTTCGGAAAAGATTTTTATACCTGTATATATCATCCGGAGGCTTTGCCGGCTGGAGCATTGTCCATTGACGACACCGCAATTACACAACCAACCCTTTTCATCCTGGAATATGCATTGGCAAAACTGCTGCAGTCGAAAGGTATTGTACCCGCCTATATGATAGGTCATAGCATCGGTGAATATACGGCTGCCTGTATCAGTGGTTTACTTTCATTGGAGGACGCATTGCGCCTGGTGATAAAACGTGGTGAGCTGATGCAGCAAATGAAAAAAGGGAGTATGCTCAGCATTTCTACGGGTGAACAGGAAGTGCTGCAATTATTGAAAATGCATCCGGATGTTTCGCTTGCAGCCGTGAACAGTTCGGAGCTTTGTGCGGTTGGCGGAACGGATGAGGCAATAGCAAGATGCAGAGAATCTGCAGAAAAGAAAGGGTTCACCTGCCGTATTGTTAGAACTTCACACGCATTTCATTCATACATGATGGATGAGATGCTGGAAGAATTTGCATCAGCGTTTGAAAATATGCGCTGGGGAAAAATTCAGATTCCATTTATATCCAATCTTACCGGAAATATTGCTACTGCCGAAGATCTGTCGACACCCGAATACTGGGTAAGGCATCTGCGTGAAACGGTGCGGTTCTCAGCGGGTATAGACCTGCTGTTGCAGCATCCCGATCTCGTATGTATTGAAACAGGTCCCGGTAAAGTATTGTGTACGCTGATGGAACTGCATGCACGTTTTGGGGAAGGGCATACTGTTGTCAGCCTGGTAAAACAGGCAAAGGATGAAACGGACGATCACAGGCAGTTTCAGCTGGTGCTGGGTAAAATATGGAAAGCGGGTCTTTCGGTCAACTGGCCTGCACTCTACAGCAATGAAAAGCGGTACAAGGTATCATTACCTGCTTACCGGTTTGAACAGCAGGTATTTCCTGTAAAAGCGGATGTAGTGAAGATGCTGAAGGAAGAAAACCAATTGTTGCACAGCGAAACCACACTTTCCATTGAAGAAGGATTGCATGCAGGAAGCTGGCAGCGGAGCATGGTTGTTCCCTGTAATGACACAACAGAAAAAAGCGATAATGCTGCAGTAATCATTACAGATGGAATCGAAGAATTCAGTGTAAGCGTGGCAAAATTTCTCCGGAAATCATACAAAACAATCATACATGTCCAAACAGGTGAACCCTTTTTTATTAAGGGTGTTGGCAGGGGCGTAAAGGCCTGTGCAGGATACGAAAATGTATGGGACCTGATATCGAAAGCTGCATTCACGATCGATGCCATCTATTGTTTTAGTCCCCTTACAGAGGCAGTACCTGCACTATCATACAGCAATTTTGAAAAGGAAAAGTACAGGGGTTTTGTGGAAGTTTGCGCGTTGGCACGCACTCTGGCAGCACAACGAATAACGAATCCATTGAAGTTATTCCTTATCGGCAACGGCACAACATCAGTAATGCAGGAGGATACAATTAATCCATGGAGGTCCACCATCATCGCACCGGCCAAGATCATTCCGCTCGAACAACCGAATATTAACTGCAGGGTAGTGGATGTGCCTTATCCGTTCCCTTCACGTAAGAGCAAAGAGTGGTATGCAACTGCCATTGCCAATGAACAATATTATACTGCGAACATGCCGGTAGTAGCGTACCGTTACGAACAACGCTGGATACCTTCACTGCAACGGATTTCAGTTCCCGGGCAATTACAGGCTTCATTACATCCGCAATTAAACGGTGTGTATATGATCACGGGAGGAGCCGGGGGTATGGGTTTTACCATTGCCAGAAAATTGCTGATTGAATTTGATGCCACCGTAATACTGGTTCATCGCTCGCCAGTGCCGGAAAAAAACAAGTGGAAAGAATGGCTGTTGCAACATGAAAAAGATAAACGGATCAGAGAGAAGATCGAGAGCGATGCAACATACGAAGCAATAATAAACCGATTGTATACTTACCAGGCGGATATCAGTTTGCCATCATCAGTAAACGATCTGTTTACTGCAGTTAATAAACAATTCCGGCATATCAACGGACTTATCTGGGCAGCAGGAGAAGTGGATCACGGTGGGATCATTCAAAACAGAACGGATGCTGACTTGCTTAATTTTACTGCTTCAAAAATTCAGGGATTATTACTTTTTGCCGAACACATTAATTTTGAAACACTTGGTTTTCTTGCGTTGTTTTCCTCCGCTGGTAATCATTTTTATAAATCAAAATTCGGACAGGTTTCCTACAACGCTGCTAATGAGTTTCTGGAAAGCTGCGCCGCTTATTACAGGAAGGAAAAAAATATTCACGCCTTTACCATCAATTGGTGCGACTGGCTCGATGTTGGTATGACGATTAAGACGCGTTCCCGACAGGAAGCCAATGCGGATATTTCATCATTAAACAAAGGGATACATAATGGGATATATCCTCAGGAAGGTGCAAAAGCATTCCTCTATTGCCTGCAACAGCAAATACCGGTGATTACCGTTTATAAAGGTAATCTTGAAGAAGCCGTTTTCGCACTCGATAAGATGCACGCTCAACAATTTACGGTGACGGATAAAAACGACCAGGCTTTGCCGGAGGAATCGCGTACATCCCTTACAGTACAAGAACAACTCTTACACTGCTTCCGCCGCTTTTTTGAAAATGATGAAATCGCGGAGAATGATGATTTCTTTGAACGGGGAGGTGATTCATTGAAGGCCATGACCCTTATAGCACGTATTAACCAGCAAATGGGTACCGCGCTTTCTGTAAGAGATATATACCGTTGCCCAACAATAAAAGAACTGACCGGACTGCTCGTTCAGCAAGAACCCGAAACAACTTTTGCGTCCATACCGAAGGCAGCTCCTGCATCTTCCTATAAGACATCGTTTGCTCAGCGCAGAATGTACTATCTCCAGTCATTTGATCCGGAGAGTATTGCTTACAATGAGTTTCAGGCCTTACAGGTGATGGGGCCGCTCAACCGGGGAAAACTTGAGCACGCATTTAAGCTGCTCCTGAACCGGCATGAAGCATTCCGTACATCTTTTCATTTCAACGGTGAAGATGTGGAACAGGTGATTCATGAAACAACAACTTTACATTTTAAAGTTGAACATGCAGCGGCAGGCGATGACCCGGAAACAGTTATACAATCATTCATCCGCCCGTTTGATCTGGGACATGCACCGTTGTTGCGGGTGGGATTGGTGCAATTATCTGCGGATGTACATCTTCTTATTACAGATACACATCATATCGCTGCGGATGGTGTAACAAAAGATATCCTGTTGAAGGATTTCATGGCCTTTTATATGGGAGAGGAATTGCCTGCAGTGAAAGTTCAGTACAAAGACTACGCTGTATGGCAGCAAAGTGGTAAGGAACAATCCAGGATAGCAGCGCAACGTACATTCTGGCTGAAAGAGTTTGAAGAGCCGCCGGCCTTACTCGATCTGCCATTGGATTTTCCGCGCCCTGCGATTCGCAGTGAAGAAGGAGGATTGGTGACTTTTTCAGTGGATAAAGAAATGATTCAAGCGCTCCGCCAAATAGCATCGGAAAATAATGTTTCATTTTTCCATATAATATACGCAACATATACACTTTTCCTTGCGCGCATTACCGGACAGGAAGACCTGGTAATCGGGGTGCCTGCGGCAGGTAGGGTTCATGCAGATCTGGAAGGTACAGCCGGTATGTTTGTAAACACATTGCCGGTAAGGCACCAGCATACCGGTACCATGCGTTTTACAGAAATGTTGCAGGACGTAAAACAAAAAATGCTCACTGCACTAGAAAATCAGGAATACCCTTATGAACAGTTAATTGAGGAATTACAAATTACGCGGGATACCAGCCGCAATCCGTTGTTTGATGTAATGTTATCTTATCAAACAGTCAGTGAGCAGCTTTTGAAAAATGATCAATTGGTTTTTGCGCCGTATGAATCAGATTTTCGTGTTTCTAAATTCGATCTCACCCTTAATGTTTGGGAATCGGCTGATGCACTTGACCTGAGTTTTGAATACAGCCCTCACTTATTCCGGGAGAATACAATACACAGTTTCACCGGGTTTTTCAGGGAAGTACTCCGTCAGGTGATCGTGAACAAAAATGTACAACTATCCTCAATTACAATTATCAGCACAGAGGAAAAACGTAAATTCATTGAGGGCTTTGCAGCAAATCTCCATCCTTTCAACCGGCAGGAAACTTTCTGCAGTTTGTTTACAACACAGGCAGCACATACACCGGATAATATAGCGGTTCGGCATAATGAACGGGAATTATCTTATAAAGTACTGCATGAACAGATCGCATCATTTACCGGATACCTGTCACGGATAACATTATCCGAAGGAACACATGTTGCAGTGTTGCTTCCCCGATCGCCGGAATTGCTGATCAGCATGGTGAGTATCTTTCAATGCGGGGCAGTGTATATTCCCATTGATGTGGATTATCCTGCAGAACGGATACAGGCCATTCTTGCCGACAGTGGTGCCACTGTTGTGCTTACCAGCAAGGATCAGGAAGAGCGGTTGAAACTATTACAGATAAATCTTCCCGCATTAAAACATATCACTTGTGTGGATGAATTGAAAGGTTTGCCACCAATAAAGCCGGTACAACTTCGTGGTGAAGCAGATCCCTCCGCTTCGATGCTGGCTTACATGATCTATACATCCGGTACTACGGGCAAACCCAAGGGGGCTATGGTACATCATTTGGGAATGCTCAATCATTTGTATGCCAAGATCAATGATCTTCGTATAGTGCCCGGTGATGTGGTGGCGCAAACTGCATCCCCGTGCTTTGATATTTCAATCTGGCAATTTCTTGCTGCATTACTTACCGGTGCCACCACACTGATCATTGATAAGGAGGTATTGCTTGAACCGAGACAACTGGTACAGCAGCTCGATCAGAAAGCTGTTACCATCTTTGAATCAGTGCCATCCCTGATTACTACTTTTCTTGACGGGCTCGACAATGATCATCGCGGCTATCTCACACGGCTTCGCTGGATGATCCCCACGGGAGAAGCACTCACGGTATCACTTGCAAAAAAATGGTACAGTTATTTTCCTGCTATACCTCTTTTAAATGCATATGGACCTACAGAAGCTTCTGATGATATCACGCATTATATCGTAAGCAATCCTGTTACCAGTGAACTTGCTATTCCTATCGGCAAACCCATTCAGAACACACATATTTATATTCTGGATAAATACAGCAACCTCTGTCCCCAAGGAATTAAAGGAGAGATATGTGTGGCAGGTATTTGTGTAGGAAAGGGATATTACAATGATCCGGTAAAAACGGCAAAGGTTTTTGTTCCCAATCCATTTCTTCAGGATATTGAACAAAATGGTGATGATTATGCTGTCATATACCGTACCGGCGACTGGGGATATTATGATAAAATCACGGGCGACATTGAATACCTGGGCCGAATCGATGAGCAGGTGAAGATCCGAGGATTCCGGATTGAACTGGGTGAGATTGAGTACCAACTGAACAGCTATGCAGATATACAGGAGAGTGTGGTGATTGCGAGAGAAGAAGGGGGATTAAAATATTTAACGGGCTACTATGTATCACCGGTAAACATTGAACCGGCCACATTGCGGAGTCATCTGCAATCGGTATTACCGGATTATATGGTACCGTCCTATTTTGTACAAC